>NZ_JZRI01000044.1:0-389672 GCF_000952175.1 Pseudomonas sp. ES3-33 | reverse complement strand
GATACAAGGAGCTGCCGCAGGCTGCGATCTTTTGATCTTTTGATCTTTTGATTTTAAATATCTTGAAATTGCGACAAAGCAGATCAAAAGATCGCAGCCTGCGGCAGCTCCTACGGGGAGGGTGTGTGATATAGGGGTGGTGGGCAGGATAATCCCGACCACCGCATTGAGCTATCATTGCGTCTTTCTTTTGAAGATTGACTGCCATGACCGATACCTTGCTCAACGCCCTCGAACACTGCGACATGCTGGAAATCGACGGGCTGCATGCCTTCGATTTCTCTCTCGATGACGACGATAACCTGCATATCGAATGCATGGACGGCCGTGCGCTCAAGCGGTGGGCGTTCAGCATGGCGCAAATCCAGGCGGCGACGTTTGATGCGGCCTTGAAGAGCTGGATCATCACCGGCGACTCCGGCGAGCACCGCCTGGTGCCGATGGAAGCCATCGGCGGTGACAACGAGGAGGACGACGAGCATGCGGATGCGTAATTTCTGGCCGTTGCTGATGGCTGGCAGTGTGGGCGCCATGGGTGTGCAGGCAGCACCCCCGGCGGATTACCAGTTGCTGGTTGGCACCTACACCGCCGGCGCGAGTCAGGGCATCTACCGCCTGAACTTCGACAGCGCCACCGGCCAGATCGACGCGAAGCCGCTGCAGGTGGTCGAGAGTGAAAATCCTTCCTGGCTGACCTTGTCCCGGGACCAGCGTCACCTGTTCGTGGTCAACGAAAACGGCCCCGGCCAGAAAGACCCGGTCGGGCGGGTCAGCAGCTACTCGATCGATCCGAAAACCCATGCCCTGAGCCTGATCAATCAGGTGCAGAGCCTGGGCAACGAGCCGACTCATTCAAGCCTCAGTGCAGACGCCAGCCACTTGTTCGTCAGCAATTATTCCGTGGTCGAAGACCCGGGCGGCACTCTGGCGGTGTTGCCGGTGGGCGCGGATGGCAAGCTGAAAACCGTGGTGCAGTTGAGCAGCCATGCCTCAAGCCGGGTCAACCCCGAGCGGCAGATGTCGGCGCACGTGCATTCGACCGTATCTTCGCCAGACGGCAACTACGTCTTTTCCAACGACCTGGGCGCCGATAAGGTGTTTGTCTATCGCTTCGACCCCAAGGCCAATCCGGATTTGCCGCTGGTGGCAGCCACCCCTGCGTCCGTCCAGTTACCACCCGGTAGTGGGCCGCGGCACTTGCTGTTCAGCGGCAATGGCAAGCATGCCTGGCTGACCATGGAAATGAGTGCGCAAGTGGCCGTCTTTGACTATCAGGACGGCAAGCTTGCGCAGACGCAAATGGTCGAGCTGGCCGCCGGCCAGCCGGCATCGGACAAAGCCGCCGCTGCGCTGCATGCTTCGGCGGATGGCAAGTTCCTGTATGTCAGCAACCGGGGTACCGCTAACGAGCTGCTGGTGTTCGCCATCGATCCTGGCACTGGCCAGCTCAAGGAGCTGCAGCGGCGCTCGGTGGAAGGCGACCACCCGCGCGAGTTCGCCCTCGACCCAAGCGGCAAGTTCCTGCTGATTGCCAATCAGAAGAGCAACCAGATTGTCGTGGTCGAACGCGATGCCCAGAGCGGTCTGCTGGGTAAAACCGTGCAGAAGCTGCCAATGGATGCCCCCAGCGACCTCAAGTTTCTGGTGCGTCAATAGGCCGCAGCCCCCGGCTGATGGGGCTTGCGCTGTTCTATCAATGAGGCTGATATCTGGAAGTGCTACAAAGCATTTCAGGACGCTAACCCTCGGAGGTTAAGTTTGCTTCACGGCCCCACCGGGCAAGTAAGCCAACTGACTCCGAGGATTACCGCCATGAACTTCAATCTCTTCTCCGTAATCGCCGCATCCGCCATTTCCGCTACCGTTGTGTTGCCCACCAGCGCCAGCGTGGAAATCAGCAACAAAAAATCCCACACCCAGAGCTACACCCAGAAATACCTGCAGCAGAGCGCCAACTTCTATGCTGCGCTGGATCACAAAACCCAAGCCTGAAATCCACGAATTTCTTCGCACTCCCCCCGTAGGAGCTGCCGAAGGCTGCGATCTTTTGATCTTGCTTTTTAAAGATCAAAGTCAAAAGATCGCAGCCTTCGGCAGCTCCTACGCGCGCGTGTGCTCATTGGTTTGTTTAAACGTCGCGATAGACGGGTTTAATGATCAAGCAAGCTGATGATCACTATGGAAAACCCTGAGTGGTTGGCCCGGGGTTTTTGATTGATCCTGTGGGCTCTGAAACATGCCCACGGGAGAACACCATGGCCAGCGCAATCCTCACCTCCGCCAAACACGGCGCCTACCTGGCCATCGGTCTCTACGTGGTCCTGGTGTCGTTCGTCAGTATCTCGGCGCACATGCAGCATGATTTTGAAGCACCGATTCAGGTCGCTTATCCCGCCATCCAGTTTGAACACCGCGTGCAGAACGCCGTGGTTGATCACCCAGACGTGGCGGGAGTGGCAGGGTCATGAAAGGCAGCAAACTCGGGGTGGTGGCTTTTTTGGCGTTTATGACCAATGTCACGTCACTGGCAGGCGTCGGGCAAGGCTCGGCTGGCGCTGTAGCACGGTCAATCGAAGCCAATCACAACATGGCTCACAATATTCAGACCGCCAAGTCCCTGGGGCTCATGGCTGGAAACCCTCCTGCCAAACGCGCCGGTGATTTTTTCGGGCCGTTCCAGGTGGATTGCGCGGTGCTGCGGATGTGTGAAGTGTTGGCCTAACCCACCGAACCCGCGGGCATACGGGTACACGGGGGTTCATTTGTGCATGATTGAGGTGAACAACTCTGATTCGATGAAGCGCTGCAACCAGGCCTGCAACCGAACATACGGCGTCTGCGCAAACCACTCCCTGTCCACGTGCGCAAATTGCCGCACGAACGGCAGCAATGCCACATCCGCCAGACACGGATGATCGGCCAGCAAGTAGTCATTACGCTGCAGCATCTCATCCAGTTTGCTCAAGAATTTCTCACCCTCGGCCCGGTAGAACGCCATCGGCTGTTCGGGATAACGCTCGGCGTACTTGTAGTGATTGAGGTGCACCTTGAACGCCTGGTCGTTCTCCTCGATCAACGCACGGGTCTGCGCCTGACCGGCAGGATCATCCTTGAGCGACCAGTCCGCCGGATCGTTCTGTTCCAGTGCCCAGCGCATGATCGCCAGGCTCTCATCGATCACCGCGCCGTCGATGCTCAGCACCGGCACCGTGCCCTTGGCCGACAGTGCGAGCATCTCCGGAGGCTTGGCCTTCAGGCTGACCTCGACGATGTCCACGACCACCGCCGAGTAGCGCAGGGCCATGCGTGCCCGCATGGCGTATGGGCAACGGCGGAAGGAGTAGAGCGTAGTCATTTGACCTCCAGGGTACTCAGGCCATTGCCCTGGCGGTGGACCTGGATCTGCACCGGAATCCGCTCATGCATTTCCTGTACGTGGGAAATCACCGCGACCTTGCGACCCTGGGCCTGCAGGCCGTCGAGGGCGTCCATGGCCAGTTGCAGGGATTCCGGATCGAGGCTGCCGAAGCCTTCGTCGATGAACAGCGATTCGATCTTCAGGGTGCTCGAGGCCATCGATGCCAGGCCCAGGGCCAGGGCCAATGACACCAGGAAGGTCTCGCCGCCGGACAGCGAATGCACGGACCGCAGCTCATCGCCCATCTCGGTGTCCATCACCAGCAGACCGAGCATGCTGCCACCGCGCTTCAAGCGATAGCGCCGCACCAGCTGGCGCAACTGCACGTTGGCGTGGTGCACCAGCAAGTCGAGGTTGTAAGCCTGGGCGATCTTGCGGAAGGTGTCGCCGGTGGCCGAGCCGATCAGCGCGCTGAGCCGCGCCCAGCGCTGGTATTCGGCATAGGCGTCGGCAATTCGTTGCGCCAGTGCCTGATTGGCGGTCTGCCGGCGTTGGTCCTCCGCCTGCTCGGCGCGCAACTCGGCGCAAAGGTGTTCGCTGGCGGCGAGCTGGCCCTGCAGCTCGGCGAGCGCGGTCGCCAGTTGCTCTGCGTCCAGATTGCCGTTGTGCTGCGCCTGATGACTGGCCAGGCGCTTGTCGCGCTCATGCAGCAGCACCTTGGCTTGCTCCAGGGCTTTTTCATTGAGCTGCAAGCGTTGACGTAATTGGCCGAGCTGCTGGTCGTCGACGCCAAGTAGCTGTTCAAGCCCGCCGTCATCCAGCTCCGGGTGCAAGGCGCGCCAGTCGACGATCTTCGCACTCAGCTCGCGCTCTTCGGCTTCCAGGGCGATCAGGTGCTCCTGCTGCGCCTTGAGCTCGGCGGCCAACTGCACCAGGCCCGTGCGCACCGATTGCAGGTCCTGGCTGACTGCCGATTGGGCATTGCGCGCCTGCTCAACCGCCTGATCCAGTTGCTGCTGCCAGTGTTCGGCGCTGTCATGGGCACCCAACAACTGGGCAAGTTGCTGTTGGCAGGCCTGTTGCTGCTCGGCGAGGGCGTTGAACTGCTGCAGCGCCGCTTCCAGCTGCTGGACGCGCGTCAGTTGGCGATCCTGTTCCTTCTCCAGCGTCTGCTGGCGTTGTTGCTGCTCACTGAGTTCGTCGCGTTGCTGATCAAGCTGTTCCAGGCGCTGGGTGATCTGCCGGTCCAGCTGCATGAAGGTCGCGGCCGGCTCATTGCGCAAGGCGTCCAGCGTCTGGGCGGGGAGCAGGCTGCTGAAGGCGCTCAGTTCCTCATCCAGGCGCTGGCGATCATTGCCCAGCTCGCGTTGCTGATTGGCCAGGTGCTGGGTCGCCTGCTGGCTCGCGGTCTCGGCGTTGCGCAGCTGCTGTTGCAGGCGCGCGGCGTCCTGTTGCAGGGTGAGCAGGGCGGTTTGGCGCTGTTCGTCCTGGCTGATGCTCTGGTTTAACTGGCTGTTTTGCTGGGCCAGCCAGGCATCGCGCCGAGCGCCGTCCTGGTTGAACAGCTGGGCCGACAGCGGGTGCGCTTCGAGGCTCGGCGCCAGGCTGCCTTGTTGCGCGACCAGTTGCTCCTGCTGTTGCAGCAACTCCTTTTGCTGGGCGATGACGCCGCCGACCTCGGTGCGCAGGTCCGTGAGTTTTTCCTTGAGCGCATCCACCGCTTGCTGGGCGTTGGCCTGTTCACTCTCATCGTGGCGGCCCAGGCTTTGCAACAACGCCTCGGGCTGATGATAAGGATGGTCGGGGCTGCCGCAGACTGGGCAGGGCTGATCGTCCTGCAATTGCTCGCGCAGCTCTTCGACACTGGCGCTGCGGGCCAGGCGCTGGCGCTCGAGCAGTTCACGGGTGACGGTCAGGGTCTGTTCGGCGACAGCCAGTTCGTTCCTGGTCTTGACCCCGTCCTGGGTCAGCCGCTCGCGTTCCTGCTGGGCTGCGCCCTGGCGCTGCTGCAGTTCGGCGACGCGTTGGTCGAGCGCCTGCTGGCTGGCCCACAGTCGCGTCAGTTCTTCGAATGCGCGCAGTTGCTTGCGATTGTCCTGCAACAGATTGCCGAGCAACTGGATCTGTTCGGCCACCGCCTCCGGCTCGGCACCAGCCTCTTTGTAGAGCACTTCCAGATTGTGTTTTTGCCCGGCCCATTCTGCAGCGGCCTGGCTGGCGTGTTGCTCCAGGGACGCCAACTCCGCCTGGCCCTTGTTCAGGCGATTACCGATCAGCATCAATTGCTGCAAGCGGTCGCGGTAGGCATTCCAGGCATCGCTCAGCGGGGCCAGGTGAGTGCTTTGCTCAAGCTCGGCGCCAATGCGCTGCAGGCGTTCGACCACTCGTTGCTGCTGATCGAGCAGCCCTTGAATGGTGTTTTGACCTTCGGTGCAGGCCTGTTCGGCTTGCTGCTTGCGTTCGGCGCTGAGGCCGGTGTCCTTGATCAGGCGGGCGAGGCTGCTTTGTGCTTCGAAGGCCTGGCGCAGCAGTGGCGCGCCCGATGTGTGCTGAGCCTGTGCCTCGCTCAGCGCTGCTTGTGCATTGCCCAGGCTCTGTTCGAGTTGTGCCTGGCGCGCCTGCAGATCCTGTTGTTGCCGGGTCTGCTGCTGAATCTGTGCAGCCAACGGCGCAAGCCGGGCCTTGAGTTCGCTCTGGCGGGCGAACTGGTGCCTTTGTGGCGCCAGTTGCTCCAGGCGGGTCAACTTCAAACGATCGCCGGCCAGGTGCTGCCAATCCTGTTGGGCGCTGGTCCATTGTTCGGTGGCGCCCCGTTGTTCGTCCTGCAAATGGCGCAGTTCCTTGAGCCAGGTGTGCTGCAACTCAAGCTGCTTGAGTTGCGCCTGCTGGTGCTTGAGTTGCTGCTGCGCCTGGTTGAAACGTTCATCGAGTTCGGCGCGAGCTTCGGGCGGCAGCGGCGTCACGCCGGTGGCCTGGTCCTGCAGCAACTTGTGGGCCTCACGGGCGTCCCTGGTCTTGTCGAACGCGCGACGACCGAGACGGGTGTACAAGGCCGTGTCGGTGAGTTTCTCCAGCAGTTCGCTGCGTTCGTTGTCGTTGGCCTTGAGGAAGGCGCTGAATTCGCTCTGGGCGAGCAGGACGGCGCGGGTGAACTGCTCGAAATTCAGGCCCAGAACGGCTTCAAGCTGCACCTTGAATTCGACCTTCTGACTGGCCAGCAATTGATCCTGGTCGAGGTCGCGCAGGCTCTGGCGACTGGCCTGCAGCTTGCCACCGGCTTTCTCCCGAGCGCGATTGGCTTCCCAGCGCGCGCGGTAGCGGCGGCCGTCGATGCCGACGAAGTCGACTTCGGCATAGCCTTCGCCCGTACCGCGACGCAGCAGGGTGCGTGGGTCGCCGGTACTGATTTCGCCGTCGGCGTCGGGGGCCTTGGCGGACACCTGGGCATTGCTCAGCCGTGGCACGGCGCCGAACAACGCCAGGCACAGGGCATCGAGCAAAGTACTTTTGCCGGCACCGGTGGGCCCGGTGATGGCGAACAGACCCGCGCTGGCCAACGGCTCGGCGGTGAAGTCGATTTCAAATGGCCCGGCCAGGGAGGCGAGGTTTTTCAGGCGGATCGCGAGGATCTTCATGGCTGTTCGCTCTCGGTCTGAACGTCCTGCAATAACTCGGCGAAGTCTTTGAGCGTCTGCTCATCGACCTCACTCCCGTAGTTGTCCTGCCAGGCGCGGCTGAACAGTTCCTGCGGCGTGAGCTGGTCCAGTTCGATCAGCGCCATGGCGTCATCGGCACCGTCGCGCCCGCCATTGCCGGCGTACTCGGCGGCGATGCGCACCAGGCGCACGGCCTTGCCTTGCAGGGCGGTCTCGACCTGGTGGCGCAAGTCCGGCTGCGGCTCGTCGAGGCGCACGCGCACCTCCAGCCAGGGCTGGCGCTGGACGTCGGCCAGCAGGTCGATGTTCGGCAAGTCGGCCAGTTGCAGGAGAATGTCCGCCAGGGGCGCGGGGCCGATGCGCTGCAGGTTGACCGCCCGGGGGATGAGCTTGGGTTCGACGCTGACCAGGGTCTCGCCATCCAGCGTGATGTCGAGGATCTGGTGCCGATAACCGATTTCGGAAAACGACAAGGGGATCGGCGAGCCGCTGTAGCGGATCCGTTCTTCGCCGTTGACCTTCTGCGGCTTGTGCAGATGACCCAGTGCCACGTAGCTGATGCTTGGGCCGAACAGGCTGGCCGGCAGCGCTTCGGCATTGCCGATGATCAGGCTGCGCTCGGAGTCTTCGGACACCGAGCCGCCGGCCATGTGGGCGTGGCTGATGGCGATCAGCGCCTGCCCGGGCTTGCGCTTGGCGTTGGCGGCGGCGATCAGCCATTCGTGCACCTGGCCGATCCCGCGCAGGTAGTTGTCGCCCAACTGCGCGCCGGTGACTTCCGCCGGGCGCAGGAACGGCAGCGCCAGGCACCAGCCTACGACCTTGCCTTTGGCATTGGGCAGCGGCAGCAGCAGGCGTTCGGCGTCGAGCTGCCCGTCGTCGAGCCACAGCACCCGACCCAGGGCATGCGTGCGCAAGCGGCGCATCAAGGGGGCTGGCAGTTCGATACGTGAACCGGAATCGTGGTTGCCGGCGATCATCACAATGGTCAGCTTGGGTTGCTGCTCATGGGCGCTGACGATGAAGTCGTAGAGGCGTTCCTGGGCCTTGACCGGCGGGTTGACGGTGTCGAACACGTCGCCGGCGATCAGCAGCACATCAGGCTGGTCGAGTTTCAGTTGGCGCAGCAGCCAGTCAAGAAAGCAGCCGTGTTCGAAATCGCGTTCCTGCCCGTGCAGGTTTTGCCCAAGGTGCCAGTCGGAGGTGTGGAACAGACGCAAGGCAAACTCCGTTGGAGATAAGGTGATGGCCGCGTGAACAATGAAAGCGGCGAAAGGGGGAGAGTTTACTGGCAAAAAGTCAGGAATGCCGTAAGGCAGAAAAGATCGCAGCCTGCGGCAGCTCCTACGGGTGTACGCCGTCCTTTTGCAGGAGCTGCGGCAGGCTGCGATCTTTTGATCTTATTTGGGATACAACGGCGGCAGGCCACTGTCGCCCACCGGGTCCTGGACCCGCTCGGCAATCGGGATCGCCTTGATCGCCCGCCACAGGTCATCGCCTTGCCAATACTGGCCGGTCTCGCTGTACAGGGCGCCATTGAGGCCGTCCAGGGCATCGGACAGCGGGACGAAGCGTGCGGCCATGTCGGCCAGGGTTTCCGGTTGTTGTCGAGCCCAGGCATCCAGGGCCTGGCGGGTGGCGTGGGAATCGTTGGCCTGGCAGGCGCGCTTGAGCTCGTCGAGCACGGTGCGTGGGCTCGGGCCTGTCTGCGCAGCACGCAGGATCGCCGGTTGCCAGCGCGCACGCCACCACAGGCCGAACCCCAGTAATGTGGTGCAGGCCAGAAGCAACGTGCTGAGTTTCCACCACCACAGGGTTTCGCTGTCGGCGCTGCTCATGGCTTGCGGGGTGCTCGCGGGGGTGTCGACCACCAGGCTGGGGTTGTTGGCCACCTGCAGGGTTTGCGCGGCCAGGCTGGTGTGCTCCAGGTGATCTTCGAACGTGTTCCACCAGACCACGTCGACGGCAGGCAACTCGATCGCACCGCTGCGGGTCGGTACCAGGGCCTCGCGTTCCTCGCGGCTGCCCACCAGGCCGCGCTCACCGTTGTGGTTGGCCAGTACCGGTTGATCGGGATAGCGGCGCAGCCCATTGATCTCGGTGGCCGGTAGCGGTGGCAGCTGCGAACTGGCCAGGCCCTCGGCCTTCAGGGTCAGGCTGCGGGTCAGTGAATCGCCCACTTGAGCCTGGTCCGCAGGTGGGTTCCAGCTCTCGCTCAGGCTGATGCTGCGCGCCGGCAGCCAGGGTACGTCGGCGGGCCAGGTGGCGGGCTTGGCCTTGACGTCGAGCAGGATGGCCGGGGAGCCGACGCGCATCAGTTTTCCGGATTTCGGTGCCTGGGCGTCGCCGTCCTGGGCCGGTTGCGTATCGACCAGGGTGGCGCTGAATACCTGCGCCGGAATGGTTAATTCGCCGCTGTGCTGGGGGTAGATGGCATAGCGCATCTCGATCACGCCGTGGCGCAGGTCGTTGATGACTTTCTCGTAGGTCCGCGACTCGCCCAATTGCTCGATGCGCGCATCGGGGATCTGCAAGGGCGTCAGGCTGCTGTCGTCGTACAGCGACACCGAGTGATAAATGCGCAAGGTCAGGATCGCCTGGGCCTGCACGTACACGCTTGTCTGATCCAGGCTGACTTCGAGGAAAACCGGCTGCAGCTTTTTCGCGCCGTCCTGGGTTTCGCCCTCGACCACTTGCACGGTAAGTGGCTCGCTGTGCGCATCGCCCAGCTGCAACGAGGGAATGACCACGCTGCCGTTCTGCCGGGGCAGCAGGGTGACGATCCAGCGGGTGGTGGCCTGGTTATCACCGTTGAGGGTATTGAGCTGGTTGACCTGGCGGGTACCGCGTACTTCGAAGAAGGGCTCCAGTGGCGCCAGGTCCGGTTTGCCGAATTGGGTCACATCATCCGATTCCAGGGTCAGCTCCACGGTCTCGCCGGAGCTCAGGCGGCCGCGATCGACGCTGGCGACCAGGCCCGCCGCCTGGGCTTGAACGGTGCAGCACAGCAGTGCGAGTAAGGAGGCGGTGAAGCGGTTCATCGAGTGGTTCCCTGATCCTGATGTTGTTGCTGTTCGTACCAGAATTTGCGTCTGAGCAACTCTCCCGGGTCATCCGGGATCTTGCGCAGCCATTGCTCCAGGGCCTGGCGCTGCTCGCCGTCAATCGCCTCGGCGGCCGGGCGCAACGGCGGCGTGGTGTGCTGTTCGTCGCCCAGTTCGCTGCCGGGCACTTCATCGGCCCCGGGTTTTGGCGGGGTGGTCGGCTCATCTTCGCCGGGCTCCGGGCTGCCCTGCGGTGCATCGCTGGCGGACTCACCTTCGCTGGCCGGCTGGGTCGCGGCGCCAGGGGCCGGCTCGGGCTCGGAAGCCGGTGACGGGTCGTCGGGTTCCTGCTGCGCCTCCACCGCCGGCGGGGTGGTCTTCTGCTTGAGCAGGTCTTCCACCAGCGCCTTGTTGGTCAGCGCCGGACGCAAATCCGGCTGGCGTTCCAGTGCCTGGTCGTACGCGTCCAGTGCCGCTTCGAGTTCGCCGCTGCGAGCCAGGGCATTGCCACGATTGTAGTGGGCATGCGCGTCGTCGCCCTGGGCAAACCGCTGGGCGGCGCCACTGTAGTCGCCGGCCTCATAGAGCGCGACACCTTGCCACTGCGGATCCTGGAAGTGCTGCGCAGCCTCGGCCGGGCGTTTCTGCTTGAGCAGGTGCAGCCCTTGCTGGTCCGGGCGCAACCACAGGTCTTCGAACTCGAAGGCATAACTTTTCTGCGGCATCAGCAACAGCAGCGGCAGGCAGAACAGCCAGCCCCGTCGACCGGCGCACGCCGCCAGCAACAGCAGCGGCAACAACAGCCAGTAACCCTGATCCGCCCAGGTGTCGAGGCGCAGGGTCTGGCCGTCGTTGCGCATTGCCCGCGGACCGTCGAACAGTCCCAGGGCCCGCAGGTCGGTGTCCTCCAGGCGAGCGTGGCGGTAGCGGCCGTCCATGGCGTTGGCGAACGCTTTGAGGCCGGGCTCGTCGAGGCGAGGCACCAGGATCGCGCCCTGGTCGTCCTTGAGGAAGCTGCCATCCTCCTGGGTGATCGGCGCGCCCTCGGCGGTGCCGATACCGAGCATCAGCAATTGCGTGGACTGGCCCCCCAGTGCCTGGCGAATGCCCTGACGCTCCTGTTCGGTGAGGGTGGCGCCAATCAGCAGGATGCGTCCGTCGCCAAGCGCCGCCTGCTTGAGCAGCGCAAGTGCCTTGACCACCGCCAGGTCAGCGCGATGGCCCGGTTGCGGCATCAGCGATGGCTTGAGTGCGTCCAGAAGATTGCGGCTGGTGGCCAGGTCGTCGGTCAGGGGCACCAGTGTATGGGCGCTGCCGGCATAGACAACGATCGCCGTTTGCGCATCGCTGCGATGCTGCAGCAGATCGAACAGCTTGCGCCGCGCTTGCTCCAGGCGGTTTGGCGGCACATCCGTGGCGAGCATTTCCGGGGTCAGCTCCAGCACCACCACCAGTGGGTCGGCAGGTTTCTGGCTGGTTTGCTCGACGCGCTCCCAACCCGGCCCAAGCAGGGCCACAAGCCCCAGCGTCCAGGCCAGGCCGAGGGCCACCCAAGGCAGCTTGCTATCGCGTCCACTGCCGCCACTGAGCAGCGCCGCATGGAAGGCCGGCGGCAAGATCATCTGCCAGCGACCCGCCCGTTTTTGCCGGTGCCACAGCTGCCACAGCAACCAGGCCAGCAGCGGCAATACCAGAAGCCAGGCGGGACGGAACCAGAAGGGCCAGAGCGCGCTCATCGGCGTCTCCGCAGGCGCAGGCGCTCAAGTCGTTTGCGCCAGTCGGGCAGTTGCGATTGCAAGAACAGTTCCTTGGTGAACAGGCGTTGCAGCAGGTTGTTTGGCCAGCGTTCGCGGGCCACCAGCAACATGCTCAACACCAGCGCGAGTGCCAGCGGCCAGTGGTAAAGCGATTGGGCCGGGCGCGCCTGGGTCGGCTGCTGAGTCACCGGCTCCAGCTGGTCGAGGGTGTCTTTGATCGACTCCAGCTCCTTGCCGTCGCGTGCGCGGAAGTAGCGGCCGCCGGTGACCTCGGCGATCGCGTTGAGCGACGGCTCGTCCAGGTCCAGGCTCGGGTTGACGCCGAGAAAACCTGCAGTGCCGCTTTCCTCGGGATCGGCGCCGATACCGATCGGGTAGATCTTTACGCCCTCATTGGCGGCCAGGCGCGCGGCCGTCAGCGGATCGATCTCGCCACCATTGTTGGCGCCGTCCGTGACCAGGATCAACACGCGGCTGTTGGCCGGGCGCAATCGCAGGCGTTTCAGGGCCAGGCCAATGGCATCGCCAATAGCGGTGTTCTTGCCGGCGATGCCGATGCGCGCCTCGTCAAGCCATACCCGCACGGTGCGACGGTCAAAGGTCAGCGGGGCTTGCAGGTAGGCCTGACTGCCGAACAGGATCAGGCCGACCCGATCGCCCTCGCGACCTTCGAGAAAATCCCCCAGCAGGTGCTGGACCAGCACCAACCGGCTGATGTCTTCGTCCTGCCAGCGCATGTCGGGGAAATCCATGGAGCCTGAGACGTCCACGGCCACCAGCAGGTCGCGGCCACTGGCGGCGATTGGCAGCGGCTCGCCGAGCCATTGCGGGCGTGCAGCAGCTATCAGTAACAACAGCCACAGCAAAATGTACGGTGCCTGCTGGCGCCAGGCCGGGAGATTGGCGCGGGCACGACGTCGAGCCAGGCCTTCAAGGTCATTGAGAAAGCTGACTTTCAGTGCGGGCTCGCCACTGTCGGCCACCGGCAGCAGCACCCGCATCAACCAGGGCAGCGGCAGCAGGGCGAAGATCCACGGCCAGGCGAACTCAAACATGTTTGCGAATCCAGGTGTCGATGGCCTGGGTCAGGCCGGCGATGGCCTTGTCATCGAGTTTGCACTCGGGCTTGTAGGCGCCTTCGACCAGCACCATCCAGCGCGTCAGTCCGGCAGCCGGGCAGCGGTTATCGAGGAACGCCAGCCATTTGCGCCCGTTGAGCGTGTGGCTCTGGCTGTAGGGGTAGTGGTTGCGGCACAGGCGTTTGAGCAGCCCGTTGAGTTGCTGCAACCAGGCGCCCGCCGGCGCGCCATCGTAGGGCTTGGGCATCATGGCCAGTTCCGCCAGGGCGGCGATACGCACCGGGTCCAGCGGTTGCTCGGCGCGCACGATCGGGCGCTTGTCGGGAATCAACCGACGCAGCTGCCACAGGCCGAAGCCGAGCAGTGGCAGTAGCAACAGCAGCAGCCACCAGCCGGGCGCGGGTGGCCAGAAACCGATCGGGGAGGGGGTGATCAGCGGTTGCAATTGCTCGAGGCTGCTCATCGACCTTTCCCCGGTTTTTGCGGGTTGAGGTACTCGCGCAGTTGCTCGACCATTTCACTTTGGGTGCTCAGGGGCATCAGCAGCACCCGCAACTTCTGCGCCAGCAGTTCCCAGCGGGCGACGCGCGCTTCAGCCTGGGCGCGATAGGCCTGGCGCAGCTCGAAGTTGAGGGTGTCGAGTTCCAGTTGCGCGCCGCGCTCGGCGAAGCGCAACAGCCCCGCAGCGGGCAGGGCATGATCGAGTGGGTCGGACACCGGCAGCAGCAGCAGGTCGCAATGACGGGATAACAGGCTCAGCTGTTGCTCGGAGCCTTCTGTCAGGGCGCGCTCATCGCAGATCACGATCACCAGGCTGCCCGGACGGAGCACTTCCCGGGCGCGGCGCAGGGCCAGGTTGAGGGCGTCGCGATGGGTCTCGCCCTCGGTGTGCAGGGACTGGTTGACCCGCACCAGGCGGTTGAGCAGTTGCAGCAGGCTTTGCTTGCTGCGGCGCGGCTTGATCTCGTAATGCTCATTGTCGCCGAACACCAGGCCGCCCACGCGGTCGTTATGGCCCAACGCAGCCCAGCCGATCAGGCTCGCTGCCTGGGCAGCCAGCACCGACTTGAACATCAGTCCGGAGCCGAAAAACAGCCGGCGGCTCTGTTCGACCATGATAAAAATCGGCCGCTCGCGCTCTTCATGGAACAACTTGGTGTGGGGTTCCTGAGTGCGCGCGGTCACGCGCCAATCGATGGTGCGCACATCGTCCCCTGCCTGGTAGACCCGTACCTGATCGAAATCCACGCCCCGGCCGCGCAGCTTGGAGTGATGCAGGCCAATCAACGGGCTGCGCTGGCTCGGCGTGGAAAACAGCTGCACCTCGCGCACGCGATGGCGCATTTCGATCAATTCGGCGAGGCTGACACGAATACCCGGCTCGGGCTGCGGGAGGCTGTTCATCGGAGTCAAGCGACGGCTACGACGTCGAGAATCCGCTGGACCACCCGGTCCTGGTCAATGCCTGCGGCTTCGGCTTCGAAGGACAGAATGATGCGGTGACGCAACACGTCGAACAACACCGCCTGGATGTCTTCCGGGCTGACGAAGTCGCGACCCGCGAGCCAGGCATGAGCCCTGGCGCAGCGGTCCAGGGCGATCGAGCCCCGCGGGCTTGCGCCATAAGCGATCCACTCGGCCATCTCCGGATCGAACTTGCCCGGGGTGCGGGTGGCCATGACCAGTTGCACCAGGTACTCCTCCACGGCGTCAGCCATGTACAGCCCGAGGATTTCCTTGCGCGCGGCGAAGATCGCCTGCTGGCTGACCCGACGCTCGGGTTTGGTTTCGCCGTTAAGCGCTTCGCCGCGGGCCTGCAGCAGGATCCGGCGCTCGACTGCAGCATCCGGAAAGCCGATCTTCACGTGCATCAGGAAGCGGTCAAGCTGGGCCTCGGGCAGGGGATAGGTGCCTTCCTGTTCGATGGGGTTTTGCGTCGCCATCACCAGGAACAGCGGCGACAGGTCATAAGTACTGCGCCCAACGCTGACCTGGCGCTCGGCCATGGCCTCCAGCAACGCCGACTGCACCTTGGCCGGGGCCCGGTTGATCTCGTCAGCCAGCACCAGGTTATGGAAGATCGGCCCTTGCTGGAACACGAAACTGCCGGTTTCCGGCCGATAGATTTCCGTGCCGGTGATGTCGGCGGGCAACAGGTCGGGGGTGAACTGGATTCGATGGAACTGCGCCTCGATGCCCTCGGCGAGCTCCTTGATGGCCTTGGTTTTAGCCAGCCCGGGAGCGCCCTCGACGAGCATATGGCCGTCGGCGAGCAAAGCGATGAGCAAGCGCTCGATGAGTTTTTCCTGGCCGAGAATCTGCGTTGAAAGAAAGGTTCGCAGCGCGAGCAGCGCTTCACGATGTTCCATCGATGACTGTTCCTGGAAAGGGTGACCGCAGACGTTGCGATAACGCCGAGGGCTGGGGGCATTACTTTAATGCATGGTGGGGGGTGGCGACTAACGGCTTTTTGCGTGAAGTGAGGGAAATGATGGCAGAGATCGTTTGAAATTTGCAGGGCCGGGGCTTGCCCGCGATGAGGCCCGTCTGAACGCCATCAAAGCTCGCTGATATAGGTCCCGGTCCCCTTGAGAATGTTCTGCAAAGTCTCCTCCACCTCAGGCAGATCACCCGCCGCAGTGCTGTGAATGATCTCCAGGCAATCATCCCCATTCAGCGCATCGACATCCCCTGGAGCGATTTCGATCAGCAGGCGGGTAGGGCTCAGGGTCACTTTTACACCTTCCAGGGTCGAAGGCTCACCGTCCAGGGTGATGTCCAGCGCGTCTTCGTCCGGGTAGCGGGTCATCAGGAACATCTCGCCCTGCTCGCTGTGGCAGGCGAGCATGGCCATGTTGTCTTCTTCGTCATCGCATGGGTTGACGATCAACAGGGCGGTGGTCATTTGCATGGGTAAATCCTGGCTCGAGGAGCGTTGTTGAGGTGAAGAAAGGGCAATTCTGCCAGCCGCCGGGAATTTCTGCTCGTCTGAGTGTCAGAGCATGTGTCGTGAACATCCGAGGCGTTACTGGTCACTTCCAGCACGAATGCGCCGCAAAACAGGGCTTAAGCCGGCCTTTTTGTCACACGACTGCTAGTGTTGTTCGATGCGCAGCCTACAACCTGCGTGCGGATGACCGAATATGTCGCAGCACCGCAAGCAGGCACATTGTCGCACTCGTTAAGCTGCGCATCGAATGGATACCCGTAAAGACAGTGCGCAATCCATCGCGCAGTGGTTTTTGCAGATGCCCATTCATGGAAGGTGAATGTGACCCGAGTGTCTCGTCCAGCTTCACCCACCTGTGACCCTGTTTCCTCTGCCCGAGAATCAGGAACAGGGTGACGGATCGCCCCGCGAGGGGTTTTGCACGCGACGCTTCCATCAATAACAAGCCCAAGCGGAGTACCACAGATGGCGTTCTTCACCGCAGCCAGCAAAGCCGACTTCCAGCACCAACTGCAAGCGGCACTGGCGCAGCACATCAGTGAACAGGCACTGCCACAAGTGGCGCTGTTTGCTGAACAATTTTTCGGCATCATTTCCCTCGACGAGCTGACTCAACGTCGGTTGTCCGACCTCGCCGGGTGCACCCTTTCTGCGTGGCGCCTGCTTGAGCGCTTCGATCACGCGCAGCCGCAAGTGCGCGTCTACAACCCTGATTACGAACGCCACGGCTGGCAGTCGACCCACACTGCGGTCGAAGTGCTGCACCACGACCTGCCGTTCCTGGTGGACTCGGTGCGTACCGAGCTGAACCGTCGCGGCTACAGCATTCATACCCTGCAAACCACTGTGCTGAGCGTGCGTCGCGGCAGCAAGGGCGAGTTGCTGGAAATCCTGCCAAAAGGCACCCAGGGCGAAGGGATTCTCCAGGAATCCCTGATGTACCTGGAAATCGACCGCTGCGCCAACGCGGCCGAACTGAACGTGTTGAGCAAAGAGCTGGAGCAGGTGCTCGGTGAGGTCCGCGTGGCGGTCGCCGATTTCGAGCCGATGAAAGCCAAGGTCCAGGAAATCCTGACCGGCCTCGATAACAGCCAGTTTGCTGTCGACCCTGAAGAAAAGAACGAAATCAAAAGCTTCCTGGAATGGCTGGTGGGCAACCACTTCACCTTCCTCGGCTACGAAGAATTCGTGGTAAGCGATGAAGCCGATGGCGGCCACATCGTCTACGACCAGGATTCGTTCCTTGGCCTGACCAAATTGCTGCGCACCGGCCTGACCTACGACGACCTGCGCATCGAAGACTATGCCGTGAAGTACCTGCGCGAACCGACCCTGCTGTCGTTCGCCAAGGCCGCGCACCCAAGCCGTGTGCACCGTCCGGCTTACCCTGACTACGTGTCGATCCGTGAGATCGATGCCGACGGCAAGGTCATCAAGGAATGCCGTTTCATGGGCCTGTACACCTCTTCGGTGTATGGCGAGAGCGTGCGGGTCATTCCGTACATCCGCCGTAAGGTCGAGGAAATCGAACGCCGCTCCGGCTTCCAGGCCAAGGCTCACCTGGGCAAGGAACTGGCGCAGGTGGTTGAAGTACTGCCACGCGACGACCTGTTCCAGACCCCGGTCGACGAGCTGTTCGCCACCGTGATGTCGATCGTGCAGATCCAGGAACGCAACAAGATTCGCGTGTTCCTGCGCAAAGACCCGTACGGTCGTTTCTGCTACTGCCTGGCCTACGTGCCGCGCGACATCTACTCCACCGAAGTGCGCCAGAAGATCCAGCAAGTGCTGATGGATCGACTGAAGGCCTCGGACTGCGAGTTCTGGACCTTCTTCTCCGAGTCCGTGCTGGCCCGTGTGCAACTGATTCTGCGGGTTGATCCAAAGAACCGCCTGGACATCGACCCGGTCCTGCTGGAAAAAGAAGTGGTGCAGGCCTGCCGCAGCTGGCAGGACGACTACGCCAGCCTCACCGTTGAAAGCTTCGGCGAAGCCAGTGGCACCAACGTGCTGGCAGACTTCCCCAAAGGCTTCCCGGCCGGCTATCGCGAGCGTTTCGCGGCGCATTCGGCTGTGGTCGACATGCAGCACCTGTTGAGCCTGAACGAAAAAAATCCGCTGGTGATGAGCTTCTATCAGCCGCTGGGCCAGGTCTCCGGCAAGCGCGAGCTGCACTGCAAGCTGTATCACGCCGATACCCCGCTGGCCCTGTCCGACGTGTTGCCGATCCTGGAAAACCTCGGGCTGCGTGTGCTCGGTGAGTTCCCGTACCGCCTGCGCCACAACAATGGCCGCGAGTTCTGGATTCACGATTTCGCCTTCACCGCCGCCGAAGGCCTGGACCTCGATATCCAGCAACTCAACGACACCTTGCAGGACGCGTTCGTCCACATCGTGCGTGGCGATGCCGAGAACGATGCGTTCAACCGCCTGGTACTGACCGCCGGCCTGCCATGGCGTGACGTGGCGCTGCTGCGTGCCTACGCGCGCTACATGAAGCAGATCCGCCTGGGCTTCGACCTGGGCTACATCGCCAGCACCCTGAACAACCACACCGACATCGCTCGCGAGCTGACCCGGTTGTTCAAGACCCGTTTCTATCTGGCGCGCAAGCTCACCGGCGACGATCTGGAAGACAAGCAGCAACGTCTGGAACAAGCCATCGTCACCGCACTGGACGATGTCCAGGTGTTGAACGAAGACCGCATCCTGCGTCGCTACCTGGACCTGATCAAGGCCACGCTGCGCACCAACTTCTACCAGACTGATGCCAACGGCCATAACAAGTCGTACTTCAGCTTCAAGTTCAACCCGCATCAGATTCCCGAGCTGCCAAAGCCAGTACCGAAGTTCGAAATCTTCGTCTACTCGCCTCGTGTTGAAGGCGTGCACCTGCGCTTCGGCAATGTCGCTCGTGGCGGCCTGCGCTGGTCTGATCGTGAAGAAGACTTCCGTACCGAAGTCCTGGGCCTGGTAAAAGCCCAGCAGGTGAAGAACTCGGTCATCGTGCCTGTGGGTGCGAAGGGCGGCTTCCTGCCACGGCGCCTGCCATTGGGCGGCAGCCGTGACGAGATCGCGGCAGAGGGCATCGCCTGCTATCGCATCTTCATTTCCGGCCTGCTGGACATTACCGACAACCTCAAAGACGGTGCGCTGGTACCGCCGGTCAACGTCGTGCGCCATGACGACGATGACCCGTACCTGGTGGTGGCTGCGGACAAGGGCACTGCGACCTTCTCCGACATCGCCAACGGCATCGCCATCGACTACGGTTTCTGGCTCGGTGACGCGTTCGCCTCCGGTGGTTCCGCCGGTTACGACCACAAGAAAATGGGCATCACCGCCAAGGGCGCGTGGGTGGGCGTACAACGCCACTTCCGCGAGCGCGGCATCAACGTCCAGGAAGACAGCATCACCGTGGTGGGCGTCGGCGACATGGCCGGCGACGTGTTCGGTAACGGCTTGCTGATGTCCGACAAGCTGCAACTGGTCGCAGCGTTCAACCACCTGCACATCTTCATCGACCCGAACCCGCAGCCGGCCAACAGCTTCGCTGAGCGTCAGCGCCTGTTCGACCTGCCGCGTTCGGCCTGGTCGGACTACGACACCAGCATCATGTCCGAGGGTGGCGGGATCTTCTCCCGTAGCGCCAAAAGCATCGCGATTTCCCCGCAGATGAAAGAGCGCTTCGACATCAAGGCAGACAAGCTGACCCCGACCGAACTGCTGAACGCCTTGCTCAAGGCGCCGGTGGACCTGTTGTGGAACGGCGGCATCGGCACCTATGTCAAGGCCAGCAGCGAAAGCCACGCCGACGTTGGCGACAAGGCCAACGATGCACTGCGCGTGAACGGCAACGAGCTGCGCTGCAAGGTCGTGGGCGAGGGCGGTAACCTGGGCATGACCCAGCTCGGTCGCGTGGAATTCGGCCTCAATGGTGGCGGTTCCAACACCGACTTCATCGACAATGCTGGTGGCGTGGACTGCTCCGACCACGAAGTGAACATCAAGATCCTGTTGAACGAAGTGGTTCAGGCCGGCGACATGACCGACAAGCAACGCAACCTGTTGCTGGCGAGCATGACCGACGAAGTGGGCAACCTGGTGCTCGGCAACAACTACAAGCAAACGCAGGCGCTGTCCCTGGCAGCTCGCCGTGCCTTGCCGCGGATTGCCGAATACAAGCGCTTGATGAACGACCTGGAAAGCCGCGGCAAGCTGGACCGCGCCATCGAGTTCCTGCCGTCCGAGGAAGCGATCAACGAACGCATCGCCGAAGGCCATGGCCTGACGCGTGCCGAGCTGTCGGTGCTGATCTCCTACAGCAAGATCGACCTCAAGGAGCAGTTGCTGGGCTCCCTGGTGCCGGACGACGACTACCTGACCCGCGACATGGAAACCGCTTTCCCGCCAAGCCTGGTGAGCAAGTTCTCCGCGGCCATGCGCCGTCACCGTCTGAAGCGCGAAATCGTCAGCACCCAGATCGCCAACGACCTGGTCAACCACATGGGCATCACCTTCGTTCAACGACTCAAAGAGTCGACCGGCATGAGCCCGGCGAACGTGGCCGGCGCCTATGTAATCGTGCGCGACATTTTCCACCTCCCGCACTGGTTCCGTCAGATCGAAGCCCTGGACTACCAGGTGTCGGCAGACGTGCAGCTGGAGCTGATGGACGAGCTGATGCGCCTGGGTCGCCGCGCTACGCGCTGGTTCCTGCGTGCCCGTCGCAACGAGCAGAATGCTGCCCGTGACGTCGCCCACTTCGGTCCGCACCTGAAGGAGCTGGGTCTCAAGCTCGACGAACTGCTCAGTGGCGAGATCCACGAGAACTGGCAGGCGCGCTACGAGGCGTACGTTGAAGCCGGTGTGCCGGAACTGCTCGCACGCATGGTGGCTGGTACTTCGCACCTGTACACGTTGCTGCCGATCATCGAGGCCTCCGACGTGACCGGCCAGAACCCTGCGGACGTGGCCAAGGCCTACTTCGCCGTGGGCAGCGCACTGGACATTACCTGGTACCTGCAGCAGATCAGTGCCTTGCCGGTTGAAAACAACTGGCAGGCCCTGGCCCGTGAAGCGTTCCGCGACGACGTCGACTGGCAACAGCGTGCGATCACCATCTCGGTCCTGCAACAGGGCGACGGTTCCCAGGACGTGGAAACACGCCTGGCACTGTGGATGGCAGAGCACGCGAGCATGATCGAACGCTGGCGCGCAATGCTGGTGGAAATCCGCGCCGCCAGTGGCACGGACTACGCCATGTACGCCGTGGCCAACCGGGAGTTGCTGGACCTGGCCTTGAGCGGGCAAGCCGCAGTGCCTGCTCCTGCGACGGTCAGCGCAGAGCTGGAACCGGCGGCTTGAACAGTCGCTGAATGAAAAAAACCCGCATTGAGAGATGCGGGTTTTTTTTGTTGGGGTGTAGCTGCAAGGGCCCCTTCGCGGGCAAGCCCGCTCCCACTGAGTTTTGTGTTGGACACATAATCTCCACACTACACCGAACCCTGTGGGAGCGGGCTTGCCCGTGAAGGGGCCCTTAGACTCAATACAACTTATCGCTTTTATTATCATCAATCATCGATACATTACTTGTCGGTCCGGTCAATAAATTACTGAGCGACTGGTCAAACTTCTGCAATGCCCGAACTTGCACTTCCTGCTGTTCGTTGATGTCTGCAACTATCTCTTCGCTGCGCTTGTAATCAGCCCATAAAGGGCTCAATGACCTGGTGTCGTACCCGCGAGCGGTGCCGATATAGTCAAGGTTGCGATCATAGAAGTGCGCACTGACATCCGCTTCCACATCCGAACTGCGCGAGGTAATCAACTGGCTGCGGGCATCGACGACTGCTGCCACATCAGGCCTCGCCGCGCGCAGGCTCTGCATGTCCGGGTATTCCGTCACAGAGCCAAACTGGCGCTGCAACGAAGCCTTGACCCAGTCCACTGCCCTGTCCGGTGCAGAGGTGGCCACGTAGGCGTCATGAATGGATTGCACCAGCAGGCTCTGGCCGAAGCCCGTCCCCGCGTTGGCGCGGTAATCATTGAGGTAAGCGCGATTGGTCTGGGTATTGCGACTGTAGACAATGCCTACGGATTTGTCGGGCCCGCTGGGCACCTTGGTGGAAGCGCTGCGGCCTACCGGTTGGGAGAATATCCCATGCAGAGGACCAACCGATTCAGGTGCAGTTGGAACGGAGCAGCCCGTTATGATAACCGTCATTGTCAGTGTACTGATCAGCACTCGTTTCATGGTGTTTCTCCAGTGAAACAGCTTAATTCATGAAGTTTGTCGCCGACATCGATTCGGCAGTCATTCAAAGATTAGCCCTGTCAGCATTTAATGAAATGGCGCATGTGACGGCACGGATGCAGTCATTAGTTTTGTTCGGCGTAAAGATTGGCGACTCATCGCTCGGAGAAATAAAAAGGCCCAAATAATTGAAATGGGCCTGATTATTTATGGACCTTTGCTCAGCTATCAGTTTTTCAACGGGATCAACACTTTCTCGTCCGGCGACAGCACCATGAATACCAACAGTTTCGCGGGTTGGGTTGCGCTGGCGTTTTTCGAGACCAGGTGTTCCGAGCCGGCGGGCTCGTACCAGTATTCACCAGCCTTGTACGACACTGCTTGTTCGCCTTTGACCTGCGAGATGATCTCGCCGGACAGCACGTAGGCCATGGCGGTGCCTTCATGCTTGTGAGCGATAGAGGCCTGTCCGGGCTGGTAATCGACCTCGATCATCAAGGCTTTTTTGCCGGGCACGTTTTTCAGCATCTGGTCTTGCAGCACCGTGACCTTTTCCGATGGCGCAGCTTCGTGGGCCAGTGCAGCAGCGGAAACGGTCAGGGCCAGTGCCGCAAGGGGAGCAGCAAAGTAATGCAAGGCTTTCATGGTCGGTCACCTCGGGTAGTGGGTTGTCCAAACCCACATTAGTGCGCAGGTGAGGCCAGGCAAACAGCCAATTCCCTGGAAGGTCAGGTGACCAATCTCAGCGGATGGGGAAACTGTTGAAATCCACCGCATTGGCCAGTTGGTTGTCGATCAGGCCGATAAAGCCTTGTACTTCAGGGCAGTTGAAATGCATCTGCATGGCCGCTTCCGATTGCCAGCGGGCGCTGACGTTCCAGCGGTTACTGTCCTCGGGGCAGCGGTCGACCATGTACGACTCGCAGCCTGGCTGCTGGCGCAGGGTTTCAACAATTCTCTGCAGTTGCTTGCCAAGCTCTTCGGAACGGCCGGCAGCAGCCTGCACCTGTACGGTATTGATGACTTCGGTGGACATTGCTCACACTCCTGAATCAGGCCGGACGAATCCTGCTCACTGAGGGATTAGCGCCTTAGCAGGATAGGCCTGTGCCCCGAGACCACCAATAGCCAATCGCCGGATAAACCCCTACGCCAATCGATCAGGCGACGAGCTGTAGAATGTCGCTTACGGTTCAGGGCAAGGTCGATGTCCAGGGTTTCAATGGCACCAAAACCCATGAGCAACCCGTCTCTTGGCGCCTGCTGCAGTAGAAACCCTCGATTCGGTGGATAGCCTGGAGCCTCCATGGCCACCAGGCTGCCGGGACGGGTCAGCACCCTGGATATCAGGTCCAGTGCCCGTTGTGCGCCGTTGCACACCACCACATCGTCATACTGGCAATTGACCCCACGGGAAAAAGCGATATGCCGGGCAATTGCATTGCGCAGCGCCTGCAGGGGAATATGCAGAAGTTGCGTGGCTGAAATGGCCGACTTCAACGCCTGGAAGAGCCTAGCCTTGGGTTTGCGCCAACCCCCCGGTTGTTGACGGGTGCAGGAAGGTTATACAGTGGGTGGCCATGTCTGTATCAAGGATGAGTCACCCATGTCTGGCATCGATTCCGTCATAAGCCTCGAACGTTTCAACGAATCCCATCTCGAAGGCGTCGCCGCGCTCTACAACGAAACGGCGATCACGCGCCAGGTGCTGCAGATGCCGTATCAGTCCGTAGAGGTCTGGCGCTCGCGCATTGAAGCAGGCAACGAGCGCGCACTGAAACTGGTGGCACTGCATCAGGGCGCTGTCATCGGCCACCTGGGGCTTGAACAGTATTCGCGAGTGCGTCGCAGCCATGCGGGCAGCTTTGGCATGGGCGTCGCTTCAGCGTGGCAGGGCAAGGGCGTCGGCTCGAGATTGCTCGGCGCCGCCCTGGATATCGCCGACAACTGGATGAACCTGCTGCGGGTCGAGCTTTCGGTGTATGCCGACAATGAAGCGGCTATTGGCTTGTACCGCAAATTCGGCTTCGAGACCGAAGGCCTGTTTCGTGACTACGCCGTGCGTGACGGGGTGTTGGTGGATACCTTGAGCATGGCGCGCCTGCGTCGCACGCTCACCTCCCACTGATTGGGCCGGCAGCGCAAAAAAACACCGCTGGCGCGTTTAGTCGTACGCCGGCGGCTCGCTTCTGCCATGCTCCATGTCCGCAGCACTGCTTCAACCAAAGGACACCGCAATGGACGACGTACAGCAATTGGGTCAGATGCTTCGCCAATACGCCGATAGCGAAGCGCACAAGAAGCAACTGTTTGAGGCGCAATCGGCCGTGTGGGCGACGCGTATAGGCGAGTTGTTCGACCAGATCCAGCTGTGGCTGGAACCGGTCAAGACGCCCAACCTGCTGGAAGTCAGTCGCGAGGCTTATGTTGCATTCGGGCCAAGTGTTCCGGTGGAAACGTCGAAGTTCAATACCGAGAAGCTGAGCATCGTGATCGCTGGCAAGCCTGTGGAATTCGTTCCCGATGTGATGGGCACGGGCGGGCAGATTTCCCTGGCGGTCATGGGCCTGACGGCTGCCCGTTATGGCAGCGTTTCGCTGGTCTGCCTGCCGCCCTCCAACAGCTGGCAGTGGCGCAAGACCAACGGCCTGAAGGACGCGGATACCTTTGCCTTCGATGCGAATTTCCTCGCGCAGCAACTGCAAAGCCTGATCCCCCGCGAGCGCGGCTGAAAGACAGATAACACACTCTGATCTTGCGGGATTTGACTCTGCGGGCGTCAGCCTGCGCAGGGTCGAATCGGTGCGTAACTGATGCCAGGTGCCCGAGAGCGCCATCAGGCAGGGGAACCTGGAGTGCGGTGCCGGACGGGCCGTTATTTCAATGCCGGGTCGCCCACGTTCATTTTCTTCCAGCCTTGCAGCAACACCTGGGCCTTGGGTTCCTGGCCGTTCTCCAGGTAATACTGGATCAGCGAAAGTCGTGCGTTGCGATTGGCCGGCTGTTCCTTGAGCAGCCGTTCCAGCTCCAGGCAAGCCTCGTCAACCTTGCCGCTGTCGTGCAGCGCTACGGCCAGTACATAGCCGTATTGCGCGTTCTGCGGCTCCAGTCGGGCCGCCTTGAGCAGGGCAGGCATGGCTTGGGCGGTTTTGCCGGCGCGAATCAGGGCCAGGCCAAGGGAATGCTGGAGCAGCGCTGCTTGCGGGTGGTCCTTGAGGCCCTGGTCGAGGAGTGCCTGCGCTTCCTGTTTGCGTCCGGCCGCTTCCAGCCATTGCACCAGGGTGACCAGTGCCGGGTAGAAGTCGGGGTCGCGCTTGAGCGCAGTGCGCAACAACCCTTCGACTTCAGCGCTGCGCCCGCTGGCCTGATACAGCATGGCGAGGTTGAGGTTGGCTTCGGCACGTTCGGCCAGGCTCTTCTGCACTGCTTCATACTCGCCGATTGCCACGTCCCAATTGCCCCGGGCGTTGCCCAAACCATCGCGGGCCGCGCCGAGCAGGTCGCGTGCGGCGGCAATCCGTACGGCCTTCACCGGGTCAACCAGCAATGGCGTCAGCAGGGGTGCGCGTTCGGCCGGCGGCAGGATGGCGCTGATCGCCCGGATGGCGCTTTCACGTACCTGTGGCGCCAGGTTGTTCAAGTCTTTGCTTGCCAGCTTCAAGGCCTGTTCGCTGGGGTACAGCGCCAACTCGGCCAGCAGCGTCGCGCGCTGGATGGCCGGCAAATTGCTGCGTTGCAACTGCTCGTACAGGGCTTGGGCGGCACCGGGCTGGCCATTGCGGATCAGCCACAGGCTTTCGTCGTAGCGCGGGGCCTGCGGGGCAGAGGCGGCATTCCAGAGCTTGAACTGTTCAGTGACCTTGTCACTAGCCCTGCCCTGGTGACAGGTCAGGCAGGCGTCCGGCGTGCCGAGTTTTTTTGCGCGTTCCGGGTTGGGAATGCTGAAGCTGTGGTCGTGACGGAAGTCGTTGCCCATGTAGAACTTGCCGGGCATATGGCAATCCACGCATTGCGAGCCGGGTTGCCCCATGGTGTGCCGGGTGTGTTCGATGGAGTCGTAGTTCTTCGCTTGCAAGCCCTTGCCGTCCACCCCGGCGACGGCGGTCTTGCCCGCCGTGTTGTGGCATTGCAGGCAGACGCCATTACCGGGCGCCTTCAGTTCGTTACTGTGAGGGTTGTGGCAATTGCTGCAGCGCACGCCCTTGTCGGCCATTTTGCTCTGGGCGAAGGAGCCGTGCTCGAACACCTCATCCTTGATCTTGCCGTCCAGCGCATACAGTTCGCGCGTCAGTGCGCTGGGCAGGTAGTCGTCCATCAGCCGCTTGCCGACGGTAAAACCGTCTCCCAGGGGCGCTCGCCGGGAATGGCAGCGGGCGCAGGTTTCCAGTTCGACGGTTGCGTTCTGGTCCTTGAGATCCACGGCAAAACCCTTGTGGACCAGGTCACCTTTTTTCGCCGTCCACTGCAGATGGTTCGAGGCCGGGCCATGGCATGCCTGGCAGCCGACACCGAGGCTATTCCACTGACTGTCGAAGGTGTTTTTTGCGGCATCGAAATTGCGCTTGAAGCCGGTGGTGTGGCACTCGACGCACATGAAATTGGCGTTCTGGCTCGGCTTGCTCCAGTGCAACGGATTCTTGAAGTTGACGCCCTGGCCCGGGTACAGGTGAAACCAGCGATGCTTCTCGGTATCCCACGCCACACCCAACGCCTGCAGCCGACCTTCGCCGACTTCTATCAGGTATTGCTGCAACGGCGCGATGCCAAAGGTGTAGGCCACCTTGAAGTCCGCATTCTGGCCATCGATGCCAGGGGTGTTGACCCAGAAAGCATCGTCCTTGCGCGAGAAGCGTGTGGTTTCGTTTTCCGCCTTGAAGCTGACGTTATTGAAGTCACCCAGCACCGTGTCGGTATTGGCGTCCTGCATGGCCAGCTGGTGATGGGAACCTTGCCAATCCTTGACCTGGGGACTGTGGCAGCCTTGGCATTGCGCTTCGTCGACCATGGTCGCGGGGGCCATTGCGACGGGGCGCGCCTTGGCTGGTTGGGCAGTCGGAGCAGGTGCGAGGGCAACCGGGGTTGGTGTGCTGCTCAGCAGAAACCAGCCGATCCCCGCCACTGCCAGGAGCAGCGTCGCGATGATGACCGGAAACAGCAAGCGCCCCGTCAGGTTGGAAGGCGAATCAGGCTTCGGATCTGCAGCTTTATTCTTATGTTCAGGCATTGCGACTTCCGTAGTCCAGGTGCGATTGCCTTCAGGCGCGCGTGCAGCATCGGTGCAGCTTTGCCGGATGCCCGGCCCGTGTCAATCGACCAGGCGCTCAAGCGCGAAATTGGCAAGTCCTTGCCGCTGGCCGCAGGGCCTGGCCCGGGTGTGATCGTGGTGCGCGCCGCCATTACCGCCGCCAGCAGCAAGACTGAAGGCCTGAAGCCTTACGAAGTGATCCCGATTGCTCTGGTAGCTGCTGCGATCTTTTGATCTTGTTTTTTATAATCAAGATCAAAAGATCGCAGCCTTCGGCAGCTCCTACTGGGTTTTGGTGACAAGCACCATCCGTCCCGACAGCGCCTGCGCAGCTTGTGCAGGCGATCGACGTCAACGATTACAGTCACTGGCTGATACACCACAATTTGTATCCGGGCATAGGTCGCCAGCCCATTTCGTGGTTAACTTCGGCCTCTTCAAAAATCTCCACATCAACGTTCAGAAGGACTCAGTTCATGGCTCAAGTCACTCTTAAAGGCTCTCCGGTTCAAGTCAACGGCCAACTGCCACAAGCCGGTTCCAAGGCGCCAGCCTTTTCCCTGGTTGCCGGCAATCTGTCCGACGTGACCCTGGCAAGCTTCGCCGGCAAGCGCAAAGTGCTGAACATCTTCCCAAGCGTCGACACTCCGACCTGCGCCACCTCCGTGCGCAAGTTCAACGCCCAGGCCAACGACGTGGCCAACACCGTGGTGTTGTGCATCTCCGCTGACCTGCCGTTCGCCCAGGCGCGTTTCTGCGGTTCCGAAGGCCTGGAAAACGTGCAGAACCTGTCGACCCTGCGCGGTGCCGAGTTCATCGAGAACTACGGCGTGGCAATTGCCGACGGTCCGCTCAAAGGCCTGACCGCCCGTGCGGTGGTGGTCCTGGACGAAAACGACAACGTCCTGCACAGCGAGCTGGTCAAGGAAATTGCTGAAGAACCGAATTACGAAGCGGCGCTTGCTGTATTGAAATAAGTTCGGGCTTACAATTGTTAACGGCCTGGCCCTGTCCAGGCCGTTTTCATTTGTGTATCTGTATCAGTGTCTTGGACAAACATCCTGTTACGTAAGCCGAAGGTAAATTGCCGGTAAAGCCGCTTTGCTTAATACCCGCCAGTGCTTATCGTTCAGCCTCCCGTAGAAGAAGCCCACGCGCCCAATGGTTGATCATTCAATGCAATCCTCCTCCCGTAGTCCCCGTCGCTGGCTGTTCGGCCTGCTAGTTCTGTTGGTCGTCGCTGGCGTCTGCTGGAAATTCTGGCCCGCAGGCGACCAGAAAGAGTCTGCAGGGCAGAAAGCTGCGGCCGGGCATACCGGCAAATCCGGGGGGATGCGGCCGGGGTTCGGCGGCGCGACCGGGCCGATTCCGGTGCGTGTGGCGCCGGCTGTGAAGGGTGATTTTCCCCTTTACTACAAGGCGCTGGGTACTGTAACCGCGCTCAACACCATCAATGTGCGGAGCCGGGTCGGCGGCGAACTGGTGAAGATTGCCTTTGAGGAAGGCCAGATGGTCAAGGCCGGCGACCTGCTGGCGGAGATCGACCCGCGTCCATACCAGAATGCCTTGCTTCAGGCCGAAGGAACCCTGCTGCAGAACCAGGCGCAGCTGAAAAACGCCCAGGTGGATGTCGAACGCTACCGTGGCCTGTATCGCGAAGACAGCATTGCCAAGCAGACCCTGGACACAGCCGAGGCGCTGGTCGGCCAGTATCAGGGCACGGTCAAGACCAATCAGGCAGCGGTCAATGACGCCAAGCTCAATCTCGAATTCACCAAAATTCGCGCACCGATTGCCGGCCGTGTAGGTTTGCGTCAGCTGGACGTCGGCAACCTGGTGGCCGCCAATGACACCACGGCCTTGGCCATCATCACCCAGACCCAACCGATCAGCGTCGCCTTCACCTTGCCGGAAAACAACCTGAGCGTGGTGCTGGAGCGTTATCGTTCGGGGGCCAAGCTACCTGCTGAAGCCTGGGACCGGGGGGACACCAAATTGCAGGCGACCGGCGTGCTGCAGAGCCTCGACAACCAGATCGACGTGACCACCGGCACCCTCAAATTCAAGGCCCGCTACGACAACCGCGACCAGTCGCTGTTTCCCAACCAGTTCGTCAACGTCCACCTGTTGGCCGACACCCTGAAAAATGTCGTGCTGGCACCTTCGGCCGCCATCCAGTTCGGCACCAATGGCACCTTCGTCTACGCCCTCGATGGCGACAAGAAGGTCACCATTCGCCAGTTGAAAGTCGGTGCCAGTGACGGTGACAACACCGTGATCACCGAAGGCCTGGCCGCCGGCGACCGCGTAGTGCTCGAGGGCACCGACCGCCTCAAGGAAGGCAGTGAAGTGGAAGTGGTCAATGACAGCAAGGACGTGCCGACCGCGCCCACCGAACACCTTCAGGGCAAGTCGGCGGCCTCGTCGCCTGATAGCACTGCGACCGACAAGGCGAAAAAGGGCGGCGCATGAACATCTCGCGGCTGTTTATCCTTCGCCCGGTAGCCACGACGCTTAGCATGCTGGCCATTATCCTGGCCGGCATTATCGCCTACCGCTTGCTGCCGGTGTCGGCGCTGCCTCAGGTCGATTACCCGACCATTCGCGTGATGACGCTGTATCCCGGCGCCAGCCCGGATGTCATGACCAGCGCCGTGACCGCGCCGCTTGAACGCCAGTTCGGGCAGATGCCCGGCCTCACGCAGATGGCTTCGACCAGCTCCGGCGGCGCATCGGTGCTGACCCTGCGCTTCAGCCTCGACATCAACATGGACGTCGCCGAGCAACAGGTCCAGGCCGCGATCAACGCCGCTACCAACCTGCTGCCCAGCGACCTGCCGGCACCACCGGTGTACAACAAGGTCAACCCGGCGGACACCCCGGTCCTGACCCTGGCGATCACCTCCAAGACCATGTTGCTGCCCAAGCTCAATGACCTGGTCGATACGCGCATGGCGCAGAAAATCGCCCAGATCAGCGGGGTCGGCATGGTCAGCATCGCCGGCGGCCAACGCCAGGCGGTGCGGATCAAGGTCAACCCGGAGGCCCTGGCGGCCAACGGCCTGAACCTGGCCGACGTACGCATCCTGATCGGTGCGTCCAACGTCAACCAGCCCAAAGGCAACTTCGACGGCCCGACCCGGGTGTCGATGCTCGATGCCAACGATCAACTGACGTCGCCTGCGGACTACGCCAACCTGATCCTCGCGTACGCCAACGGCGCGCCGTTGCGGCTCAAGGACGTGGCAGAGATCGTCGACGGTGCCGAGAACGAACGGCTGGCCGCGTGGGCCAATGAAAACCAGGCGGTGCTGCTCAATATCCAGCGCCAGCCCGGGGCCAACGTCATCGAAGTGGTGGACCGGATCAAGGCGCTGCTGCCGAGCATCACTGACAACCTGCCGGCCGGCCTCGAGGTCACCGTGCTCACCGACCGGACCCAGACCATCCGCGCTTCGGTGACGGACGTGCAGCACGAACTGCTGATCGCCATTGCCCTGGTAGTCATGGTCACGTTCCTGTTCCTGCGTCGTGCCAGCGCCACCATCATCCCCTCGGTTGCCGTGCCGCTGTCGCTGATCGGCACCTTCGGCGTGATGTACCTCGCCGGGTTCTCGGTCAACAACCTGACCCTGATGGCCCTGACCATCGCCACCGGGTTTGTGGTGGACGATGCGATCGTGATGCTGGAAAACATTTCCCGCTATATCGAAGAAGGCGAAACCCCGTTGAACGCCGCGCTCAAGGGCGCCAAACAGATCGGTTTCACCCTCATTTCCCTGACGCTGTCGCTGATCGCCGTACTGATTCCGTTGCTGTTCATGGCCGACGTGGTAGGGCGCCTGTTCCGCGAGTTCGCCATCACCCTGGCGGTGGCCATCCTGATTTCCCTGGTCGTATCCCTGACCCTGACGCCGATGATGTGCGCGCGGCTGCTCAAGCGCGAGCCCGAAGAAAAGGAGCAGGGGCGTTTCTATCGTGCCAGTGGCGCCGTCATCGACTGGATGATCGCCGCTTATGGGCGCAAGTTGCAGTGGGTGCTCAAACATCAGCCGCTGACGCTGCTGGTGGCGGTCGGCACACTGGCGCTGACGGTGTTCCTGTACATGATCGTGCCCAAGGGTTTTTTTCCGGTGCAGGATACCGGGGTGATCCAGGGCATCTCCGAAGCCCCGCAGTCGATTTCCTTTGCCGCCATGAGCCAGCGTCAGCAGGACCTGGCGAAAATCATCCTGGCTGATCCGGCGGTGGAAAGCCTGTCGTCCTACATTGGCGTCGATGGTGACAACTCGACGCTCAACAGCGGGCGTTTGCTGATCAACCTCAAGCCTCACAGCGCCCGGGACCTGAGCGCCAGCGAAATCATCGCCCGCCTGCAACCCGAAGTAGACAAACTGGTCGGTATTCGCCTGTTCATGCAGCCGGTGCAGGACCTGACCATCGAGGATCGGGTCAGCCGCACGCAGTACCAGTTCAGCATGTCGTCCCCGGACTCGGATTTGCTCAGCCTGTGGAGCGGCCGTCTGGTCGAGGCCCTGGCGCAGCGACCCGAGCTGACGGACGTGGCCAGCGACTTGCAGGACAAGGGCCTGCAGGTCTACCTGGTGATCGACCGCGACGCGGCGTCCCGGGTTGGGGTTTCGGTAGCGAATATCACCGACGCCCTGTATGACGCGTTCGGCCAGCGACAGATCTCTACCATCTATACCCAGGCCAGCCAGTATCGCGTGGTGCTGCAGGCGCAGTCCGGCGAGAAAATCGGCCCGGATGCCTTGAACCAGATCCACGTCAAGACCACCGATGGCGGCCAGGTGCGCCTGTCCAGCCTGGCCCACATCGAGCAACGTCAGGCTCAGCTGGCAATCACCCACATTGGCCAGTTCCCGGCGGTGATGATGTCGTTCAACCTCGCTCCCGGCGTGGCGCTGGGGCATGCCGTGGACATCATTGAACAGGTGCAGCAGGACATTGGCATGCCGCTGGGCGTGCAGACCCAGTTCCAGGGCGCGGCCGAAGCGTTCCAGGCGTCGTTGTCGAGCACGTTGCTGCTGATCCTGGCGGCGGTGGTGACCATGTACATCGTGTTGGGCGTGCTTTACGAGAGCTACATCCACCCGATCACCATCCTCTCGACCTTGCCCTCGGCCGCAGTGGGCGCCTTGCTGGCGTTGCTGTTGAGTGGTAATGACCTGGGCATGATCGCGATCATCGGCATCATCCTGCTGATCGGTATCGTCAAGAAGAACGCGATCATGATGATCGACTTCGCCCTCGACGCCGAACGTAATCAGGGGCTGGACCCGGAGACGGCGATCTACCAGGCGGCATTGCTGCGCTTTCGGCCGATCCTGATGACCACCCTGGCAGCCTTGTTTGGTGCGGTACCGCTGATGCTGGCCACCGGCTCCGGCGCGGAACTGCGCCAGCCCCTGGGGCTGGTGATGGTGGGCGGGTTGCTGGTGAGCCAGGTCCTGACCTTGTTTACCACCCCGGTCATCTACCTCTATTTCGATCGTCTGGGTCGTCGTTGGGGTCATAAATCCGAACCCGTGGAAGCGGTAGAGCAGCCATGAACCTGTCCGGACCTTTCATCAAGCGGCCGGTCGCTACCATGCTGTTGAGCCTGGCGATCATGTTGCTGGGCGGCGTGAGCTTCGGCCTGTTGCCGGTATCGCCGCTGCCGCAAATGGATTTCCCGGTGATCGTGGTCCAGGCCAGCCTGCCGGGTGCCAGCCCCGAGGTCATGGCGTCGACCGTGGCCACGCCGCTGGAACGTTCGTTCGGGGCGATTGCCGGGGTCAACACCATGAGCAGCCGATCCAGCCAGGGCTCGACCAGGGTGATCCTGCAATTTGACCTCGACCGCGATATCAACGGCGCGGCGCGGGAAGTGCAGGCGGCGATCAACGCGTCGCGCAATCTGCTGCCCAGTGGCATGCGCAGTATGCCGACCTACAAGAAGGTCAACCCGTCCCAGGCGCCGATCATGGTGCTGTCCCTGACCTCGGATGTGCTGGAGAAGGGCCAGCTGTACGACCTGGCCTCGACCATTCTGTCCCAGAGCCTGTCGCAGGTGCAGGGCGTGGGCGAAGTGCAGATCGGCGGCAGTTCCCTGCCTGCGGTGCGCATCGAGCTCGAACCCCAGGCGCTCAACCAGTACGGCGTGGCCCTCGATGACGTGCGCACGGCCATCGCCAACGCCAACGTGCGCCGCCCGAAGGGCGCGGTCGAGGACGGCGAGCGGCTGTGGCAGATCCAGGCCAACGACCAGCTGGAAAAGGCCAAGGACTATGAGTCGCTGATCATTCACTACGCCGACGGCGCGGCATTGCGCCTCAAGGATGTGGCCAAGGTCAGCGATGGCGTCGAAGACCGCTACAACAGCGGCTTCTTCAACGACGACGCCGCAGTGCTGCTGGTCATCAACCGCCAGGCCGGCGCCAACATCATCGAGACCGTCAACGAAATCAAGGCCCAGCTGCCCGCGCTGCAGGCCGTGCTGCCGGCCAGCGTCAAGCTGAACCTGGCCATGGACCGTTCGCCGGTGATCAAGGCCACCCTGCATGAAGCGGAAATGACCTTGCTGATCGCCGTGGCGCTGGTGATCCTGGTGGTGTTCCTGTTCCTCGGCAACTTCCGTGCTTCGCTGATTCCGACCCTGGCAGTGCCGGTGTCGCTGGTCGGTACGTTTGCGGTGATGTACCTCTACGGGTTCTCCCTGAACAACCTGTCGCTGATGGCGCTGATCCTGGCGACCGGGCTGGTGGTGGACGACGCCATCGTGGTGCTGGAGAACATTTCCCGGCACATCGACGAGGGTGTGCCGCCGATGAAGGCCGCTTATCTGGGGGCCGAAGAGGTCGGTTTCACCCTGTTGTCGATGAACGTCTCGCTGGTGGCTGTGTTCCTGTCGATCCTGTTCATGGGCGGCATCATTGAAAGCCTGTTCCGCGAATTTTCCATCACCCTGGCGGCGTCCATCGCGGTCTCGCTGGTGGTTTCGCTGACCCTCACGCCAATGCTTTGCGCCCGCTGGCTCAAGCCCCATACGCCGGGCCAGGAGAACCGCCTGCAGCGCGTCAGCCGCCGGACCAACGACTGGATGGTCGCCAAATACGCCACCAGCCTCGACTGGGTGCTGCGCCATCGGCGCCTGACACTGCTCAGTCTGTTCGTGACAATCGGCGTTAACATTGCCCTGTATGTTGTTGTTCCTAAAACATTTATGCCGCAGCAGGATACCGGTCAGCTGATCGGTTTCGTGCGCGGGGATGACGGGCTGTCATTCACCGTGATGCAACCCAAGATGGAGGTTTTCCGTCGTGCAGTATTGAAAGACCCGGCTGTTGAGAGCGTCGCCGGTTTCATTGGCGGCAGCAACGGCACCAACAACGCCTTCATGCTGGTGCGCCTCAAACCGATTAAGGAGCGCAACATCTCCGCCCAGAAGGTCATCGAGCGCCTGCGCAAGGAGATGCCCAAGGTTCCCGGTGCGCAACTGATGCTGATGGCGGACCAGGATTTGCAATTCGGCGGTGGCCGCGAGCAGACCACCTCGCAATACTCCTACATCCTGCAAAGCGCGGACCTGGGCTCATTGCGTGAGTGGTACCCGAAGGTCGTGACCGCGCTGAAGGCTTTGCCCGAACTGACGGCCATCGACGCCCGTGAAGGCCGCGGCGCTCAGCAAGTCACGCTGATTGTCGACCGCGATCAGGCCAAACGCCTGGGCATCGACATGAACATGGTCACTTCGGTGCTCAACAACGCCTACAGCCAGCGGCAGATCTCGACCATCTACGACAGCCTGAACCAGTATCAGGTGGTGATGGAGGTCAACCAGAAGTACGCCCAGGACCCGATTACCCTCAAGCAGGTGCAGGTGATTACTGCCGACGGTGCACGGGTTCCGCTTTCGACCATTGCCCATTACGAAAACAGCCTGGAAGACGACCGGGTCAGCCACGAGGGCCAGTTCGCCTCCGAAAGCATCTCCTTCGACATGGCCGAAGGCGTGACGGTGGAGCAGGGGACCGCCGCCATCGAGCGGGCGATTGCGCGGCTGGGCATGCCGGAAGACGTGATTGTCAAAGTCGCCGGGACTGCTGACGCGTTCGCTGCCACGCAGAAGAGCCAGCCATGGATGATCCTTGGCGCGCTGGTCGCGGTGTACCTGGTGCTGGGCGTGCTCTATGAAAGCTACATACATCCACTGACCATCCTCTCGACCTTGCCGTCTGCCGGCGTCGGCGCATTGCTGTCGATCTATGCGCTGGGCGGGGAATTCAGCCTGATCTCGCTGCTGGGGCTGTTTCTGCTGATTGGCGTGGTGAAGAAAAACGCCATCCTGATGATCGACCTGGCCTTGCAGCTCGAGCGGCATCAGGGCCTGGCGCCGCTGGAATCGATTCGCAGCGCCTGCCTGCAGCGTCTGCGGCCCATCCTGATGACCACCCTGGCCGCGATTCTCGGGGCATTGCCCTTGCTGCTCAGTCGCGCCGAAGGGGCCGAAATGCGCCAGCCGTTGGGCCTGACGATTATTGGCGGGCTGATCTTCAGCCAGGTGCTGACCCTTTACACCACCCCGGTGGTCTACCTCTATCTCGACAAACTGCGCCATCGCTTCAACCACTGGCGTGGGGTGCGTACCGATGCTGCTCTGGAAACTCCGCTATGACTGACCGTTCGCTTTTCACCCTGGCAGCACCCCTGGTCCCGGCTCGCGGCTCGCGCCTGCTGAGCATGGCACTGTGCGTGTCGTTGCTCAGTGCTTGCGCCATCGGCCCGGATTACCAGCGCCCGCAAGCGGCGGCCCCGGTGCAGTACAAGGAAGCGGCCGGCTGGCGTCAGGCCAACCCCAGCGATTCGCTGGCGCGCGGAGCCTGGTGGGAGCTGTATGGCGATCAGCAGCTCAACGGCCTGATCGACAAACTCAACAGCGCCAACCAGACCGTCGCCCAGTCCGAAGCCCAGTACCGCCAGGCCCAGGCCCTGGTGCGCAGCGCCCGTGGCGCATTTTTTCCGACGGTGGACCTGACCGTGGGCAAGAACCGCTCCAGCCAGGGCACCGGCAGCAGCAGTTCCAGCCTGAGCAGTTCTTCCAGTGGCATCCGTGACACCTACACGGCGCAGGCCGGCGTGAGTTGGGAGGCTGACGTCTGGGGCAAGCTACGCCGTGGCCTGGAAGCCGACACCGCCAATGCCCAGGCGAGTTATGCCGACCTGGCGGCCATGCGCCTGAGCCAGCAATCGGAACTGGTGCAGAACTACCTGCAGTTGCGGGTCATCGACGAACAAAAACGCCTGCTGCAAGCGACGGTGGAAGCCTACGAGCGCTCGCTGAAAATGACCCAAAACCAGTACCGCGCCGGAGTCTCCGGCAAGGATGCAGTGGCCCAGGCGCAGACCCAGCTCAAGAGCACCCAGGCCGACATGGTCGACCTGATCTGGCAGCGCGCGCAGTTCGAAAATGCCATTGCGGTGCTGATCGGCTTGCCGCCAGCACAGTTCAACCTGGCCGAATCCCGTGATATCCCGACCTTGCCCGAGGTGCCGCTGAACCTGCCTTCACAACTGCTGGAACGGCGGCCGGACATTGCCTCGGCCGAGCGCTCGGTAATGGCGGCCAATGCCAACATCGGCGTGGCCAAGGCGGCGTATTACCCGGACCTGACACTGAGCCTCAACGGCGGCTACAGCAGCAGCACCTCTTCCAACTGGATAAGCGTGCCGAATCGTTTCTGGTCCGTCGGCCCCCAACTGGCCATGACCCTGTTCGACGGCGGCCAGCGCTCGGCTGAAGTGGATCGCAGCGAAGCCGCCTATGATGAAACCGTGGCCAAGTATCGCCAGACCGTACTCGACGGCTTCCGTGAAGTGGAGAACTATCTGGTGCAGTTGAAGGTGCTGGAAGACGAATCCGAAGTGCGCCAGCAGGCGCTGGATGCGGCCCGAGATTCCCTGCGCCTGACCCAGAACCAGTACAAGGCGGGGTTGATTGCCTATATTGACGTGGTGGTTGTACAGGCGACGGCTCTGAGTAATGAACGCAGCATGCTCAGCCTGTTGCAGAGCCGGTTGATCGCCAGCGTGCAGTTGATTGCAGCGCTGGGCGGTGGTTGGGATGGGCAGCTGGAGCAGAGCGCACAGTAGCGTCCCTCCTGTAGGAGCGAGCTTGCTCGCGATGGACGTCAGAACACCGCGTTATTCCAGGCAAAACGCGTCATCGTTAGCGTCCATCGCGAGCAAGCTCGCACCTACAGATAAGGGTATTGCCCCACCGTTTAACTGTTCAAACAAGCGTTTCATCGGCTTGATGGCCTTTTGCTGATTTTCTCAGTGCGTTCCTCCTGAGAGTTAGTACAATCGCCAACTTCAACACCGCCGGGCAGGGAAGCAGTACGGGTCATTTCGAGAACTCCGATGCTTATTGGTAGCTATTCCCCCACGCTGGTTATCATTTCCCTGTTCGTCGCGATTCTCGCTTCCTACACTGCGCTCAACCTCACCGAACGTATTGCCACGGCCAAGGGCCCTGCGGTTGCGTTGTGGACGGCTGGCGGCGCCTTTGCCATGGGTGTAGGCGTATGGTCGATGCATTTTATCGGCATGCTTGCGTTCACCCTGCCCATAGACCTGGGCTACGACGTCACGCTGACCCTGCTGTCGTTGCTGATTGCGATGCTGTCCTGTGGCTTCGCCCTGTGGCTGGTCAGCCAGCCTCGACTACCTGCCTGGCAGCTGCTGTTCGGCGCGCTGACCATGGGCAGCGGGATCAGCGCCATGCACTACACCGGCATGGCAGCCATGCGCATGCAACCGGGCATCGATTACGATCCCGCGTTGTTCAGTGCTTCGCTGTTGATCGCGGTGGGTGCCTCGGGCGCGGCTTTAGGGATCGCCTTCCGGCTGCGTCAGCACGCGCCCCACGTTGCGCTGATGCGCGCCGGTGCGGCAGTGGTCATGGGCATTGCGATTGTCGGCATGCACTATACCGGGATGGCTGCGGCGCGCTTTCCCGACGGCAGCTTTTGCGGTGCTGCGTCGAGCGGCCTGAGCGGGAGCGGGTTGGACAACCTGGTGCTGATTACCACCCTGGCGGTGCTGACCATCGCCTTGCTGACTTCGATTCTCGACGCGCGGATGGAAGCGCGAACGGCGCATCTGGCCCAGTCACTGACCGAGGCCAACCGCGAACTGACCCAACTGGCCCTGCATGATCCATTGACCGGGTTGCCGAACAGGGTGCTGCTCGCCGACCGAATCGACCAGGCGATGCTGGTGGTGCGTGAACAGGGCGGCTGTTTTGCGCTGATGTTCATCGATCTGGACGGTTTTAAACCAGTCAATGATGCATTCGGTCACCATATGGGCGATCAGTTGTTGTGCGAAGTGGCCCAGCGCCTGCGGGTGGATCTGCGCAGTCAGGACACCCTGGCGCGAATTGGCGGTGACGAGTTCGTCTTGCTGGTGCAACTGGCCGAGCAGGATGACGCGCTGAATCTGGCCGCGCGCCAGGTCGGCTTGATTGCGCGTTCGTTCCGCGTCGCCGAACATGACCTGCAGATATCCGCCAGCGTCGGCATTGCAGTCTATCCGGGCAACGGCGAAACCGCCCAGGAATTGCTGATGAACGCCGATGCCGCGATGTCTCACGCCAAGGGCACCGGCAAGAACGGCTACAGCTTCTTTGACGCTTCAATGAACAGCAACGCGCGCAAGCAACTGCAGCTGTTGCAGGACCTGCGCGCGGCACTGGAGCAACAGCAATTCAGTCTTTATTACCAACCCAAGTTCGATGCGACCAATGGCCGTCCGATCGGTGCCGAGGCGTTGTTGCGCTGGGTGCATCCGACCCAGGGCATGCTGCTGCCGGACAAGTTCATCGAGCTGGCGGAAAAGACCGGGTTGATCATTCCGATCGGCGAATGGGTGCTCAATGAAGCCTGCCGGCAGATGCGCGAGTGGTATGTGCTGGGGTACACCGACTGGCGCATCGCGGTGAATCTTTCGGCGTTGCAGTTTTGCCATGCCGGTCTGGTCCAGAGCGTCGCCAAGGCCCTGGCGACTCACCATCTGCCGGCCAACAGCCTGACTCTGGAAATCACCGAAACCACGGCCATGAGCGACGCCGATGCGAGCATGACGGTGCTGCAGGCGCTGTCGGACATGGGCGTGGACCTGTCTATCGATGACTTCGGTACCGGCTATTCCAGCCTGATGTACCTCAAGCGCCTGCCGGCCAACGAATTGAAGATCGACCGTGGTTTCGTTCGTGATCTGGAGCGCGACAGTGATGACGCCGCCATCGTTTCGGCCATCGTCGCCCTGGGGCGGGCGCTGGGCCTGCGGATAGTGGCGGAGGGGGTGGAGACCGACGTGCAGCAGGACTTCCTGACGCAGTTGGGCTGTGACTCGTTGCAAGGGTATCTGCTCGGCCATCCGCTGCCGGCCGAGCGCTTCATGATGGATATTGTTCGTGGGGAGCAGATGGCGGCGGTCTGATGGACCGCGATGGCGTCAGTAATGACACCCCTGACCATGCAAAAACCGCCGATGGCGGTTATTCTTGACCCCGACTGCTTACGCAAAAAATGGGGAAAGTCAGCATGGACAAAGTCATCGTCATCACCGGTGGGGGCCGAGGTATCGGCGCCGCGACAGCGCTCCTGGCCGCTGAACGGGGCTATCGGATCTGCATCAATTATCAGGCTGACGAAGAAGCTGCACACGCGGTACTCGAACAAGTGCGCGCAATGGGGGCCCAGGCGATCGCGGTACGCGCCGATGTGAGCATCGAGGATGAAGTGGTCGGGCTGTTCAACTGCGTGGACGCCGAACTGGGCCGTGTGACCGCCCTGGTGAACAACGCCGGCACCGTCGGGCACAAATCCCGCGTGGACGAAATGTCCGAGTTCCGTATTCTCAAAATCCTCAAGACCAACGTCCTGGCGCCCATTCTATGCGCCAAGCACGCGATCCTGCGCATGTCCCCCAAGCACGGCGGCCAGGGTGGCAGCATCGTCAACGTGTCGTCGGTGGCGTCGCGCCTGGGATCGCCTAACGAATACGTCGACTACGCGGCTTCCAAAGGGGCGCTGGACAGCTTCACCATCGGCTTGTCCAAGGAAGTAGCGGGCGAGGGGATTCGGGTCAATGCGGTGCGGCCAGGATTCATCTACACCGATTTCCATGCCCTCAGTGGCGACCCGGATCGGGTGAGCAAGCTGGAGTCAGCGATCCCGATGGCCCGGGGTGGGCGGCCGGATGAGGTGGCTGAGGCGATTGTCTGGTTGCTGTCGGACAAGGCGTCGTATGCGACGGGGACCTTTATTGATCTGGGCGGCGGACGCTAAGAGCTCAAGCTCAAGCTTTTGACTTTAAAAAGACCGGACAATCCGTCCCAACGTCTCCATCGCCTTTTCCGCCGTCTCATCCCAGGGACTGCCATAATTCAGCCGGATACAATTCCTGAACCGTCGGGTCGGTGAAAAAATCGGCCCCGGCGCGATGCTGATGCCTTGGGCGAGCGCCATCTGGAACAGCTTCAACGAGTCCATCTGCTCCGGCAACTCCAGCCACAGGAAGTACCCGCCAGCAGGCTGGCTGACCCGCGTCTGTGCCGGGAAGTACCGGGCAATGGCCGCGAGCATTGCGCTTTGCTGCTCCTCCAGCGCATAGCGCAATTTGCGCAAGTGTCGATCGTAACCGCCGTGCTGCAGGTAGTCGGCAATTGCTGCCTGGGCTGGCATCGATGCGCAGAGTGAAGTCATCAGCTTCAGGCGTTCGATCTTCTGTGCGAACCGCCCGGCAGCTACCCAGCCAATGCGGTATCCGGGGGCCAGGCTCTTGGCGAACGAACCGCAGTGCATCACCAGGCCCTCGGTATCGAAGGCCTTGGCCGGTTTGGGGGCCTGTTGGCCGTAATACAGTTCGGCGTAGACATCGTCCTCGATCAGCGGCACCTGATGCCGACGCAACAACTCGACCAGTTCCTGTTTCTTCGCCTCGGGCATGGTCGCGCCCATGGGGTTCTGGAAGCTGGTCATGCACCAGCAGGCCTTGATCGGATGGCGCTCCAGGGTTTGCGCGAGCACGGCCAGGTCAATGCCCTCGCGTGGGTGCACGGGAATTTCCACCGCCTTGAGCTTGAGCCGCTCGAGAATCTGCAAGCAGGCGTAGAAGGCCGGCGCCTCGATGGCGACCAGGTCGCCGGGTTCGGTCACGGCCTGCAGGCACAGGTTCAGTGCCTCCAGGGCGCCGTTGGTGATCAACAGCTCCTCCATCGGCAACATCAGCCCGCCCACCATATAACGCAGGGCAATCTGCCGGCGCAGCTGTGGATTGCCCGGCGACATGTCGGTGACCACCATGCGCGGATCCATGTCCCGGGTGGCGCTGGCCAGGGAGCGTGACAGGCGCTGCAGGGGAAACAGCGCCGGGCTGGGGAAGGCCGAGCCAAAGGGCACGGTGTTCGGGTCCTTGATCGAATCGAGCACCGAGAACACCAGTTCGCTCACGTCGACCTCGGTTGACTCGTTCACCTGGCTGCTGATCTCCGGCTCGGAAAAAGGGCTCGGGGCGTGGGTGTTGACGAAGTAGCCGGAGCGCGGCCTGGCGCGGATCAAACCGCGCCGCTCCAGCAGGTAATAAGCCTGGAACACGGTGGATGGGCTGACCCCGTAGGTCTGGCTGGCGTAGCGTACCGACGGTACCCGCTGACCGGGGCCGAGGACGCCGGAGCGGATCAGTTCAGCGATGTCGTCGGCGAATTTTTCGTAGCGTTTCATCTAAAGCCCGGTTGGGTTGTTCTGTGAAATCGGGGGACTTCTTCGCGGGCAAGCCCGCTCCCAAAGGTTTTGCAGTGCGCTTGTGGCAGCACAGCAGTCTAAGGGATCAACGGTTCATCGGCGCAACAAACCGGCTCTTGGCTTCGCTGTAGATCCCGGGCTCATCCGTATCGACGATCTTGAACACAATGCTTTGCGAGCTGCTGCTCGGGCGCTGCGTGGTCATCGCCACGGACACCGGCACGTCGACGATTTCCCCTGGCGCCAGGCTTAGTTCGGTCTTGCCTTGCAACTGGAAGTCGTCACCCTCCACCAGCATCAGGCGATAGTCCTGGTGCTCCTGGGTCTTGTTGATGACCTTCAAGCTGTAGATGTTTTCGATCTGCCCCTGGCTGTTCTCGCGGAACAGCCCGCGGTCCTTGCTGACATCCAGCGAGACCATTGGCCGTTCCACCAGCGCTAGGGCGAGGGCGCCGATCATCGCCAGCAGCACGGCGGTGTAACCGATCAGTCGCGGTCTTAACAGACGGGTCTTGCCACCCTGCAGTTCGTGTTCGGAGGTATAGCTGATCAATCCACGGGCGTAGCCCATCTTGTCCATGATCGAATCACAGGCATCAATGCACGCTGCGCAACCAATGCACTCCATCTGCAAACCGTCGCGGATGTCGATGCCGGTCGGGCACACCTGTACGCACAGCTGACAGTCGATGCAGTCGCCCAGGCCGACAGCAGCCGGTGCTACGTCACGCTTGCGCGGGCCACGGTGTTCCCCGCGAGCGAAGTCGTAGGAAATGGTCAGGGTGTCCTTGTCGAACATCACGCTCTGGAACCGCGCATAGGGGCACATGTGCATGCACACCGCTTCACGCAACCAGCCGGCATTGATGTAGGTGGCACCGGTAAAGAACAGGACCCAGAACAGGCTGACACCGGCCATTTGCAGGGTCAGCAATTCTTCGGCGAGGGGCCGGATCGGGGTGAAATAGCCGACGAAGGTAAGACCGGTGAGCAGACTGATCGCCAGCCACAGCGTGTGCTTGGCCGAACGCCGCAGGAGCTTGTTCAAAGTCCAGGGGGCCGCCTGCAGTCTGATCCGCTGATTGCGTTCGCCTTCGGTGATTTTCTCGCACCACATGAAAATCCAGGTCCAGGAGCTCTGGGGGCAGGTGTAGCCACACCAGACCCTCCCGGCGAATACGGTGATCGCAAACAGCCCAAATGCGGCGATGATCAGCAGCGCCGAGAGCAGGATGAAATCCTGTGGCCAGAAGGTTGCACCAAAGATGTGGAATTTGCTTTCGGACAGGTCCCAGAGCACGGCCTGGCGCCCACCCCAATTGAGCCACACCGTGCCGAAGAACAGCAGGAACAGAAACCCTGCACCGCTCATGCGCAATGTACGAAACAGGCCGGTAAAACTGCGGGTGTGAATCAGATTGTCGCTGGACCCGGTCTTCGTCTTTGCACGCGAAGGCTCAAAAGTCTGGACGGACGGGGCACTCTCAAGGGTTCGGACGGGAATTCTTTCGCTCATGGTCTTTCGCTCATCAGCCTCCATCAGGCCGGAGCACTATGAGCGTCGATCTGTTTGCATAACAGACTCAGGTATCGCAATAAAAAGCGGATCAGATGGGCTCTGATCCGCTGTCTGCGACACTTTGAAGCAGCTGTCAGCCCGGTCCCTGCGCGCCTGTTGCAAGCACTCGCCGGCCGGGTTGATCTGCGTCGGTCAAATCACCGAATCACTGTCGGTGGCTTTCAAATGCTTACGCCCATCTACGGCGCCTGCTACGGTCAATGCATCAGCTTCTGCTTCAGTGATGTAGACGCGCTGACCATCGAGTTCGACCGCCGACATGGCTTTGTCCGAGTCGGTGATCACGGTGACGTCGGGACACAGGCGGATTTCTTCGCCGTTCTCGGTAGTGAAGAAGCAAGTCTGGTTTTCGATGCGAACGGTCATGGCGGAGTCCTTATTTCTGCGGGGTCTGCAGCATTAGGCTATGGCCGGCCAGCATCGTTCGGTGCAACCGATTAATGGTTGGCGTGGTCCATCTTCCAGAACAATCACAAGGACAGCAGCATGAAAGCCTGGTGGCATGAAGTATGGGAAACCCTGCAAGCGGAATTCGCCGATATCGGCGATGCAGCACAATTGACACGAATCACTGTGAGACTGGTGATCGCCGCGATCCTGGGCGGCATTTTGGGGTTCGAACGGGAGCACAAAGGCAAGGCCGCCGGGGTGCGTACCCACATGCTGGTGGCATTGGGTGCCGCATTGTTTGTGCTGGTGCCGCAAATGTCCGGGTCGCAGGCAGATGCCATGAGCCGGGTGGTGCAGGGGGTAATTGCCGGCATCGGTTTTCTTGGCGCCGGGACCATTCTGAAAAATACCGGAGGCGAAGAGGGCCACGTGAAGGGATTGACCACCGCAGCCGGGTTGTGGATGACCGCTGCGATCGGAGTGTCGGCAGGCATGGGGCGTGAGTCGACTGCAGTGCTGAGTACGTTGCTGGCACTGGCGATTTTCAGCGTGATGCCGAGGATTTTGAAGTTGCTGGATAAAGATCGGGGTGATGCACCGTAACCATTGCCGAACCAGCAGACTCGGCCACCTGTTGTAACGGCTCACTGCTCGGCCATCAGCGACGATTACGGCCTACTGCTTTGCCATCGTCTACGATCGCGCGTCTACGATCGCTGCCAACTGTAGGAGCGAGCTTGCTCGCGAAGAACCTGAGAGCGCCGTTGGGTGTCAGGCTACCCTCGTCATCGTTAGCGCCCATCGCGAGCAAGCTCGCTCCTACAGGGTTTTCAGGGTTCGCGGGGCAGGGCTACACGACCACCGGCGGCATGGTATCTGGCGGGTCTTCCCGTGGCGGTGGGACCGTTCCAGGCGGCTCCTGCTCTGGCACCGGCTGCGGATCGGTTGGCGGAATAACGGGATTGTCGATATTTGGATCCGGCGTTTCAACAGGGTTGGGAATCGTCATCGCTGCATCTCCTGTGGCACATGGCTTGAGTCGTGCTTAAGTCTGTCGACCCTGGCTCTAATGAAATGATTCCCGTGATCGAAACAACGTGATCGAACTGAACAATCAGCGTGAACTTTACCTGCGCCGGTCGCTCGGAACCTAAGTGAGTTCATTCCGGGGCCGAGCGCTTTGCGATTGTCGGCCCAGTACAAGAGCGTCCATGGGGCGTAAAGGAGAGATGCTCGATGACGTCTGAAAAGCCTACAGAGTTGAGCTACAACCCTCATATACCGTTGTCGCAGGCACTTTTGCTGCCGCGAATCGCGATTGAAGACACCATGCCGATCCTCGATGGCGGGCAGTTCGCTGTCAAAGCAGTGGTGGGTCAGGACGTCGTGGTCACCAGCAAGGTGTTTGCCGACGGCCATGACAAGCTGGCGGTGCGGGTGCGTTGGCGCTCCGAGGGCGATGACAGCTGGCACAGCGCGGTGATGGGCGAACTGGGCAATAACGGCTTTCAGGGCCAGTTCCGCGTCGAGCGCCAGGGCCGATACGTGTTCTGCGTGGAGGCCTGGATCGATCAGTTCGCCAGCTTCTGTTATGAACTGGAGAAAAAGCACAGCGCACGGGTGCCGGTCAGCCTGGAACTGCAGGAAGGTCGTACTCAGGTCCAGCACGCCGCCGAGCGTGCCGAAGGGCCTCTGAGCGAAGCACTGGCGGCTTTGCACCATGAGCTGTCCGGGCTGCTCGAAACCGAGCAGGTTGCACTGTTTCTGCACCAACGTAGCGCCGACCTGATGGCTCAGGCCGACCATCGGGCCTTTGTCAGTTTCAGCCCCGAGTACCCGGTGGACGTTGAGCGTGAACTGTCGCAGTTTGCCAGCTGGTACGAACTCTTTCCCCGTTCCGTCACCGACGATCCAGCCCGGCATGGCACGTTCAACGACGTACACTCGCGCTTGCCGATGATCCAGGACATGGGCTTCGACGTCCTGTATTTCCCGCCGATTCATCCCATCGGTCGCAGCCATCGCAAAGGCCCGAACAATTCCCTGACCGCCGGTCCCGATGACCCGGGCAGCCCCTATGCCATTGGCAGTGCCGAGGGGGGGCATGAGGCCATTCACTCGCAGCTGGGCACCCGCGAGGACTTCCGTCGCCTGGTGGCGGCAGCGGCCGACCATGGCCTGGAGATCGCCCTGGATTTCGCGATCCAGTGTTCCCAGGACCATCCATGGCTGCAACAGCATCCGGGCTGGTTCAACTGGCGTCCGGACGGCACGATCAAATACGCCGAAAACCCGCCGAAGAAATACCAGGACATCGTTAACGTCGACTTCTATGCCGTTGATGCGATTCCGAGTCTCTGGGTCGAACTGCGCGACATCGTGGTGGGCTGGGTCGAGGAGGGCGTGAAGATCTTCCGCGTCGATAACCCGCACACCAAGCCCCTGCCTTTCTGGCAGTGGCTGATCGCCGACGTGCGTGCGCTGTATCCGGAAGTGATCTTTCTCGCGGAAGCCTTCACCACGCCCGCGATGATGGCGCGCCTGGGCAAGGTCGGTTACTCCCAGAGCTACACCTACTTCACCTGGCGCAACACCAAGTACGAGCTGTCGACTTATCTGGCCGAACTCAACGAATCGCCATGGCGGGAATGTTATCGCCCGAATTTCTTCGTCAATACACCGGACATCAACCCGGCGTTCCTGCACGAGTCCGGGCGTGCCGGGTTCCTGATCCGCGCGGCCCTGGCAACCATGGGATCAGGCCTGTGGGGCATGTATTCGGGCTTTGAGTTATGCGAAGCGGCGCCGGTGCCGGGCAAGGAGGAATACCTCAACTCGGAGAAGTACGAGATCCGCCCGAGGGATTACAACGCGCCGGGCAACATCATCGCCGAGATCGCCCAGCTCAACCGCATTCGCCGGCAAAACCCGGCCTTGCACTCGCACCTTGGCTTGAAGATCTACAACGCCTGGAACGACAACATCCTGTATTTCGGTAAGCGTAGCGTCGATGGCAGCAACTTCATTCTGGTAGCGGTCAACCTTGATCCGCACAACCCCCAGGAAGCGAATTTCGAGCTGCCGCTGTGGGAAATGGGTTTGCCGGACGACGCGCACACCCAGGGTGAGGACTTGATGAACGGGCACCGCTGGACCTGGCACGGCAAGTACCAGTTCATGCGCCTGGACCCGGCTCAGCAATCGTTCGGCATCTGGCGGATTTCCGTGTCCTGACCAACCGAGCCTGACGCCGGCCCCTACAGGGGTGATTTGCGAGATGCATCGCTTTATCGAATTCAACAGGAGTTTCAAATGGCGAAGAAACCCAAGGCTGCCACCTTTATCAAAGACCCGCTCTGGTACAAGGACGCGGTGATCTATCAGGTTCACGTCAAGTCATTTTTCGACTCCAACAACGACGGGATCGGCGACTTTCCCGGCCTGATCTCGAAACTCGATTACATTGCCGACCTCGGCGTCAACACCATCTGGCTGCTGCCGTTCTATCCGTCGCCGCGTCGCGACGACGGTTACGACATTGCCGAATACCGCGGTGTACACCCTGACTACGGGACAATGGCCGATGCCAGGCGGTTCATCTCCGAGGCCCATGATCGTGGCCTGCGGGTGATCACCGAGCTCGTTATCAACCACACCTCCGACCAGCACGCCTGGTTCCAGCGGGCGCGCAAGGCCAAGAAAGGCTCGGCCGCCCGGGACTTCTACGTGTGGTCCGATGACGACCAGAAATACGACGGCACGCGCATCATCTTTCTCGATACCGAGAAATCCAACTGGACCTGGGATCCGGTGGCCGGGCAGTACTTCTGGCACCGCTTTTATTCGCACCAGCCGGACCTGAACTTCGACAACCCGCAAGTCATGAAAGCCGTGCTGTCGGTGATGCGCTACTGGCTGGACATGGGCATCGACGGCCTTCGCCTGGATGCTATTCCGTACCTGATCGAACGTGACGGCACCAACAACGAGAATCTGCCGGAGACCCACGACGTCCTCAAGCAGATCCGTGCCGAGATCGATGCCAACTACCCAGACCGCATGCTGCTCGCCGAAGCCAATCAATGGCCCGAAGACACTCAACTGTATTTTGGCGACACCGATGCCCAGGGCCAAAACGGCGATGAATGCCACATGGCGTTCCATTTCCCGCTGATGCCGCGCATGTACATGGCGCTGGCCCAGGAAGACCGCTTCCCGATCACCGACATCCTGCGGCAGACCCCGGAGATTCCCGCCAACTGCCAGTGGGCGATTTTCCTGCGTAACCATGATGAGCTGACGCTGGAGATGGTCACCGACAAGGAGCGCGACTACCTGTGGAACTACTACGCCGCTGATCGCCGCGCACGCATTAACCTGGGCATCCGCCGGCGTCTGGCACCCTTGATGGAGCGTGACCGCCGCCGCGTGGAACTGCTCAACAGCCTGCTGTTGTCGATGCCCGGCACGCCGACCCTGTACTACGGTGACGAAATCGGTATGGGCGACAACATCTACCTGGGTGACCGGGATGGCGTGCGTACGCCCATGCAGTGGTCGATTGACCGCAATGGCGGCTTCTCGCGCGCCGACCCGGCCAGCCTGGTGTTGCCGCCGATCATGGACCCGCAATACGGTTACCTGTCGGTGAACGTCGAGACCCAGGCCGGCGACCCGCACTCGCTGCTCAACTGGACCCGGCGCATGCTTGCCGTGCGCAAGCAATCCAAGGCATTCGGGCGCGGCACCCTGAAAATGCTTTCGCCAAGCAATCGCCGAATCCTGGCGTATACCCGTGAATTCACCGGCGAGGACGGTAAACACGAGATCATTCTGTGCGTGGCCAACGTATCGCGCAGTGCCCAGGCGGCCGAGCTCGACCTGTCGGCCTACACCGGCATGGTGCCGGTGGAAATGCTCGGTGGGAACGCGTTCCCACCGATCGGCCAGCTTAACTTCCTCCTGACCTTGGCGCCGTATGGCTTTTACTGGTTTGGCCTGGCGGCTGAGAACCAGATGCCCAGCTGGCATGTGGAACCGGCGCAGAGCTTGCCGGACTTCACCACCCTGGTGCTCAAGCACCGCTTGGAAGAACTCCTGGAAGCGCCGTCTCGCGCCACGATGGAGCAGGGCATTTTGCCCAACTGGCTGCAAAATCGCCGCTGGTTTGCCGGCAAGGACGCCACCATCGAACAGGTAAAACTGGCCTATGGCGTGCGCTTTGGCGACGCAGAGCATCCGGTGTTGCTGAGCGAAATCGACGTCACCAGCAATGGCCAGACCAGTCGGTATCAGCTGCCTTTCGGCTTTATCGCCGAGGATCAGGTCGGTCCGGCGCTGCCGCAGCAACTGGCACTGTCCCGAGTTCGCCGCGGTCGTCAGGTCGGCATCATTACCGATGCATTTGCCCTGGAAAACTTCATTCGTGCGGTGTTGGAGGGTATGCACAACAACACCGTACTGGCGTCTGACGAAGGTGATATCCGCTTTGAACCGACCCCCGCGCTGGCTCAACTGGGCCTCAACGCGGAGTCGGAGGTGCGCTATCTGTCGGCCGAGCAGTCCAACAGTTCGGTCGTGGTCGGCAAAAGCCTGGTGCTGAAACTGATCCGCAAGATCGCCTCCGGGGTCCACCCTGAACTGGAAATGAGTGCGTACCTGACCAACGCCGGGTTCGCCAATATCTCCCCATTGCTGGGCTCGGTGATTCGTCGTGACGCCGAAGGCGAGGACACGCTGCTGATGATCGCCCAAGGCTTCCTGAGCAATCAGGGCGATGCCTGGGAATGGACGCAGAACAACCTCGAACGCGCATTACGTGACGAACTGGCGCAAGCCATTTCGGAACAGGAACAGCACTACAACGCCTTGGGCGAGCTGAAGGATTTTGCCGGCATGCTCGGCCAGCGCCTGGGTGAAATGCATCAGGTTCTCGCCGCGCCCACCGATGACCCGGACTTCGCGCCGCAGGTCACCACGCAAAAAGAAGCCCTGGCCTCGGCCAAGGACGTCGCCGCGCAAGTGGAACATGCTTTGAAGTTGCTCAAGCAGCATCAAACCGAACTGAACCCGGCCGACCAGGCGCTGGTCAGTCGCTTGGTGGACAACAAAAAGGCGATCCTGAGCCATGTTCAGGAGCTGGGCAAAAAGGCGGCAGGTGGCCTGCGGATTCGTGTACACGGCGACTTGCACCTGGGCCAGGTGCTGGTGATCAAGGGCGATGCCTATCTGATCGACTTTGAAGGTGAACCGGCCCGGCCACTGCATGAGCGACGGGGCAAGCACAGTCCGTACAAGGATGTGAGCGGGGTATTGCGCTCGTTTGATTACGCGGCAGCCATGACCATCAATGTGCACAATGTCGATAACACCGAAGCGGCACAGGCGGCGCGAGTCAGGGTCGCAGAGCGCTATTTAAATGAGGCTCGCCAGGCATTTGTCGACGCTTATCGGCTGGCGGCAGCTAGTCTTGGACATGCGTGGCAAGATCCGGCAGGCGAGGACGCTGCGCTGGCGTTGTTCGGTCTGGAAAAGGCCGCGTACGAGGTGGCCTACGAGGCTGAGAATCGCCCAACCTGGCTGCCTGTGCCGTTACATGGTTTGTATGGATTATTGAGTGGGCTTAAACCCTTTTCCGATCTTGGTGGAGAGTAGTCATGAGTTTCCAGAACAAGGAACTGGGTCACGCTAAAGAAGCGCTGCTGCCCGGATCGCAGGACCTCGACGCGCTGGTGCGCGCCGCACATCCCGACCCTTTTGCAATTCTCGGTCCCCATGCCGATAACGCCGGCGGGCAATTCATTCGGGCCTATCTGCCGGATGCCCTGAGCGTGCAAGTACTGGCGAAGGATTCCGGTGAGGAACTGGGCAATCTTGAGGCCACCCAGATCCCAGGCTTGTTCGTCGGGCATTTCGATCGCGCCCAGCCTTACCTGTTGCGCACCCGCTGGGCCGGAGGCGAGCAGGTTTCCGAGGATCCCTACAGCTTCGGTCCCTTGTTGGGCGAGATGGACCTGTACCTGTTTGCCGAGGGCAACCATCGGGATTTGAGCAGTTGCCTCGGTGCACAGTTGAAAACGGTAGACGGGGTCGATGGCGTGCGGTTTGCCGTCTGGGCGCCGAATGCCAAGCGGGTTTCGGTGGTGGGTGATTTCAACAACTGGGACGGCCGCCGTCATCCGATGCGCCTGCGGCATCCGACGGGTGTCTGGGAGCTGTTCATCCCGCGCATGCAGGCGGGCGAAACCTACAAATACGAAATCCTCGGCGCCAACGGTATCTTGCCGCTGAAGGCCGACCCGATGGCCCTGGCGACCACCTTGCCTCCAGACACGGCGTCCAAGGTCGCCTCGCCCCTGAGCATCGAATGGCAGGACCAGGCGTGGATGCAGTCGCGCATCGAGCGCCAGCACCCCAGTGCGCCGCTATCGATCTACGAGCTGCACGCCGGCTCCTGGCAGTGTGAGCTGGATGACCTGGGCGAAGTCGCCCGCCAGTACACCTGGCACGAACTGGGCGAGCGGTTGATTCCTTACGTGAAGGAACTGGGTTTCACCCACATCGAGCTGATGCCGATCATGGAACACCCGTTCGGTGGATCATGGGGTTATCAGCTGCTGTCGCAGTTCGCTCCAAGTGCCCGCTACGGTTCGCCGGATGATTTTGCCGCCTTCGTCAACGCCTGCCACCTGGCGGATATTGGTGTGATCCTTGACTGGGTACCGGCGCATTTCCCGACCGACACCCACGGCCTGGCGCAATTCGACGGCACCGCGTTGTACGAATATGGCAACCCGCAGGAAGGTTTTCACCAGGATTGGGACACGCTGATCTACAACCTCGGCCGCACCGAAGTGCACGGCTACATGCTGGCCTCGGGGCTGCATTGGCTCAAGCATTTCCACGTCGACGGCCTGCGCGTCGATGCGGTGGCCTCGATGCTCTATCGCGACTACTCGCGCAAGGCCGGCGAATGGGTGCCCAACCGCCACGGCGGGCGGGAGAACCTGGAAGCGATCGACTTCCTGCGCCACCTCAATGACGTGGTCAACCTTGAGGCCCCAGGTGCCCTGGTGATCGCCGAGGAATCCACCGCGTGGCCCGGCGTCAGCCAGAGCACGCAACAGGGCGGCCTGGGTTTCGACTACAAATGGAACATGGGCTGGATGCACGATTCGTTGCACTACATCCAGCAGGACCCGGTGTACCGTGGGCATCATCACAACGAGCTGAGCTTTGGCCTGGTGTATGCCTGGTCCGAGCGCTTCATCCTGCCGATTTCCCATGACGAAGTGGTGCATGGCAAGCATTCGCTGATCGACAAGATGCCCGGCGACCGCTGGCAGAAATTTGCCAACTTGCGGGCTTACCTGAGCTTCATGTGGTCGCACCCGGGCAAGAAACTGCTGTTCATGGGCTGCGAGTTCGGCCAGTGGCGCGAGTGGAATCACGACCAGCAACTGGATTGGTACCTGCTGCAGTACTCGGAACACAAGGGTGTGCAAAAGCTGGTGGGCGACCTCAACCGGTTCTACCGCGAAGAACCGGCGATGCACGACCAGGACGACGCGCCACAGGGCTTCCAGTGGTTGATTGGCGACGATGCGATCAACAGCGTCTATGCCTTCCTGCGCTGGAGCAAGGATGGCAGCCCGGTTCTGGTGGTTGCCAACTTCACGCCTGTGCCGCGCCAGGGTTATCGAGTGGGCGTGCCGTTTGCCGGTCGCTGGACCGAGGTCATCAACAGCGACGCGGCGATGTACGCCGGGTCCAATTATGGCAATGGGGGCGGGGCGTTTACCGAGGAAGAACCCAGCCACGGACAGCCGCTGTCACTGTCGCTGAATTTGCCGCCGTTGGCGGTGTTGATTCTGCGGCCTGAGGCGTAGGTCAGAAGGTAGATCAAAAGATCGTCCGATCGCGGCCCGAGCCTGCGGCAGCTCCTACACGCAATGCCCTGTAGGAGCTGCCGCAGGCTCGGGCCGCGTTCGGACGATCTTTTGCTGTTAAAAAAACCTCACCAACGCATCCGCACGCCTAGACTGCCGATCAACCCGTTCAAATCGTTGTCATCCACATCACTGCTGTAATCGGCACTGACATACAGGCTCACCGCCGGTGTCACCTTCGCCACCAATCCCAGCCCCAAATCCACGGTTGACGACTTGCGGCTGCTGCTGATTTTGTCGACCTGATCCAGCGATACCGTGTTGCCGGTATAAACCGTGTGCCACAAGTTGGTCCGCACATACGGCTCGACCCCCAGGCCATTGATGTCGTAACTCCCTTTCAACCGCGCTCCGACCCGGCCGCTCCATGAGTTGAGGTCGCTCGCCGAAGCATTGCCTGAACCCGAGTAGGGCGTGTCGAGGGTGATACGTTGATTGATCAGTTGCGCCTGGGGTTCAACCACCCAGTTATCGCTTAACCCAATGGGGAATCCGCCTTCCACCGAGAGTGTCAACGCGCTGCCTTCAGTCACTTGCCTCACGCCCTGTTCGTTGCGGCTGAAGCCGTTGACCCGGCCACCACTGGCCGTCAGGTCGACGTGCCAGCCTTGCGCTCCGGTGAGGCTCCAGTAGGCGCCAAGGCTCTGGCCTTGCAGGTTGAGGGTGTCCGTGGCGGGGTCGGCCTGGGCGCGACTGGTCAGCAGGCCATTGCCGTTACTCTGGAACTGGCTGACGCCGCCGATCAGCCCAACGCGCTGGGTATGCCCGCCGGCACTTTGCAACGTCAGTAGCGCCGGGCCCCAGGACTCGCTGGCACCGGGCCCGGAAAAGCCTTGCGCCAGCACGTCGTCCTGGGCCTGGCGCGAAGGCTTGCCGTAGAGCTGGTCCCAGGTCGAGGGTGCGGCGTCTTCGATGGTCAGGCGTGAACTGTGGGCGTCGGATGCTGCGCTGACATGCCCGGGGTAGGGGGCCGTGATATTGATTGCAGGTAGTGACATCGTTGGGACGTCCTGGCGATACCAGGGCAAGGTCTCATCTTCCGCCGGCCCGGCCTGTGCTCCCACCGATGAGCACAACAGCAGCGAACTCGAAAGGGTGTAGAAAGTGGCTTTGATCTCAAGCGGGGGGAGTGATGTTCTCATGGCGGTCTACCTTGCAATCGCATGCGCTGTCTCGCTTTGGCGTCTCTCCTACCCCGAATGAGGGGCGACCGAATGGAGTAGGCCAAACCTGCACCGGCCCCTGCATGAGCGGTGTGAGGCTTGTTCCTGGTAGTGTTCCGGGGGTAGTAACCTGTAGCTAAGAAGACCCTTGACATTGCGTCAAGAAAATGGCCGATAAATGGTAGGGCTAATTTAAGCCCCATAAGTGACTGATTTCCGCCGCGCTTGCAAGTGGTTGTTTGTACGAGGCATCGTCAAAAAACCGCGCGCCAGAGCCTTTATATGACGGCTACCAGCTAATTCTCACGCCGAAATTTCCAAACAGTCCGCGCAAGTCCTGGCTGTCGATATTGGTGCTGTAGTCGGCACCGGCGTAGACGCTGACGGATGAAGCCAGGCTCACATTCACGCCCACACCGATGTCGGCAGAGGAGGCTTTTTGTTCAGTGGTGACCCTGTCGACGTCGTCAAAGGTCACCGTGTCTGTCCCTGACAACGTATGCCACAGGTTCGCCCGCAGGTAAGGTTCGAGCGGGCGACCGCCGACCTGATAGTTGCCTTTGAGCCTTGCCCCCAGGCGCCCGGTCCATGCGCCGTTGGAGTCGAAGGAAACCCGGGAAATCCCGTCGTCCTGGCTGTCCAGCGAGATCTTCTGATGAATGATTTGCGCCTGGGGCTCGAGCACCCAGGTGTCATTGAGGGCAATGGGATAACCGGCTTCACTGGACACTGTGAGCCCGTGGCCACGGGTATCCAGTTTCAGGCCACGCTCTGAGCGGTTGTCGCCATCAAAGCGGGTCGACATGATCACGTTATCGAAGTACCAGCCGCTGTTGCCCACCAATGTCCAGTACAAGCCGACATGGTCGCCACGCAGGTCGATCTTGCCGGCGCGTTTGTCTTCAAAGCCCTCGTTGAAGCCGTCGACATTGCCCTTCATGCCGGTGTGCCCCACGAAGAACCCGATTCGCTGCGTGTGCCCGCCCGAGGTTTGGGAACCGTAGAGGTCATTGCCCACTTGAAAGCCCTTGAGCGAACCATCGAAGCGCGGCGTTACGGTGCCTGACCAGGTCTGGTCGAGATTCTTTCCGTAAGCCCGGCCCCAGCCCGCACCAAACGCCCCGGTTTCGGTGAGCAGGCGTTGATCGCCCTGGCGATCGTGGAAAGTGCCGAGCGCTGTCAGGGTCAACTGGGCCGCAGCAGGGGGCAGCACTGACCAGGTGGCGACTTCGGGACGGTAAAGGGGAATCGGCGCGGCACCCGCAACGGCTTCGGGCAACGGCGGCAGCGGTGCCGGTGCTGGTAGCGGCGGGCTTCCCGGTTCAGGAGTGGGAGCCGGAGGGGCGGGCGCGGCGACCGGTATCGCAACGACGGGTACCGTAATAGGCGGCAACGCCGGATCCGGATTGGGGATGGTCGTCACCGCAGGGGCGACCACCGCCGAGCGCAGGTACCAGCTGTTTTCCGTACCGGCGGTTACCCCGCCCTTGAACAGACGGTAATCGAAAGCGCCTGCGGAAATCAGGCCGCCGTTAAGGGCGAAGGCTCCGTTGCTGGCCACGGCCGAGCCTTGTGCCTCAACCAGCTGGATGCCGTTCTGTTGAGTGACCCCGCCGACTCCGCCCAGGTTCTGCACGGTAATGACGGTGCTGCCGGTCAAGGTACCGTTATTGACCACCAGTTTATCGCTGGGGGAGCTGTCATCGCCCAGCACGCTTTGCAGCAGCAGCTTGCCACCGTTACCGGCGTAATTGCCCTGTACCGTCAGTGTGTCGTTGCTGCGCGAATTGGCGCTGGTAAGGTCGATGGTCCCGGCATTGTTCAAGGTCGCGAGCTGGCCCGCAGTGAACGGCGCGATGCTGCCTTGCACCGAGGTGAGGGTGCTGCTGGCGTCGACGTTGATCACGCCGGTGCCACTGGCACTGTCACCCAGGATCAGCGAATCGCTGGCCAGGTCAAGGCGCGAATTATTGCTCAGGTTCAGCGACTCCCAGTTGATGTAGCGGGAGGCGCCGGCTGTGGTGGTCTGATTGAAATTCAGGGTGTCGGTGCCGGGACCACCGTCGATGCTCGGCGTCGGTGCCAGGCTGGTTTCAGTGAGGTTGGAAAGGGTGGCGAGGTCATTGCCTTCGCCCATCAGGATCGCCGAACGGATGATCCCGCCGCCGTTCCAGTTGAGGATGTCATCACCGACGCTGGCGCGAATCCCCCCGACGATTTCGCCGCCGGTGACAGTGATGCTGTCATTGCCACCGCTGACGCTGACGTTGCCGCCGATTTTGCCGCCGGAGATGATGATGGTGTCGAGGCCGAAGCCGGTCACCAGATTGCCGATGATCTCGCCGCCAGACATGTCGAAGATGTTGTTGTCGAGCTTCATGTCGACCCGACCGATAGTGCCGCCGGACATCCTCGCCACGTCCCCGTCCTCGAAGGCCCCGACTATGGTGCCATTGGTCATCAGGAAGGTGTCGCGGCCGTCGCCTTGGGCCAGGGACTGGATCCGCCCGCCACTCATGACGAAGTCATCGATCTGATTGCCCTGATTCACCGCGCCGGTGATCACGCCGTTGGTGATCAACACTGTGTCTGAACCATCACCCTGGTTCAGGGTGCCAGTCAATGTCCCGGAATTCATGACCAGGCCATCATTGCCCGCACCAAAATTCACGTTGCCGATGATTTGGCCCGTGCCGCTGGTGGGAAAGCTCAGGGTGTTGTTGCCGTTGAGATCGGTCAGTGCGCCGCCGATGCCGCTGTCGCAGACATGGTTATCGTTGCCGGCGGTGGGCGTGAAGGTACAGCTGGCTTGAGCGAATTGTGGCGATCCAAGGCTTAGACAAATGGAAACGGCGAGGGCACTGAAACGGTAGTCACTGATACGGTACTTAGGCAAACCTGTCGCAATGTCCATGCATATCTCCAGGTGTGTAAAGGCGTCCAACGCTTCAATTGTTACCGCACCAACAGAACTCGCCGATAACCACTGACACAAATGACAGCGGGTCGGATTTATTTATAGCTTACAGATGCACTTCCACCGCCAACGGCAAGTGATCAGAAAGGTGCGTCCAGGGTTTGTTTCCCAGTATTCGCGGGTCATGGCTGCTGGCATTGCGCAGGTAAATGCGGTCCAGGCGCAACAGGGGGAACCGCGCCGGGTAGGTCTTGGCGGGACGACCGTGATGACGTTCAAAGGCTTCATGCAGATAGTCGCGCCGGGCGAGGGCGGCGTTGCCTTGCAGCTGCCAGTCGTTGAAGTCCCCGGCGATGATCAGCGGTGCATCATCGGGGAGGGACTCAAGCAGTTGGCACAGCAGCTGGAGCTGCAGCTGGCGATGACTTTCCAGCAGGCTCAGGTGGACGCAGATCGCATGGACTTCGGCATGCCCCGGAACATCGAGCACGCAGTGCAACAGGCCCCGTCGTTCGGGGCCGGTGATCGACACGTCGAGGTTGCGGTATTCGCGAATGGGGTACTTGGACAGCAATGCGTTGCCATGATGACCGTCGGGGTAGACGGCATTGCGACCGTAGGCGAAGTCACTCCACATGCTGTCGGCGAGGAATTCGTACTGGGAAGTCTGTGGCCAGTCGTTGAAGCGTGAAGAATGACGCTCGTGTTCGCCCACCACTTCCTGGAGAAATACCAGGTCGGCCGAGGTACTGCGTACCGCTTCGCGCAATTCCGGAAGGATGAAGCGCCGATTGAGTGCGGTGAAGCCCTTGTGGGTGTTGACCGTCAGCACTCTGAGGCGGTGGATGGCCGGTGGCGTAGTCAGCGGCATGTCTTCAAGTGCCTGCTGCGTTGGATCACTGGTCACGTTGACTCCTGGTAGGCGGTTCCATATCTATGCGACTGATGGGGGCGCGCGCAGTTCAGCGAAAATCGGCGATCGATTGTTGTCCAGGCCCTTGGCTGTGGAAACAGGCTTTTGGTGGAGCATTTGCCGCCGTCATCGCGGGCAAGCCTTGCTCCCACAGGGATCGGTGTTCGGAGGGATTAGCCTTTCCCACAGGGATTGGTGTCAGACGAAGACGATTTCGTAAGGCAGGCGCATTCGTTCCAGCAGCACCCGGGGTAGCAGGGGGGCGAGGCCCAAGGCGGGCTCGCCATCGAGCTGGCTGGCATAGGCATGGGTGGCGTGGCTCTTGCGCGCCACGGTCCAGGTGTCGAGGCGCACCTTGCGCGCACGGTGCCAGGGGATTTGCTCGCGGTCGCGGATCGGTCGGTGCCAGGCGCGAATGGGTACTTCGTTGAAGGCCGCGCCGACTCTTTTCGCGGCCTTGGCCGCCGCACGGCCCACGGCATCGTGATCCAGATGGCGGTCCTCGCTCCAGGTGCTGAATACCACGTCGCCGGGACGCAGGTAGCGGGCGATGAAATCGGCCAGCTGGGCTTCGTGTTCTGCCAGGGCGTTATCGGTAAAGCCGCCACGAATCCATTTCAGGCTGTGCATCGGCATGCCCAGGCGGCGCAAGGCCTCGACGCTTTCCTGGGAGCGAAACACGCTCAGGCGTTTCTCCGACCACTGTTGCGAGCCCGGATAACTGGCACTGCCGTCGGTCATGGAAAGTAATTGCAGGGGATGGCCCAGGGCGCTGAGGAGTTGCAGCAGGCCCCCGCACATCATCACTTCGTCGCCAGGATGGGGCGAGATCACCACCGCGCGAGCGCCCGGTGGAACGAGGGTCTGGGTGTTGATGACGGGGATATTGTCCAGTTGCGCCGCGCTGTTCCAGATCTGCGCAGGCAGGCTGCTTTCGCTGAAGGAAACGGTTTTCATCGGGCTACGTCCTTGTTCCGGGTGTATGAGCGTGGGTGCGCACGCTCCAAACCATGGATTGCCGCGCAAGGAGTATTGCTCATGTATTGCGATTCGTCGCGTGCATGTTCTATCTGGTACGTATTTTTTGCCGATGTCGATCTCCCATGCAGGAGCGAGCGTGTTTGTGAATGGCCTGAGAGCGCCGCGTTACCGTTCAAGACCTTCGCGAGCGAGCTCGCTCCTACAGGTGGGGGCGTCGTCAGGTGCTGCTTCGCAGGCCTTCCAGGGTGGCCACCGAACGCGGTTCGCGACTCCATAGTTCCAGCAGGAAGTCGGCTTCCTGATGCAACACCAGGCGCGGCAGGTGCAGGTGCTCGTGCAGCAGGTCATGCACCTGGCGGGCATTCAGGGGACAACCTTCGATAGGCGGGCGCCAGTGGCATGCCAACAGTTGACCGTCGGCCGTGAGGGAATGGGAGGCTTGTTCGATCAGGCGCTTGAGGTCTTCGGCGTCCAGGTAGTAGCCAAGCTCGCTGATCACGATCAGGTCGAATTTCTCACTCGGCCATTGCTCGGGCAAACGTGCCTGATGCACCTGCGCATGGTTGAACGGACTCAAACGCGTACGCGCGAGGGCGACGGCGGCACTGGCGGTATCGCAACACAGCAGGCGGTCGCAGCGGGTGGCGAGGTCGGCGCTCAATTCGCCGTTGGCGCACCCCGGTTCGAAAATGGCGCGGTAGCGCGGACGGGGCAGCGCAGCCAGGGTAATGGCCCGTTTGCGTTGTTCGTACCAGCGCTGGCGGAATGCCCAGGGATCGTCACTGTTGGCAAACAAGCCGTCAAAATATCGATCATCGACGCTCATACGAACACCACCTCAAAGGGTTGTAGCAGCCGCTCCAGCACGTAGGGCGCGAGCACCGGTGGCAAACCGATCTGTGGGTCGCCCTCGAGCTGACTGGCGAAGGCATGGATCGCGTGGCGTTTGCGGGCAATCAACGGCGGCGACAACAGGATCTTGCGCGCTCGATGCCAGGGAACACTGCGGTCTTCAGGCGTTGCCCAGTGCCAGGTCCACACCGGCAGTTCATGCAAAGTCGCCCCGACACGCTGCACCGCTTCGGCACTGGCACGCCCCACCGCTTCGTGATCGCAGTGCCCGTCTTCGCGCCAGGTGGTGAACACCACATCACTGGCGCGCAGATGACGCTCGATAAATGTGCTCAATTCGTCCTCCCTGGCCGCCACCTGGCTGTCGGCAAAACCACCGCGCAACCACCTCAGGCTGTGCAATGGCAACCCGAGCCGCCGCAGCGCTTCCACCGACTCCTGGGGGCGGACGGTGCTCAGGCGTTCCACCGGCCAGCGTTTTGAACCCGGATGACTGGCGCTGCCATCGGTCACCGAAATCAACTGCAGGTCACGGCCCGCCTCGGCCAGCAGCTGCAGGAAACCGCCGCAGCCGAGGATCTCGTCGTCCGGGTGTGGTGCAATGATCACCGCGCGAGAGCCCTCGGGGACCAATTGCAGAACATCGATCACCGGCAGCTGCGCCAGTTGACTGGAGGCTTGCCACTGATACAGCGGCGTGCCCTGGCCGACAATTGGATTGGTTTTCATAACGTCCATGTCCCTTCACGCATTAAGTGGCCCAGACCCGCGAGATCGCGCTCGGCGTGACTCTGGCGCAGAAAAACCGGCAGGTCGGCGCTCAGTTGCGCGAACTGTCGGTCTTTGCAATAAGGGCCGGCGCCCAGCGCGCGGCCGACATGATGAATGACTTGCTCGGCAGCGTTTTCAACCACTGCACGGGCGCGTCGGGCGAGCAATTCGGCGTCTTTGAGAGGGGCGGCATCTATCGCCAGGGCGCTGGCACGCAACACCGCGGCAGCGCCTTGCAAGGCACTGTCGACGGCGCCCAGATGGGCCAGGGCGTGGGGTTCAGCGCGCTGCGCACAATGCTCGCGCAACCGCTCGGCAATGCTGCAGGCCGCGCCATACCAGCAGGCGGCAATGCCGATCCCGCCTTGCCAGAATCCGGGGCGTTGCAGGTAATCGCCGGGGTTACCGATGGCGGTCGCCTGGGCGTCGTCGAAGAGGACCTCGACGCTGCCGGTTGCACCCATGCCGACCGCTTGCCAGCCCACATCGGTCACGGTGACTCCTGGCTGATCAAGGGCGACTGCCACCAGTTGTTGACGGTCCTGTTCGTCCCAGGCAGTCAATAGCGCATGACTGAGCACGGCGGCGCCGGAGCACCAGGCCTTGCGACCATTGAGCGCGACGGCCTGCGCTGAATGAGTCAGCCGAACCCGGGCATTCGGCGGTTCGGCCGCCCACATGCCCCAGGTACTGCCAGGCGGCGGCGCAAACGCACCGAGTTGCTGGAAAATCGCCAGCGCGTCAGTGTGCCCTTCATACAATTTGCACAACCGCAGATCATGCCCGCCCACCTCGGCCAACCGCTGGAATCGCTCCAGCGTGTGGCCTTGCCCCGGTAGCGGCAGTCGATCCAGACCTGCCTCCACCAGTTGCTCCAGGCACTGTCCTAGTGCCCGGGTGCCGTCGTAGTCCGTCGACTGGCGATCAAGACAGGTCTTGAGCTCCATTTCACTCGTCTTCCTCACGCTGCAGTTCGAACAACAGCAGCGAGCGGCCAGTCACGGAATATTCATGGCCAAACTCGAAGCGTTCCTGACCACGGATCGAGGGTTGATTGGTGTCGACCATGCACGTCCAGAACACGCCCTCAGGGACTTCCGGCAAGGTGAAGTTGACGATGTCGTGATGCGCATTCACCACCAGCAGCAGGGTGGCATCTGCTCCCTTGCGGCGAATCCCGGTTTCCTGGGCGCGGCCGTCCAGCAGCATGCCGAGGCAGCGTCCATGGGCGTCTTCCCATTGCTCGATGGACATCTCGTTGCCATCCGGGGCCAGCCAGGTGACGTCCTTGACGCCGATGTCCTCGTTGTAGTTGCCCACCAGGAAGCGTCCGCGACGCAGGATCGGGTAGGCCAGGCGCAACTTGATCAAGCGCTTGACGAATTTCAGGAGGGCCTTGCCGTCTTCGCTCAGGTCCCAGTTGACCCAGCCGATTTCGCTGTCCTGGCAATAGGCGTTGTTGTTGCCGTCCTGGGTGCGCGCGAACTCGTCACCGGCAACCAGCATCGGCGTGCCTTGGGACAGCAGCAGCGTGGCGAAGAAGTTGCGCATCTGCCGCTGGCGCAGCGCGTTGATTTCCGGATCGTCGGTCGGTCCTTCGACGCCGTGGTTCCAGGACAGGTTGTTGTTGCTGCCGTCCTGGTTGTTCTCGTCGTTGGCCTCGTTGTGCTTGTCGTTGTACGACACCAGGTCGTTGAGGGTGAAGCCGTCGTGGGCGGTGATGAAGTTCACCGACGAATATGGGCGTCTGCCGCGCTGGTTGAACATCTCGCCGGATGCCGTCATGCGACTGGCGAAATCCGCCAGCTGGCCGTCATCGCCTTTCCAGAACGAGCGCACCGTGTCGCGGAATTTGTCGTTCCACTCGACCCAACCCGGCGGGAAGCCACCGACCTGATAACCACCGGGGCCGCAATCCCATGGCTCGGCGATCATTTTCACCTGGCGCAGTACCGGGTCCTGGCGGCAGGCGACCAGGAAGCTGTGGCGCTCGTCGAAACCGTCGTGGTAGCGCCCGAGGATGGTCGCCAGGTCGAAGCGGAAACCGTCCACGTGCATTTCCGTGGCCCAGTAACGCAAAGAGTCAGTGACCATCTGCAGGACGCAGGGGTGGCTCAGGTCCAGGGTGTTACCGGTGCCGGAGTCGTTGATGTAGTAGCGCTTGTCGTCGGGCATCAGGCGGTAGTACGACGCGTTGTCGATGCCGCGCATGGACAGGGTCGGGCCTTGCTCGTTGCCCTCGGCGGTGTGGTTGTAGACCACATCGAGTATGACTTCCAGATTGGCTTCGTGCAGGTGCGCAACCATCTCCTTGAACTCGGCGATCTTGCCACTGGCCAGGTAGCGCGGGTCCGGGGCGAAAAACGCAATACTGTTGTAGCCCCAGTAGTTGGTCATGCCCTTGTGCAGCAGATGCTGATCGTTGACGAAGGCGTGGATCGGCAGCAGTTCGACCGACGACACACCCAGTTTGCGGATGTGCTCCAGCACGTCGTCCACCATCAGGCCGGCAAAGGTGCCCCGCACGTTTTCCGGAACCGAAGGGTGACGCATGCTGATGCCGCGGACGTGGGTCTCATAGATGATCGTCTTGTCCCACGGCACGCTGACGCGGTGGTCGTGGCCCCAGGTGTGCGCCGGATCGATGACTTTGCACTTGGGTACGAAGGGCGCGCTGTCGCGTTCGTCGAAGCTGAGGTCGGCGTCGGGATGGCCGATGGTGTAGCCGAACAATGCTTCGGACCATTTCAGCTCGCCGACCAGTTGCTTGGCGTAGGGGTCGATCAGCAATTTGTTGTGGTTGAAGCGGTGACCATTGGCCGGGTCGTAGGCGCCATACACACGGTAGCCGTAGATCAGCCCGGGATGGGCGTCGGGCAAGTAGCCGTGGTAGATCTCGTCGGTATACTCGGGCAATTCGATGCGTTCGAGTTCGACCTCGCCCGAATCATCGAAAATACACAGTTCAACCTTGGTCGCGTTGGCGGAAAACAACGCGAAGTTGACACCCAGGCCGTCCCAGGTAGCACCGAGCGGGAAGGGCAGGCCCTCACGAATTCGCGAGGCCTCGGCGTGAGGTTCTGTCGCGGGTTTTTTTGGACTGCTCATAAATGCTCCTGCAAATGGGGTCGAGTACGGTGTGGCGATAGTGTTTTCAGGGCGAACGACCCCGACATGGCGAGCAAGCTCGCCATGAATCCAGTCAAAATCAGAAAGTCTGTCGTCAGACCGAAGGTTTTTTAGTCGATCGCGGCTTTTTCTCGGGAGCCTTTTCGCCTGGCGGTATCACTGAAGAAGCGGCTGCAGGCTTGGCCTTGGCGGCGGCCTTGGGCTTGGCAGCAGGTTTGTCTTCAAGCTTGCCGTTGGGCTTGGCAGCCTTGCCAGCAACACCTTTGCTGCCAGCCGCCTTGGGCGACTTGCTGGGGGCCAGCGCTTCAGCTTCGGCCAGTTTGCGAGCCATCTCCCAATGACGGGCTTCCTGGCCCTCGGGTTGTCCTTCCGACTCCCAGATCTGATAGGCAAATTCGCGAACGCGTTTATCGTCGGTACTCATCGCTATGCTCCTGAACTGAACTCAAGCTTGGGTAGAAAATTGGATAAAAAGATTGACCGGGAATTCGCCCAGCGCGGTGCTGATGTTCAGCTCCTTGTGATTTGTGACTGTGGCACCAGGAAAAAGTCCCTTCAGATTTTTTGCGGATGCCTCGAACGGTAATTTGACCCGGGTGTCGCCCCACTGCAGCGCATCGACCAAGGGCTGGGCACTGTTTTTCAGCAGTTCGGCGCAACGAATCGGTACGATCACTACCGCCCTGATGCCTGCATGTTCACGCATGAAGGCGAGCACTCTGTGGGCCTGGCTGCCGACCACTTCCAGTGGCTGATAGCTGCCACTGGCGAACAGTTGGGCATGCTCGGCGCGCAGGTTGAGGGTGCGGCGAATCAGCGTCTGCTTGATGCGCCCATCGCGCCAGGCCGCCAACAGCTCGGTCAGCTCCCGGGGTTGTGCCATGGCTTGCTGCCGGCTGTGGTAATCCACGGGCCTGCGGTTGTCCGGATCCACCAGCGAAAAGTCCCAGTAATCGTTACCCTGATACAAGTCCGGCACCCCAGGCACCGTCATGCGCAGCAAGGTTTGCGCCAGACTGTTCAGGGCACCCGGTGCCGCGAGTGCCTGGGCGGCCTTGGCCAGGGCCGAGCGCAACAGTTCACCCTCGGCACTCAGGAGCAAGCGCTCGATGAAGACCTGGACCGCTCGCTCGTAGGCGTCATTGGGCGCACTCCAGCTGCTTTGCAATTTGGCTTCGCGCAAGGCTTTCTGTTGCCACTGCCAAAGGCGCTTGGCGTAGTCCTCGAGGCCCGCCTGATCGTCACTGCGCAGGTCCAGCGGCCAGCTGCCGAGGACGGCTTGGTAGAGGATCAACTCGTCGCCGGCAGACGGCATCTGCTCGTCGTCACGCAACGGCCGGGCGAGGGTTTGCCACAGCGGCACCTGTTCGGCATACCAGGCGCTGCGCTCGCTCAATATGGCCAGTCGCGCGCGGGTGTCTTCACCGCGTTTGTGGTCATGGGTGGCCGTAGCCAGCAGATTGTCCGGGAAGGCTTCGAAGCGCTGCAGGCAAGCCTGGTGAAAATCAGCGACGGGCGCGCTGAACTGTTCGGTGCTGAAGCCCACGTCGTTGCGCGACAGCAATACTGCCGAACGATAGAACGCCGTGTCCTCGACCGCCTTGGCGGCCGCCGGTGACGTCAGTTGCTGGAAGCGTACGCAGGCATGCTTGAGAATCTTGCGCGAGCGCCCGATGGGGCGCTCACGCCATTGCTTGCCACCCAGCCACCCGGCCAGGCAGTCGAGCACCGGCCAGTCGGCCTCGCCGAGGGTCTGCCGCGCTCCTGCCAGGGCCTGCTGGAAGAACACATCGTCTTCGTCGGAACGTCCAAGCGGGCTGATGTAGGTGCGGTACACCGGAAAATGCACGATCAATTCCTGCAGCGCGCGGCGGATCGCGCCCAGAGTCAGGTCGCGGGTCATCAAGTCATCCCGGGCCACTTGCAGCAGTGCCTGGGCCACGCTTTCGAAATCGCCGGCCAATGAACCGTTGAGGATCTGCTGGCGCGCCAGTTGGGCTTCCTGGCGAAAGTCCGCAGGCCGTTCGCTGTACTTGCTCCACAGTTCACCTAAAGGTTGGGCGCCCTCGGGATCGTGTTGCAACAACGACAACTGGTTCATGAACTCGTAGCCGGTGGTGCCGTCCACCGACCAGTCGCGATGCAGCGCTTCGCCTTCACCGAGGATCTTCTCGACGTAGATTGGCAAGTGGCGCTCGGGCGACAGCGAGTCGACCCGACGCCGCAGTTTGCGGCAATAGCCACGCGGGTCGGCCAGGCCGTCAATATGGTCGATGCGCAGCCCGTCGATCAGGCCTTCGGCCACCAGCTCGAAAATCTTCGCGTGGGTCGCCTCGAAGACGGCCGGACGCTCGACGCGAAGGCCACCGAGTTCGTTGACGTCGAAAAAGCGCCGCCAGTTGATGTCATCGCCCGCTGTTCGCCAACTGGCGAGGCGGTAGCTCTGGCGCTCGAGCAGCAAGTGCAGGCGCTCAAAACCCTCAGGTGTCCGCGAGTCATAACCTTGCAGATTCTGCTCGATGCGCTGCCGGATGGCCGGGTCTCTGGCCAGTTCGCGCAGCTCTTCCTTGAGCGGTACTGCCAGGCTGTGGGCGTCGGTCTGGTAGCTCAGGGCAGAGAAGCGATCGGCGAGGAATTTGAGCGGCTCGTCATCGCTCCTGAGCAACTCGCCGTAGCTGTTCGGGCAGATCGGGAAGTGATGATCGTAGTGCTCGACATGGAACGAGCCGCGCAGGGGATCGAACCGCAGGGGCAAGGTGCCTTCCTGCAATGCCACGCCGTAGTCGCTGCCCAGAAACGGCAGCAGCAACTGGCCTTCCATCAAGGGGTCGGGGGAATGCCACTGGATATCGAAGAACTCGCCGTGGGGGCTCAGGCGTCCCCATTCAAGCAAGTCCAGCCACCAGGGATTGTCACTGCCGCCGACGGCCATGTGATTGGAAACGATGTCGAGGATCAGCCCCATGTTCTGTTCACGCAAGGCCGCTACCAGGCGGCGCAACGCAGGTTCGCCGCCCAGTTCCGGGTTGACCTGGGTCGGGTCCACCACATCGTAGCCATGCATGGACCCGGCGCGCGCTGCGAGCAGGGGCGAGGCGTACACGTGGCTGATGCCCAGACTGGCGAAATAAGGCACCAGGGGCACCGCCTGATCCAGGGTGAAGTCTTTATGGAACTGCAAGCGCAAAGTCGCGCGCAACGGTTGGATTAATGGTTGGTTCATTGGTCACGCTCACCGGCTTGAAGTCGCGCACAGGCGAGCAGTTCCAGACGCCGGGCGGCATCGGGGTCATCGAGTAATGCCTCGCTGTAGCCCGGCAAACGCCGGCTCCAGTTTGGATGGGTGTTAATGGTGCCGGGCAGGTTGGCCTGCTGCTCGATGCCCAAGGCGTCTTCCAGCGGCAACAGCACCAATGGCGCGCGCGTATGGCCCAGGAAGCGCACACTGGCGTCGAGCACCTGGTCGGTTTCATGGGACTCTTCGCGAAAGTTCTGCGGGTCTTCGCCCAGCACTCGGCGCAAGCCTTCACGCTCACGTTCGCGGTGGCGACGCCATTCGATTTCACTGCTGGCGTCGGTCATGCCGAGGCGGGCATTCCAGTCGATGTCGCGGCCGTGCCACCAGCCGTTGAGCGTCGGCAGGTCATGGGTGCTGGTGGTGGCCAGGGCATTGTCCGGCCAATCGAGGATCGACTTGAACTGCGCGTTATCCTGTTCAAACAGCAACACCCGCATTCCGAGTATCGAGCGGGCGATGAGTTTTTCCTGCAGACCCTCAGGCACTGTGCCGAGGTCTTCACCGAGGACGATGGCCTGGTGCCGATGGGATTCCAGGGTCAGCAGGCGCAGCAGGTCATCCACCGGATAGTAGAGGTAGGCACCATCGGCAGGCGACGCGCCATTGGGGATCACCCATAACCGTTGCAGGCCCATCACGTGATCGATGCGCAGGCCGCCGGCGTGGGCAAAGTTGGCCCGCAGCATTTCAATGAATGCGCGAAAGCCGTTGCGCACGAGACCTTCCGGCGAGAACGCGGAAATGCCCCAGCCCTGGCCGGTGCGATTCAAAATGTCCGGTGGCGCGCCCACTGTCAGGGACGCGAGCAACTCATCCTGGCGACTCCAGGCCTGGCTGCCACCGCCATCGGCGCCTACAGCAAGGTCGGCGATCAGGCCGATGCTCATGCCGCTGCCGCGGGCCGCTGTTTGTGCGCGTTCCAGGCAACGGGTAATCAGCCATTGGCAGAAAGCGAAAAAGCCGATGCGTCCGGCATTTTCTTCGGCAAATTCGGCCAGCGCAGCGCTGCGCGGGTCTTGCCATTGCTCGGGCCACTCGCGCCAGTCGAGCGCTTCACCCTTGGCTGCGCGAGACTCCTGGATGGCTTCGAAACGGCAATGATTTTCCAGAGCCTCGCCGCCGGCGTGGCGAAAGCTGCTGAAGTCGGGATGCAATGGATGCTCACCCTGCACAAACCCTTCGTACAATGCCTGCAACAGTCGATGCTTGGCCTCGGCGGCAACCGGCCAGTCGATCAGCGCCAGTTCTTCGAGGTGCTTGAACTCGGCGGCCAGGCCGGTGGCGTCGATGGCGGCGCGCACCGCCCGCTCACCCAGAATGGCGCCGGGCGCGGCGTACAGGCTGTTCAGGAACAGGCGGCTGGACGGCGAATACGGGCTGTAGCGTTGGGTGTCGCTGCTGAACATGGCGTGCAGCGGACTAATCGCCAAGGCGTCGCTACCCCGTTCCCCGGCCACTCGGGCCAGGTCTTCGAGGGCCTGGGTATCACCGAAACCGCCATCGCCCGGGCGGCGCAGGGAGTACAACTGCACGCTCAAGCCCCAGGCGCGGGGAATCGGGTTGTCTACCGCATCGCCGACGCTGTAACAGCGGGCTGGCGCGACGGCCAAAGTAAATTGCTGGCCATCGATGCTGACGTGTTGATAACCGACCGGTACCAGGCCCGGCAACACTGAATTGGCATCCAGCTTCAGGTTGAGCCGAGAGCCGTCCTCGAGGTGGATTTCACACGGGGTCTCGGGCTCGAAGTAGCGCGCCAGATCGACCCCGACACCCACATCCGCCGTGAGCATCGGCGGCAGGTGGCGGGTTTGCTGGACTTCCTGCAACTGCAGCAGGCTGGCGTCAATTTCCAGGGCGGTGCCGGCGGGGTGGCCGAGACCGGTCAGGACATTGCGTAGTACTGCAGGGGCAACTTTTTGCGGGCGGCCGTTGGCGTCGATCCAGTCGACTGCCAGACCGGCGCGGCTGGCAAGTATTTCCAGTTGCGCATCACTCATTGGCGCTCTCCATCCGGGGGTAGCAAAGGGGCTGCGGCCTTGAGGCTGACTAGCGCGCTATACGGGGCGAGTTGCCCCTGATCCAACAGGCTGGTCGCGTGTGCCGGGTGTTCGAACAACACCTGGGCACCGGCCTGAGAAGTGTGGACCACGGGCGTGTTGCCGAGGTTCAGGTCAATGCGTAGCTCACTGCCATCGCCCATGCGCCATCGTGCGCTCACCGCGGCGTGGGCCAACACTTGGGCGCCCAGGGAGCGCGTGCCTGGCAGGCGCGGCACGATCTGCGCATGGCGCAGGCTTAGCAGGCGCCGATACAACGCATGGATGGCCGGGGTTTCAGCGGGTGTCAGGTCTGGAATCGATGCTTCGAATGTCTGCGGTGCATTAGGGTCGGGGATGCGCTCGCGTTTTTCCGGGTCAGCGAATGCACTGAAGGCTGCGAACTCGTTACGCCGGCCTTCGCGTACCACCTCTGCCAGTTCGCCGTGGTGATCGGTGAAGAACAGAAATGGCTCTTCGGCACCGAACTCGTCGCCCATGAACATCAGCGGAATCATCGGCGACAACAGCAGCAACGCGGTAGCAGCGTGCAGGGCATCCGGGTGTGCGAGCTGGTGCAGGCGTTCGCCGAAGGCACGATTGCCGATCTGGTCGTGGTTCTGCAGGAACAGCACGAACGCAGTGGGTTCCAGGTGGCCGCTGGGTTCACCGCGGGTTTGGCCGTGGCGGTTGACATGGCCCTGGAACACAAAGCCTTCGCTCAGGCAGCGCGCCAATTGCCGGGTCGGCTGTTCGGCGTAGTCGGCGTAATACGCATCGGTTTCACCAGTGATCAACACGTGCAGGGCGTTATGGCCATCGTCGTTCCACTGGGCATCGAATCCTTCCTCGAGGAGGCTGGCCTGATTGTGTTCGTTCTCCAGCATCAGCCACACGTGCCTTCCGGGAGCCGTCTGCTGGCGGATGCGTTGTGCCAGTTCCTGCAGGAAATCCGGGCTTTCGATGGCGTGCACGGCGTCGAGCCGCAAGCCGTCGAAGCGGTACTCCATCAGCCACATCAGGGCGTTGTCGATGAAGAAGTCGCGCACTTGGCGGCGACGGAAGTCGATGGCGGCCCCCCAGGGCGTGTGTTTGTCTTCGTTGAAGAAGCCCTTGGCGTAACGATGCAGGTAATTGCCATCCGGGCCGAAGTGGTTGTAGACCACGTCGAGAATCACCGCCAGGCCAAGGCCGTGGGCGGTATCGATCAGGTGCTTGAGTTGTTCCGGAGTGCCGTAGGAGGCTTGGGGCGCGTAGGGCAAGACCCCGTCGTAGCCCCAGTTACGCTCCCCGGGGAATTGCGCCAGGGGCATCAGCTCAATTGCAGTGATACCCATGTCGACCAGCCGCGCCAGGTGCTGCTCGACGCCACTGAAGCCACCGAGTGCACCCACGTGCAGCTCGTAGATCACCGCCTCGTGCCACGGCCGACCTTGCCAGCGGGTGTGTTGCCACTGATAGGCAGCGGGGTCGACCACCACGCTGTGCAGGTGCAGGTCGCCGGACTGTGCCCGGGATGCCGGGTCAGGCACTTGCAACTCGCCGTCGATGTTGTAGCGGTAACGCGTGCCGGGGGGGCAGCGCGTCTCGATCACGAACCAGCCATGGGCCTGGGGCAGCAGCGGTAAGGATTGTCCATCTTCCAGTTCGACGCTGACGTCAAACGCATCTGGCGCCCACAAGGCAAAACGCGTGTGTTGTGCGTCCAGCATAATTGCGCCGTGGGGCCAGGTTTCAAGGGTCCGTAACGGCATCTGGTAAAAACCTCTTATTGTCGGTGCGATTTTCCCAGCGCCTTGGCGACCAGTTGTTCGTAGAGTTCGGCGTAGGGTTCAACGGCCTTGCACCAGTTGAAGGGTGCAGCCATGGCACGGCAGCGCATGGCGTTGAGCAGGTCCGGGTAGGCAAATACCTTGAACGCGCGGCTCAGGGCCTCCTGATAGCTTTCTGCGGTGGATTCGTCGAAGAGGAAACCGGTGACGCCGTTTTCAATGGTGTCGGCCAATCCACCGGTATTGCGTGCCACCGGCAAGGAGCCGAAGCGTTGGGCGTACATCTGGCTCAGGCCGCAGGGTTCGTAGCGCGAAGGCATCAGCAGGAAATCGCTGCCGGCAAACATGCGCCGGGCGTCGGTTTCATTGAAGCCGATGCGCACGCCGATCTGGCCGGGGAAGCGCAGGGCCAGCTCGCGCATGGCTTGCTCTTCTTCCGGTTCGCCACGACCGATGATGGCGATCTGGCCGCCGGATTTGACGATGTATTCGGAGACGGCTTCGGTCAGGTCCAGGCCTTTCTGGTAGACCAGCCGCGAAACCACCGCAAACAGCGGGCCTTCGGAATCGTCCAGGCCAAACAGCTCGCGTACATGGTCGGCATTCACCGCCTTGCCGTCCCAGTCGCCAATGGTGAACGGGCAGAACAGATGCGGATCGGTCGCCGCGTCCCAGCTCTCGTCGATGCCGTTTGGAATGCCGCTCAGCAGGCCTTGCTGGGTCTTGGCAGCGAGGAAACCGTCGAGGCCACAGCCGAAGTCCGGCGTAGTGATTTCCTGGGCGTAGGTCGCACTGACCGTAGTGATGTGGCTGGCGTAAGCCATGCCAGCCTTGAGGAACGACATCTTGCCGTAGAACTCCATGCCTTCCTGTTGCAGGGCATGGGTGGGAATCCCCAGTTCAGGGCACGAACCCAGGCTGGTGACACCTTGATAGGCCAGGTTGTGGATGGTGAATAGCGTCGGGGTGCGCTGTCCACGCCAATGCATGTAGGCCGGCGCCAGGCCGGCTGGCCAGTCGTGGGCATGCACCAGGTCCGGGCACCAGTGAATCTGCGCCAGGTTGGCTGCGATATCTGCAGCGGCCAGGCCCAGGCGGGCAAAGCGAATATGGTTGTCCGGCCAGTCGCGACCGTTGTTGGCGCCGTAGGGCGAACCTTCGCGCTCGTAAAGCTCGGGGCAGATCAGTACGTAGATGACCAGGCCATCAGGCATGTCCATGCGCCCGATCTTGCAAGGCGGCAGGGCAGCATGACCGCCCAGCTCACCGATGATGTGAATCGGGTTTTCGCTGTGGAGCACCTGCGGGTACCCGGGGATCAGCACGCGCACGTCGTGCAGATGCGCCATCGCCCGCGGCAGAGCGGCGGAAACGTCGCCCAGGCCGCCAGTCTTGACCAGATCGGCGATCTCGGAGGTCACGAACAAGACGCGTTTCTTGTTCGGATTCTGACTGGTTACCGGTGGCAGTTTGCGTGGACTGGTCACGTTAACCGGTGCAGCGGATTGCGCATTGACTACGGTGCTCGACTCGCCGACCTGCTGATGAGCACGTTCTCCCTGAATATCTAAAGCCGCACTGATCATATGAATCTCCCGTGTTGTTGATCTAATTCTCGGTCTGGCACCAACGATGTTCGATGGCCTGTCCCTATGGCCGGGCGCAAACGCGCTACGCATCGGTGAGCAAACGCTGCCAACGCGTTAAAGCACAGTGGCTGGAGAGGGCTGTTGCAAAGATCGAACCAGTCGCAACACACCCACCTTTAAGCTGACCTTGCGCCAGCGGCAAAAGTTTCTTCTAATTTTCCCGGTTGTGACTAACCGGTTTTAACCGGCAAAAAGGAGTCTAGGCCAGAACCTAGAGCGGGCCAGTCCATTTGGGAAAATTGTTCGACAATCCTTTTCAAAGAGTAACGGCTGAGCCTGACGAAGGGTGATCGCACCGACGAAGGGCAGTTTTATTTTGCGTGACGCCTCACAATGTGACCGGCTAGTCACAATAATGGACCAGGTGTGACAGTTTCGTTGCACTGTTGTGGTGCGGGTTGGCCAGTCCCGCATTTGGCTGAAGCGCTGCCTTACTGCAGCACCGGGTGCCTTGTTATAGTTCGGGCCTCTTTTTTGCCAGGTAAAGGATCACTGCCATGTCCCAGTACACCGCGTTCACCGTAGAACTGGCGGATAAAGTCGCCCATGTGCAGATCAATCGTCCAGAAAAGATCAACTCGATGAACGCGGCGTTCTGGAGCGAGATCATCGAGATCTTCCAGTGGATCGACGACACCGACGAAGTGCGCGCAGTGGTGATCAGTGGTGCAGGCAAGCACTTTTCCTCGGGCATCGACCTGATGATGCTGGCCGGCGTCGCCAACGAGCTGGGCAAGGACGTCGGACGCAATGCGCGCCTGCTGCGACGCAAGATCCTGGCCCTGCAAGCCTCATTCACGGCTGTCGATAACTGCCGCAAACCGGTGCTCGCGGCCATCCAGGGTTATTGCCTGGGCGGCGCGATCGACCTGATTGCCGCCTGTGACATGCGCTATGCCGCGCAGGACGCACAGTTTTCGATCAAGGAAATCGACATCGGCATGGCGGCCGACGTTGGCACCCTGCAACGCTTGCCGCGCATCATCGGTGACGGCATGCTGCGTGAACTGGCTTACACTGGCCGCTCATTTGGCGCCGAGGAAGCGCGCGACATCGGCCTGGTCAATCGCATCTACAGCGACAAGGACAGCCTGCTCGACGGCGTGCTGGGCATTGCCCGCGAAATCGCCAGCAAGTCGCCGATCGCCATCACCGGCACCAAGGAGATGATCAGCTACATGCGCGACCACCGTATCGATGATGGCCTGGAATACGTTGCCACCTGGAACGCTGCAATGCTCCAATCCACTGACTTGCGCGTGGCCATGGCGGCCCACATGAGCAAACAGAAACCCGAATTTCTGGATTGAGTTAACCATGACTTCACGCTGGACCACTGCAGTACTGGACACCGACAAACCCGGGGGCTGGGCCGTGGCTCGCAGCCCCGAAGGCTTTCTGTATGACGATAATGGCGCGCTCTTCCCTCGGGAATGGCTCAAGCGCCAGGACCTGCCGATCCTCGCCGAGCATGGGATCGGCCATCTCGACGGCGAGCCGGTCTATCTGCTGGAGCTGCGGAGCACCAGTGAAGTGCCCGGCTGTGGCTGGAAGGGCTTGCGCGCCTTCATGCTCGAAGGCGATCACACGCTCTACAAGGTGCTGGGCTACGCCGCGCAAATTGGCACCTGGGCACGCGAGCACCGTTTCTGTGGCAATTGCGGGCAGGCGATGGTGCAGGTGCCTCGGGAACGCGCGATGTATTGCCAGCCCTGCGATTTGCGCAGCTACCCGCGCATCTCCCCGAGCATGATCGTACTGATCACCCGCGGCGATGAAATCCTGCTGGCGCGCTCACCGCGTTTTGTTGCCGGGGTCTATAGCACGCTGGCGGGGTTTGCCGAGCCCGGGGAGTCGGCCGAAGAGTGCCTGGTGCGCGAGGTGCGCGAGGAAGTGCAGATCGAAGTGAAGAACATCCAGTACCTGGGCAGCCAGTGCTGGCCGTTCCCGCATTCGATGATGCTGGGCTTCCACGCGGAATACGCCGGGGGCGAAATTGTCTGCCAGGAGGACGAGATCGAAGACGCCCAGTGGTTCAACGTGCACGAGCTGCCGCCGTTGCCAGCGTCACGCTCGATTGCCCGTTACCTGATCGACGTTTATGTGGCGCGGCGTTTAGGCCACGCTGAACCAGTGCTGCCAGGCTAACCGCACGGTCAAGCCCAGCACCACGGTGATGAACACCGGGCGAATGAACTTCGCGCCGCCGCTGATGGCGGTGCGAGCACCGAAAAACGCCCCGACCATCACCGACAGGCCCATGCTCAGGCCGATGATCCAGTCCACCTGCCCGGAAAACACGAACACCGACAGCGCCGCAATGTTGCTGACGAAGTTCATGCTGCGCGCCACGCCACTGGCCTTCACCAAGTCGATGGGATACATGAGCAGACTGCTCACGGTCCAGAACGCGCCCGTGCCTGGCCCGGCCACGCCGTCGTAGAAACCGAGGGTGAAGCCTTGGGTCGACTGCCACTTTTTCCTGATCGGCGCGTTGCTGTCCAGCGGCGCCTTGGGCGTGCCCCCGAACAACAGGTACAGGCCGCAGGCAAACACGATCACCGGGAGCATCTTGTTCAGCCATTCGGCCGGCAGGTAGTGCGCAACCACGGCGCCGGTCAGCGCGCCGATCAGTGTGCCGACAATCGCGTGCACCCATTGGCGCGGGTGGAACAGCTTGCGCCGGTAGAAAGTGAAACTGGCCGTGGCCGAGCCGAAGGTCGAGCTGAGCTTGTTGGTGCCCAGTACCAGGTGCGGCGGCAACCCGGCCGTGAGCAGGGCCGGAGTGGTCAACAGCCCGCCACCGCCGGCAATGGCGTCGATGAAACCGGCAATAAAGGCTACGACGGCGAGAATGGCCAGGGTGGTAAGGTCAACGCTGAGTTCGAAAGGCATGGAGTCGGCTTATTCGGCAGGTGCAGAGCAGGGCTGCGGGGAAGGGGCGACATATTACCCAATTATCTGGCCGGTTGGGCACCTGCCGGGATTCTGTGATGGAGGTCCAGCAGCTGGCGAGGTTCTGTAGGTGGAGGTCCAGCAGCTGGTGAGGTTCTGTGGGAGCAAGCTTTGCTCCCACAGTTGATCAACTGATCAAGTGTTGAGGCTGCGTTCCATCCGGGCGATACCTTCTTCGAGCAACGAACGCGGGCAACCGAAGTTGAGGCGCACGAACTGTTGGTGGTCGTCACCGAAGTCCAGCCCTGCACTCAACCCGACCTTGGCCTGCTGCAGGAAAAACTGCTGCGGATTGGCCAGGCCCAGCGCCGAGCAATCGAGCCAGGCCAGGTAGGTGCTTTGCGGCACGTTCATGCTGATACCCGGCAGGCGCGTGCGAACCGCGTCCACCAGCCAGTCGCGGTTGGCCTGCAGGTAAGTCTTGAGCTCGGCCAGCCAGGGTGCGGCTTCGCTGTAGGCGACGCGCGTGGCTTCCAGCCCCAGCGGGTTGACGCTGTCGACCATGCCACAGCGCGCGTGATTGACCTGGGCACGCACAGCCGCGTCATCAATGATCATGAACGAGGTCTTGAGGCCGGCGATGTTGTAGGCCTTGCTCGCCGACATCAAGGTGATGGTGCGCCGGGAGATGGCCTCGCTCAGGGACGCCGTGGGCACGTGCACCCGACCGTCAAAGCACAGTTCGGCGTGGATCTCGTCGGAGATGATCCAGGCGTCCTGCTCCAGGCAGATGTCGGCAATCGCTTGCAGTTCTTCGCGCGGAAAAGCTTTGCCCAGCGGGTTGTGCGGGTTGCTCAACAGCAGGGCGCCGCCGCCTTGCAATGACTGGCGCAAGCTGTCCAGCGGCGTGGTGAAGCTGCCATCGGCCTGCAAGTCGAACCCCAGTTCAACCTTGTTCAGCCCCCAGTGGCCCGGTGCATGGCGCAGCGGCGGGTAATTGGGCACCTGCACCACGACATTCTGCTGCGCCTTGACCAGCGCTTTCAATGCCATGTTGAAACCCGACTCCACGCCCGGCAGGAACACCAGGGCCTGAGGATCGACGCGCCAGGCATATTTGTGCCACAGATCGGCAACGATGGCCTCGCGCAGATTATCCTGGCACACGCTATACCCCAGCAGAGGATGTTCCAGGCGTTTTTGCAGCGCCTGGATGATCACCGGCGGCGCGGCGAAGTCCATGTCGGCGACCCACATAGGCAAGACATCGTCGGGGTAGCGGCTCCATTTGGTACTGCCGGTAGCGTGGCGGTCGTGGACCTGATCGAAATCGAAAGTCATGCAGGTGCTCATAGAAGGCAGGGGTGGTATGGCGCCCATGATAAACGCCCAACCCTCGTGGGGGCGAGCCTTGGGCGCCTTTGTCTGCAATCACTGCATCACATAGCGTCCAGGGGCCGGCTCCAGTGGCGGGTATTGGGCATTTCCCATCTGCTGCATCGCCGGCTCGCGCTCGGCGGATTGATCGGCCAGCCACGCAAACCAGTCGTTCCACCAGCTTCCGGGTTGCTGCCGGGCATTGTCGAACCAGACGTCAGGGTCGCTGGTGATCTGCTCCTGGGTCCAGTAGTGGCGTTTTTCACGGGCAGGTGGATTGATTACGCCCGCAATATGGCCGGATGCCCCCAACACGAATCGGGTGGGGCCGCTGAGCAATTGGGTGCTGGCGTAGGCGCTGCGCCACGGCACGATGTGATCGTCGTGGGTCGCGAGGATGTAGGCGGGCGCGTCAATCGCGCGCAGGTCCAGCTTGACTCCGCAGCACTCCAGTTCGCCGGACTTGAGGTCATTTTGCAGATAGGTATGCCGCAGGTACCAGCAGTACATGGGGCCAGGCAGATTGGTGCTGTCGTTGTTCCAGAACAGCAGGTCCAGGGCATTGGGTTTCTGGCCCTTGAGGTATTTGTCGACGTTGTAGTTCCACCACAGGTCGTTGGGGCGCAGCAGCGAGAAGGTGTTGCCCATGTCCTCGCCCTTGAACAGGCCGATCGGGCCGTTGCTGCCGCCAATGGTGCGCTCGCGGTAAGCCACCAGTTGTTCGTCGACGAATATGTCGATGGGGCCGGTATCCAGGTAGTCGAGGAAGGTGGTGAGCAGGCTCACGCTGGCAATCTCCCGGTCGCCGCGCGCCGCCAGCACCGCCAGTGCCGTGCTGAGCAGGGTGCCGCCGATGCAAAAACCTACGCAATGGGGGCGCTGCTCGCCGCTGATTTCACGGGTGACCTGCAGCGCCTTGACGATGCCGGTGTCGATCAGATCGTCCCAGGTAGTGCCGGCATGCGCCTGATCGAAGTTGCGCCAGGACATCAGGAACACCGGATGGCCTTGCTGCAGCAGGTGACCGACCATGGAGTTGTCCGGGCGCAGGTCGAGGATGTAGAACTTGTTGATCGACGGCGGGACGATGAAGACGGGGCGCCGGTAGCCGGTTTGTGCTTGCGGGTAGTACTCGATCAGCTGGAACAACTCGTTCTCGAACACCACCTCACCCGGCGTGTTGGCCAGGTCGACGCCTACTTGAAATGCATCGCGGTCGCACTGGCGCATCTTGCCTTCCTGCAGATCGCTTGCAAGGTGCAGCAAACCTGTCAGCAGGCTGCTGCCCCCTGTCTCGACCACCCGTTGCAGCGCGTCGGGGTTGCTTGCCAGGCAATTGCTCGGTGCGCCCGCTGCGATGGCTTGCTCCACCAGATAGAGCAGGCGCTGGCGCGGCTTCCTGGTTTCGATCGGCAAATGTTCAAGCAGCTTGAGCAGGAAGCCGGCGTTGAGCAGGTAAAACGCGGCGAGGGAGCCGTACAGCGGCTGGCTCCAATTGTCGCTGGCGAAACGCCGGTCCTGGAAACTGAAGGGCTGCCCGCTCAGCACCCGCTGGCCGAGTTCTGCCCATTGCTGCTGGTAGTCGGATTGGAGGGTGTCCAGCGTTGCCCGAGGCAGGTCGAACCAGGCGTGGTAATCCTGCCCGGTGAACCAGGGATTGGTGCTGACCCACAGGCGTAACTGTTGCAGTGCAAAATTGGCGATAAAGGGCACCTGGCCGGACCAGTAACTGTTGAAGGTTTGCGCTTTGCTGTCCATTAATTTCCACCCATAACAGTCGTGAACAACGCAATACGACCAACCGACTTCCTGACGTCCGTTGCTTTTGTTGTTTTGCGCTGCAAGATGGGGGATTGTTGGTGATGGGCGGGCCGTGCGGAAGTGTTGCCAGGTGACTGTCTGGTGTCCAACGGCGCCAAGCAGCCAAGTGGTGTTGCCGGTGCCAGCGGCCTGGTCCGCGAGTGTGCGGTCAAGGATCAATGGGTCGCAGAAACCGACGCAGATCAATACCCCCAACCAGGCCGCCGCTTATCATCCCTTGAAAGCGCCCAGTACTTACGTCATCGAGAACGCCATGTACAGAATGAGCTCGGGCTATGCCAATGTGCTGGTCAATACGCTCTCGGCCGAGGGACTCGACGTTGCCAGCCTGTGCCAGGTCGCCGGGCTGGACATGAGCCTCGCCAGTGTCCCTGGAGCGCTGTGCGAGCGCAGGGTGATTTATCGCCTGTGGCAACTGGCGGCCCAGGCTGCCGCGGACCCGGACATCGGCCTCAAGGCGTACGGGCATTTTCATCCAGGCAGCTTCCAGATTGTCGGCTACACCATGATGTCCAGCCTCAACCTGAAACGCGCCCTTGAGCGCCTGGTGCGATTCAGCCCATTGATCGGCACCGGCTTCAGCCTGTTTTTCGTCCCGGAGCAGGGACACTATCGCCTGGCTTCCCTCGATCATCAACAATCGGGCTCGATCAAGCCCCGGCAGTACGCCGATGCCGGTCTGGCATCATTGCTCGGCATCTGCCGCTGGCTGGGTGATGGCAAATTACCGCAACCGCTGAGTGTGGAATTCAGCTATCCCGAACCCGAGGACACCTCGGAACATAAACGCCTGTTTGGCTGCGACCTGCAGTTTGGCTCGGCTTACGACAGCATCCTGTTCGACGGCCAGGAGCTGCTGCGGCCGTTGAGCATGGCCAACGAAGCGTTGGCGGTCCTGCACGACAGTTTTGCCGAGGCGCAACTGGACCTGCTGTTCGGCTTCACCATCGTCGGCAGGATTCGCGCGCTGATCACCGAGCGCTTGAGTCAGGGGCAGGGGCTTTGCGACATGGAATCCATTGCTGCAGCGCTGAATTTCAGCAAGCGCACCCTGCAACGGGCCCTGGAAAAGGATGGGACGCAATTCAAGGATGTGCAGAATGCAGTGCGCCGACAATTGGCGGATTTCTACCTGCGTCACTCCCACTTCAACATGAAGCGTGTGGCGTATCTGCTGGGTTTTCATGACCACAGCAGCTTCAACAAGGCCTGCAGCCGCTGGTTTGGCATGACGCCGGGGCAGTACCGCGCCGATCAATCGTTCGAGATCGAGCGAGCCGCGCCGGTCTGACGCGGCCCTGGTGCGTCAACGATCGCCGAGCAGGCCATTGAGGGCGCCATACACCCCATAGAAGCTCATTTCCTGGGCAGCATCACGCTGGTCGCGGTAGCCGTTCAGGGAATCCTGCAGTTGATCCGAATACAAGTCCTGCCACGCCAGCAACGGGTTGTTCGCGCGGACGCACTGGCGATCCCGGCGGGCCTTGGCCGCGCCTGCCGCCACCCACCACAAGGCAGGGTTGAGGCTGCTCCAGAGAAATTGCTGCTGATGAAAAGGATGGGCCCGGCGGATGAGTTCGGCGCCGGGTTCGTTGATCAACTGGCGCAGCCACGGACGAACGCAGGCATCGTAGAGGTTGTTGTTGAAGGTCGAGGTGCGTTCGACCAGGGCGAATTCGCGATCGTCAGCCTGCGGTGTTTCAACATCGCCATGAATGTCGGCGATCCTGCGCGGTTCGAAGCTGACGCGATAGGGATTCGGCGCATCTTCTGGCAGGTCCTCGATCAACATTTCATACAGGCCAGGGGGCAGGGCATTGATGGTATCGACCGCTCCCAGCAGCTCGCGGTGCTCGCGCCGGGCCACTTCGCCGGAGACAAAGATGCCCAGGTGCCCGATGCTGGCATGGCGCAGATAAACGATAGTGCGACCGGCGTCGTCCAGGGCGAGATCGCTGGGATAGAGGTCGGTGATCCAGTCCAGTGCCTGTTGCGGCGAAGTGATGTTGTCGCCACAGGAGCAGAACACCACCACCGGCACTTCGATGCGCTTGAGGTCCAGGCCATTGCTTTTGCGCCCGACTCCGCCGGACAGCTGATTGCCGATGAACAGTTGGTCAACGATCATCTCGATTTCTTCGCCGTTGAGCAGGGTCGGGCTGCCCCACCAGCGTTCAAAGTCGAGGAAGCGCTCGGCCTCGCCATCGACTTCGCTGAACAGGTGATAATACTTGCCCCACCAGGCATTGGCCGGGTCCAGGCTTTCGAAATTGCTTACCAGCCAGGCGCCGTCGAAACGCGAGTTGCCCAGGTCGCTGCCCAGGCGCGCCATCCAGCCACCGCCCAACAGCCCGCCGCAGTAACGCAGCGGATTGCGCCCATGGGTGCCAGCCCAATAGGACAGCGGCGCGCCATTGATGATGATCAAGCCCGGCAGCTCCGGCCTGGAGGCCGCCAGGCTCATTAAGGCCCAGCCTGCCTGGCAGTTGCCGATGACCACCGGCTTGGCACTGTCGGGGTGTCTGGCGCTGACCATCTCGATGAATTGCGCTTCGGCCTGAACGATGTCTGCCAGGGTTTGCCCGGGGCTTGGCGCATGACTGAACGAGATGAAGTAGGTGGGGTGACCGGCGCGCAGGCTCTCGCCGATCAGCGAATCCTGTTTGAAGCCGCCAATGCCCGAGCCATGGCCGCCCCGCGGATCGATGATCACCACTGGCTGCTGGTCGGGGTCGCTTGCTGGTGCCGATGCATCGACGATTTTGAGCAGCGAATAGTTGACCGGGCGGGGCAGTTGCTCGCCGGCCTGTAGCACTTCGTACTCGAACTTGAGCAGCAGTGGACGCCCGGCGCGTTCGTGAGCCAGGGTGTTGTCGCCGCGCTGGCGCAAGGTATCCCAGAACAACAGGCTGCGTTGGCCAAGGTCGGTCAGGTAGTCCTGCCAGTCGGCAGCCGAGGGCTGCCTGAGTTGTTCCAACCGTGAGGACGCCAGGGTGCTGGCCTGGCGCGCGTTCACGGCGCCCAGCACATTGTGCAGGTTGAGTTGCTGCAGATGACTCAGGTGATCGAACAGACCGGGCGCTGCTGTAAGGTCTTTATCGTGCGCTGCAATATTTCCTGCCTGGTTCATGGTGTGCTCCTGCCGACCTGCATGGAAAGCGCTCCGAAAACATTGCTGCGATTAATGGGGGCTTGTCGGAAGCGCTCAGTGGCTGGAGTCTATCGTCAAAACACTCAAGGTCACCACGATTTATTGTGCGCTGCACAAAATACTCATTGCCAAACAGATTTGTGCACTGCAATATCGCCGCTATCGCGATGACTGGCAGGATCGCCGTCGCGCCCTTGGCCCTCTCAGGGCATTCAGTACCAGGAGATTCCAGCATGTCTTTTTTCAACCCGGAAAAACTGCAAACCGCCCAGAAAGCCAACCTCGACCTTTTGCAGCAGATCAGCGGCAAAGTCTTCGCCAGCGTCGAGCAGCTGAGCCAGTTGCAGTTCAAGGCCCTGCGCGACTCCACCGAGGAACACTTCGAAGGCGTTCGCAAGTTGCTGTCTGTGCGTGATCCTCAGGGTTTTGCCGAGCTGCAGGCTTCGTTGACCCAACCAAGTGCACAGGGCGAACGCCTGGCCGAGTTCAACCGTCAGGTCCAGGCGCTGATCGTCGACACCCAGTCGGACATCGCCAAACTGACCTCCAGCCAGGTCGAATCCGGCACCCGGCAGGTTGAAGAGTTCGTGGAAACCTTGAGCAAGAACGCGCCAGCGGGTTCGGAACCGGTAGTTGCCGCTTTCAAGTCGGGCCTGGCCAACGCCGGTACGGTCTTTGAAAGCGCACAAAAAGCCGCGAAGCAGGCGGCCGATGTGGCTCAGAGTGGTTTCGACGCCGCGAGCGCAGCGCCGGGAAAAGCCGCGCCAGGAGCCGGCGGCAAGGCTACCAGCGGTAACAAGTAAGTCAGTTCAGGCCAGCTGCACCGATGGCGACGGGTTTATTCCCCGTCGCCATTTTTTTTCGGGCCGCCTTTGGCATCCGGCGTTGCGCCAAACATGCCAAACAGATTCTGGGTATTGAGGTACAGCGCCTTGGACTGATCGACATACTGGCGCATCAAGTCCTGCATCACGGGAGCCTGCTGGTGCATGAAGGTACTCCAGGCTTCGGAAGACTGCGCGCCCGTCTGGGACTGGATGTCGATAACGGTCTGGATGCTCTTGTCCAGGTAACTGCCGAGCACACCCTGATAGGGCCCGTAGAACTGGATAATGCCCATCAGCATCTCGCTGGTGAAGATCGGCTCGCCACCGCTTTCAGCTTCCAGGATCACCTGCAGCAGGATGCTGCGCGTCAGGTCTTCGCCGCTTTTGGCGTCGACGACCTGGAACGGCACCTTGTCGACGACCAGTTGACGAATGTCCGCCAGCGTCAGGTGACTGCTGGTGTGGGTGTCATAGAGTCGGCGGTTGGGGTACTTCTTGATCAGGCGGGGGGTGATATCGGTCATGCGGGGCGTCTCGCGGCGAGCCTGGTTTGCAGGCATCTTATCCTACTCTCATCGCCCGTGCCCTCGAGAGCGCCTTTACCAGCCGGTGCGCCCCCGGTAAATCGTCCCCTAAGGGTGGGGACGAGGCATTGCTTACCAGATCGGCAGGGTATAACTGACAATCAGGCGGTTTTCATCCAGGTCACTGCCAAAGTTGGTCGAGCGCACTGTCGCGTTGCGCCATTTCAGCCCGACATTCTTCAGCGGCCCACTCTGCACCACGTAGCCGATATCGGTATCGCGCTCCCATTCCTTGCCTTCAGGCCGGTTGTTGCCCAGGTCGATGTCCGAGCCGGTGAGGTAGCGGGTCATGAAGGTCAGGCCGGGAATACCCATGGCCGCAAAGTTGTAGTCGTAGCGCGCCTGCCAGGATTTTTCGTCCTTGCTGGCGAAGTCGCCGATTTGCACGAAGTTCACCAGGAACGCGTCGGTGCCGTTTATGTAGGCATAACCGGTGTCGCCGCTCATGCCCTGGTAGCCGAGGCCAAAGGCATGACCGCCCAGGGTGTAGGTGAACATCGCGCCCAGGGCATTGTTGTCGACATTGCTGCCGCCGTCGTCGGTGGAGCGGGCGAAGCGCAGGTCGGTTTTTAACGACTGGCCCACGGTGATCGGCAGGACGTACGTCAGGTTGACCAGATGCTGGCTGTAGAAATTATCCAGATGACCGTAGCTGTATCCGGTGGCCAGATCAGGCGTCCATTTGTAGTTGAGGCTGGCGAAGTCGAAGCTGTCGCTGGCCAGGTGGCGAGTAATGATGCCCTTGGCGCCCGTACGGGTGATGCCCATGTCCTCGTAGTTCGAGGAATCACGTTGATTGACCTGGGTCAGGCGCCCGGCGTCTGCGGTCAGGCCCTGGATGTCCAGCGAACTCAACTGGCCGCCCTGGAAGGTCTGCGGCAACAGGCGTGAGTCGTTCGCCAGCACGGTTGGCAGCTTGGGCAACAGTGTCCCCAGCTTCAGTACACTTTTTGCCGCGCGAACCTTGGCCGTCAGGCCCACTTCAGCGTACTCGTCATGGGCGCCCTGGCGGGTATCGGCATGGCGCTTGAGCAAACCGGAGCCGGCACGATCAGGGCTGGAGTCGAGCTTGACCCCGAGCAGGCCGATGGCGTCGAACCCGACACCAATGGTCCCGGCAGTGAAGCCCGATTCGAAGCGCATCAGGAAACCCTGGGCCCATTCTTCCTGCTTCGATTGTGCGGCGCTGTCCTGGCGAAAGTCGCGGTTGAAGTAAAAATTGCGCAATTCCACGCTGGCTTTGCTGTCCTTGATGAAATCAGCGGCAGCGGGGGCCGAGAGGCTGATGACGCCACCGGCCAGCAGCAGTCGGGTCGCGAGATTGCAGGTGTGACGATCCATGGTGAAGCCCCTTTGTTTTTATTATGAGAAATCGGATCTGGCGACCCTCGCCGAGCTGGCGAGGGCTGCTGAATAAAAAACGCGACGCCTGAATGAGAGGAGCAAGGCGCCGCGCGCGGTTCAATCGTTAGAACTGCTCAGCCGTCAGGCCGTACAGCGAGGCGCTGCCGGCGCGTATGGACTGCTCAAGGCTCAGGATGCGCGGCAGCAGGCGGTGAATGTAGAAGTCGGCGGTGGCGATCTTCGCGCCATAGAACGCCTCATCGGTGCTGCGCTGCTTGCCGGCCACGTGCGCCATGCGTGCCCACAGCCAGGCATAGGCGACGTAACCGAACAGGTGCAGGTACTCCACCGACGCGGCGCCGACTTCGTTGCGGTTGGTCTCGGCCCGGTCCTGTACCCAATCACTGAGGTTTTCCAGGCGCCGTACCGCATCCAGCAGTTGTGTCGCGTAGGGCGCGTCGGGCTGGTCCGTGAAGCGGCGGATCTCGTCAGTGAACTGGCGCAGTACCACGCCATGATTGGCCACCACTTTGCGCCCGAGCAGGTCAAGCGCCTGGATGCCGTTGGTGCCCTCATAGATCTGCGCGATGCGAACGTCGCGAACCAATTGCTCCTGACCCCACTCGCGGACGTAGCCGTGGCCACCGAAAACCTGTTGTCCGTGAATGCAGCTTTCCAGGCCGCTGTCGGTGAAAAACGCCTTGGCCACTGGCGTCAGCAAGGCCACCAGGTTTTGCGCACTGTCGCGCTCGCTGGCATCGTCGGAGAACTTTGCCAGGTCCAGTTGCTGTCCCACGTAACTGGCGAACGCCCGGCCACCTTCGGTCATGGCTTTCATGCTCAACAGCATGCGACGCACATCCGGGTGGACGATGATCGGGTCGGCCACCTGGGTGGGGGCCATGGCGCCAGTGGGGGCACGGCTTTGCACGCGCTCGCGGGCGTAGGTCACCGCGCTCTGGTAGGACGCTTCAGCGCAACCGATGCCCTGGATGCCGATGGACAGCCGTTCGTAGTTCATCATCGTGAACATGGCTGCCAGGCCTTTGTTGGCCTCGCCCACCAGCCAGCCGCTGGCGCCGTCGAAGTTGATCACGCAGGTGGCCGAAGCCTTGATGCCCATCTTGTGTTCGATCGAGCCGCAACTGACGGCGTTGGCGGCGCCGAGGGAGCCGTCGGCGTTGACGCGAATTTTAGGCACCACAAACAGCGAGATGCCTTTTGGCCCGGCGGGTGCGTCAGGCAGCTTGGCCAGCACCAGGTGGATGATGTTTTCGGTCAGGTCCTGGTCGCCGCCGGTAATGAAGATCTTGCTGCCGGTGATCTGGAAACTGCCGTCGGCCTGGGGTTCGGCGCGGGTGCGGATCAGGCCCAGGTCGGTGCCGGCGTGAGCTTCGGTCAGGCACATGGAGCCGGCCCAGCGACCTTCGTACATGGGCGGCAGGTAAAGGTTTTTCAAGGTGTCGCTGGCGTGTGCATCCAGCGCCAGGCAGGCACCGGAACTCAGTGCCGAGTACAGGGCGAAGCTGGAGTTGGCACCGTAGAGCATTTCCTCGAACTGCACGGCGAGCATCTTCGGCATGCCCATGCCGCCGAACTCGGCGTTTCCCGACAGGCCCACCCAGCCTCCTTCGATATAGGTGGCGTACGCCTGTTTGAAACCGGTCGGCGTGCTGACCTGGCCATCCTGCCACTGGGCGCCTTCTTCGTCGCCGCTGCGATTAAGCGGTGCAATCAGGTGCGAGGTGACCTTGGCCGCTTCCTCGAGAATGGCATCGGCGGTGGCGGCGTCGACGTTATCGGCCAGGGCTGGCAGGCGCGCCCACAAGGCCGGGGCTTCGAACACTTCATGCAGCACAAAGCGCATATCGCGCAGCGGGGCTTTGAATTCGGGCATTACGTGAACCTCACAGGGTTAGGCGATGGGCGCGGTCCGTCATGGACGGTCGCGCCCGTTCAATCAGTGGCTGGACGCGCTGGCGGCACCCAGGCCGGTCTGGGCCCGGACAAACTGGTCGGCGTAGGCATCACGCTCTTTGCCGGCCCGCACGCTGCGGTCGAGTTTGGACACCACGACGATCACCAGGAACGCCAGCGGCATGGAGAACAGGGCAGGGTGGTCGTAGGGGAAGATGGCGTGGGCATGGCCCAGCACGGTCACCCAAACGGCAGGCGACAGGATCACCAGTACCAAGGCGCAAATCAGACCGGCAAACCCGCCGATGATCGCGCCTTTGGTGGTCAGGTCTTTCCAGTACATGGCCATGATCAGCACCGGGAAGTTGGTCGACGCGGCGATGCCGAACGTCAGGCCCACCAGGAACGCGACGTTCATCTTCTCGAACAGGATGCCCAGCAGGATTGCGATGATGCCAAGACCGACGGTGGCCATGCGGGTAACGCGCATTTCCTGTTTCTCGGTCGCCTTGCCTTTCTTGAAGACCGTGGCGTAAAGGTCGTGGGAGATCGCCGAAGCGCCGGCCAGTGCCAGGCCGGACACCACCGCCAGGATGGTGGCGAAGGCCACCGCCGAGAGGAAACCGAAGAACAGGTTACCGCCCACTGCCTTGGCCAGGTGCATGGCAACCATGTTGCCACCACCTATCAGGGTGCCGCCGACTTCGCCGTTGACGTAGTACTGCGGGTCGGTACCGATGATCACCATCGCGGCGAAACCCAGGGTGCAGACCACCAGGAAGAAGAAGCCAATGAAGCCGGTTGCGTAGAACACCGACTTGCGCGCTTCCTTGGCATTGGGCACGGTGAAGAAGCGCATCAGAATGTGCGGCAGGCCAGCAATGCCAAACACCAGGCCAAGGGACATGGAGGCGGTGTTGATCGGGTCGGCGAGCATCGAGCCTGGGCCCATGATGTTCCAGCCGCTGGCATGTGCCTCGACCGCCCGGGTTGCCAGGGCTTCATAGCTGAACCCGAACTGCGACATGGCCATCACCGCCAGGGTCGTTCCGCCTGCGAGCAGCAACACGGCCTTGATGATCTGTACCCAAGTGGTGGCGATCATGCCGCCGAAGATCACGTACACCAGCATCAATGCACCGACGATCACCACGGCCACCGGGTAGTCGAGACCGAACAGCAGCTTGATCAACTGACCGGCACCGACCATCTGCACGATCAGGTAGCAGCACACCACGGTCAGCGAACCGAACGCGGCAAAAATCCGTACTTTGTTCTGGTCCAGCCGATAGGAAACAATGTCGGCGAAGGTGTAGCGCCCCAGGTTGCGCAACCGCTCGGCCATCAGGAAAGTAATGATCGGCCAGCCGACAAAAAAGCCGATGGTGTAGATGAAGCCATCATAGCCCTTGGCAAATACCAGGCTCGACAGCCCCAGCAGCGTGGCTGCGGACATGTAGTCGCCGGCAATCGCCAGGCCGTTCTGGAAGCCGGTGATGCCACCGCCTGCGGTATAGAAGTCAGAGGTGGATTTGGTCTGGCGTGCGGCCCACCAGGTGATCGCCAGCGTCCCCAGGACGAACACGAAGAACATGCCGATCGCATGCAGGTTCAGTGGCTGCTTTTCGGCGACGCCGGTCAGGGGCGCGGCCAGTGCCAGGCTCGCAGGCAAAAGGCCGGCAGCGCCAATCAGGAATTTACGCAGGATGCTCATCACTTGCTCTCCTCGAGAATGGCTGCGCCCAGCGCGTCGAAGCGGGTGTTGGCGCGGTACACGTACCATCCCGTCAGCAACCAGGAAAACACGATGATCGCTGCGCCCACCGGCATGCCCAGGGTCATCATCCGGTGCTCGGCGAGCGGGGCGTGCAACCACTGTGGGAAGAACGCCACCACCGCCATGAACATGTAGTAGGTGCCCAGCACCGCTGCGCTGAGCGACCAGGCCAGGCGTGAACGGCTGCTGACCAGCTGGAGGAATTTCGGATTGCCGCGTATGCGTTCACAGCGCTGGGTATCGGTTGAATGGATGTCGATCATGGGAAGCTCCACCTTGTCTTGTTGTTATCGGAGTGAAAGGCCAAATTCGGCTTGCACGAGCCCGAAGCGGCAGGAAATCGACCTGCCGCCTGAGGGGTAGTGCTGGTTCGGGTTAGAGTGCCTTGGCCCTGTCGCGCAGGACGTACTTCTGGACCTTCCCGGTCGAGGTCTTGGGCAGCAGGGTGAAGATCACCGTGCGCGGGACTTTGAAACCGGCGAGGTGTTCGCGGCAGAAACTGATGATGTCGGCCTCGCGCACATCCTGGTAATCGGCCTTGAGCGTGATGAAGGCGCAGGGGGTCTCACCCCATTTCTCATCAGGACGTGCAACGACTGCGGCTTCCATCACACCCGGATGGCGATACAGCACGCCTTCCAGTTCGATGGTGGAAATGTTCTCGCCACCGGAAATAATAATGTCCTTGAGCCTGTCCTTGATCTCGACGTAGCCGTCGGGATGACACACCGCCAGGTCGCCGGTGTGAAACCATCCACCTTCAAATGCCTCGGCGGTGGCCGTCGGGTTTTTCAGGTAACCCTTCATCACGGTGTTGCCGCGCATGAACACCTCGCCGATGGTCTGGCCGTCGCGCGGCGTCGGTTCGAGCGTTTTCGAGTCGCCGACCATGACCCCTTCAAGCGTCGGATAGCGCACGCCTTGGCGGGACTTGATCTGCGCCCGTTCTTCCAGAGGCAGCTCATCCCATTCGGCGTGCCAGGCGCAGAGTGTTACCGGGCCGTAGGTTTCGGTCAGGCCGTAGACGTGAGTGACCTTGATGCCCATCTGTTCAACGGCACCGATGACCTTGGCCGGCGGTGCCGCGCCGGCGACCATCGCGTAGACCGGATGATCAATCGCGGCCTTGGCCGACTCTGGCATGTTCACCAGTGCGTTGAGCACGATCGGCGCACCGCACAGGTGAGTGACCTGATGTTCGCGGATCAGCGTAAGGATTCGTTGCGGGTCGACCCGACGCAGGAACACGTGCACCCCGGCCAGGGCGGTGATGGTCCAGGGGTAACACCAGCCGTTGCAATGGAACATCGGCAGGGTCCATAGGTACACCGGGTGATTGCCCATCGCCCAGGTCATCTGGTTGCCCAAGGCGTTGAGATAGGCGCCGCGATGGTGGTAGACCACCCCCTTGGGGTTGCCGGTGGTGCCGGAGGTGTAGTTCAGCGAGATGGCTTGCCACTCATTGACCGGCCATTTCCAGTCGAACGCCGGATCGCCTTCGGCCAGCAGCGCCTCGTAGTCCAGCTCGCTGACGGCCTGGCCCTCGCCGTATTCCGGGTCGTTGACGTCGATGACCAGCGGCGGATGGTCGAGCATGCCGATGGCGGCGTGGATCACGTCATGGAATTCCCGATCGGTGATCAGCACTTTCGCTTCACCATGCTGGAGCATGAACGCGATGGCTTCGGCGTCCAGGCGCACGTTGAGGGGGTTGAGCACCGCACCGATCATCGGCACCCCGAAGTGCACTTCAAGCATCTCGGGGATGTTTGGCAGCATCACCGCCACCGTGTCGTCCTTGCCGATGCCGCGCCCGGCCAATGCCGACGCCAGGCGCCGGCAGCGGGTGTAGGTCTGCGCCCAGGTGCGGCGGATCGACCCGTGGATCACGGCGGGGTAGTGGGGATAGACGTTGGCAGTACGCTCGAGGAAGCTGAGCGGAGACAAAGCGATGTGATTGACCGCCGAAGGGCCTAGCCCTTGTTCATAGATCGACATGTTCGGATACTCGGTGGCTGATTGTTAGCTCTACAGATGGCTCGTCGGCGTCGCCGCCGCGTGCATCTTTTATGTCTGGTTTGCTTTATATAACATTCAGCCATCGATATGGAAGTACAACCTATAGCGTATAGTATATGTACTATATTATATTCATCCTGCTCTAAATGAATGCCGCCGAGCCGCCAGTGCCGGTATATCCTTGGACGCCACCCCGATGCGGACCCGCGATGACCCCGACTCCTGTTCGACTGCACAGCTGGTTGCGCCTGCAACGCGAGGGCGTGCCGATGGCCGCCCGCGCCGACGCCTTGTGTCGGGCCTTGCAAGACTGTCCCGAAGTGCGGCGTGCGGTGTACCTGAGCTGGCAACCGCTGGCCGGCATTTACAGCCATGAGGGCGGCGCCCAGCATTTCCCGCCGGGGCAGGGCGATCCGGTGCTGGCCAGTGACCGGCTGCTGTTCGAGACCTTGACGGCTGCCGGGCGCCTGGACCTGGCGCAAGTGCGCCGGCTCGATTGCTGGTTGGCCGGTCGCCTGCGCCGCGCTGCCATCAGCCACGGGCAGGTGTTCGACCTGGCATTACAGCCGGGGCAGGCCGGGTTGCTGCTGGTGGAAGTCTGCGAAGGGGTGAGTTTTGACTGGCTGGGTTGGGTTCGCGACTTGCTGACGACCCTGCTCAGTAGCGTCAACGGCATGTTGCGTGGCTCGCCGCTATTGGGGCACGACCCACAACCGGGCCTGCTGCTCGATGCCCAGGGCCGTCCGCAGGAATTTAATGCGGCGCTGCTGGCCCTGCTGGCGGAAAAACCCCTGACCGACGTGCTGGGTTTTCTGCCGGTCAATCATCGGGTGCTGGTGCGCGCCTGTCTCGACCAGCAGCGCGCCATCGAGGGCGTCGAAGCCCAGTTCGAGGACCAGGTGCTGATCTGGACCTTTATTCCAGACCCTCAGGACAACCGCGTGCTCGCCCGTTGTCGCGACGCCACCGTGCAGGTGCTGGCTGAGCGAGAGGCCGCCACGGCGCGCCGCCTGTACCGGCTGATCATCGAAAACACCACCGACCTGATTTCCCGGCACTCCCCTGACGGACGCTTTCTGGATGCCTCGCCCGCGTCCTGGACTCTGCTTGGCTACTGGCCCGAAGAACTGCGCGGGCAAATGGCCCAGGGCCTGTTCCACGGCCAGGACCTGGCGAGCCTGGTGCAAAGGGCGCGTGACGCGCTGGAGCAGGACGGTTATCACACCATGACCTATCGCATTCGTCATCGGGACGGCCACTACCTGTGGTTCGAAACCGCGAGCCGGGCCATCCGCGAGACCTACACCGGCACCGTCGTCGAAGTGGTCAGCGTCTCCCGTGACATCACCGCCCGGGTCCAGGCCGAAGAAAACAATCGCCGCCTGGCCGAAGTGGTCGAAGCCAATACTGACCCGGTGCTGTTCATCGACCCCGACGGGCACGTTACCTACCTCAATCCCGCTGCGCGTCGCATCCTGGGCATCAACCCGCCACAACCGATGCCGTCCATGGAGGACCTGTTTGCCAGCGCCGACCTGCTGCGCGTGCAACGCCAGGGCTGGGCCGCAGCCGAGCGTGATGGGGTGTGGAGCACCGATGCCCGGCTGCTGCCGCCGGCTGGGGGCGCAGGTGTTCCGGTATCCCTGGTGTTGCTGGCCCACCGCGCGGCGGGGGGGGAGCGTTATTACTCGCTGGTGGCGCGGGACATGACCGAACGCGAACTGCGCGAGACCCAGCAGCGCCGCCACCAGGACGAACTGGCGCACACGGCGCGGCTGGTCACCCTGGGTGAACTGGCCTCAGGCATCGCCCATGAAATCAACCAGCCACTGGCCGCGGTGGTCAACTATGCCAACGCCAGCCAACGTTACCTGCAGTCCCTGGGCTCCAATCCCCAGGCTGCCGAACGCGTCGCCCAGGGGCTGGAGCGCATCACCCACCACGCCACCCATGCCTCCGAGGTGATCCGTCGCCTGCGGGCCTTCCTGCGCAAGGGCCAGCGCCGCATGCAAGCCCTGGACATCGCCGATGTCGCCCGCGAGGCGATGCGCTTGTGCGCCTGGGAAGCGAGCAATTGCCAAGTGACAATCGAGGATCGGCTGCCGGATAATCTGCCGCCAATTTATGCCGACCGCGTATTGCTCGAACAGGTCCTGCTCAACATTCTGCGCAATGCCATCGATGCCAATCGCGAACAACATCCCGGCCAGCCTTCGCTGATCGTCATGGCCGCGGGACTGTGCGGCAGTGCGACCGTGGAATTCAGTGTGCAGGACCAGGGCCCGGGGGTGAGCGAGGCACAACTTGAGCAGATATTCACGCCGTTCTACACCAGCAAGGCCGATGGCCTGGGTCTGGGCCTGTCCATGAGCCGCAGCATCATCGAAGGCTTCGGTGGGGCGCTGCAGGCCAGGCGCCAACCCCGCGGGCTGCTGATGATGTGCCGCTTGCCGCTTGCCGGCCCGACCAAACAACAACAGGAATAACGCAATGGCAGCTGTGATGGAGCACGTGGTGTACGTGGTCGACGATGACCAGGGGATGCTCGATTCCACGGTGTGGCTACTCGAATCCGTTGGCCTCAAGGCCCTGGCATTTACCAGCGGGGTTGCCTTTCTTGACGCCTGCGATGCCAGCCTCGACGCCTGCGTGCTGCTTGACGTGCGCATGCCGGGGATGGGCGGCCTGAACGTACAGGAAGAAATGCGCACCCGTGGCCTGAACCTGCCCGTAATCTTTGTCAGCGGCCACGCCGATGTGCCGATCGTGGTGCGCGCCTTCAAGGCTGGTGCGCACGATTTCATCGAGAAACCCTACAACGAGCAGTTATTGCTGGACAGCGTGCAACAAGCGCTCAGCAACAGCGCCGTTAATCGTTCTGGCGTCCAGGGCCATGAAGCCCTCAAGGCGCGACTGCTCACGCTCACCCCACGCGAGCGCGACGTGCTGGTGCCGCTGGTGCAAGGCTATACCACCCGGGAAATAGCCGAGCAGCTGGGGGTCAGCGCCAAGACCGTCGACCTCTACCGATCCCGCGTGATGAAACGCATGCAAGCCACCACCTTGCCTGACCTGGTCGGCATGGCCATCGCGGCCGGGTTGGTCGATCCGCTGAAACTACGCTGACCTCTCACACCGCCCACTGTGGGTCTATGCTGAGCGAACCACTTTCGCCACCTGCATGGAGCCCGTCAATGGTGCCCACCCCGATAAACGAGAAGGCGCTGACCCGCACCCTGCTCGACGTGCTGATTCGAGCAGGGCTGATTACCGTCCTGGTGCTGTTCTGCTTCGAGATCTTCAGGCCGTTCCGCGACCTGATGCTGTGGTCGCTGATCCTGGCGATCACTCTCTACCCGCTGCAGACGCGGTTGATGAGGCGAGGCGGACACAAGCCGGGGCACGTCGCGACCCTGCTCGTGCTGGCCGCGATCGTGATCCTTATGGTGCCGATCTACCTGTTGGGCACCTCCATTGCCGACTCAGTCGAGCGAGCGATGGTGCTGGTCAAGGGCGGCGCCTTCCATGTGCCGCCGCCGAATGCCGCGGTGGCCGACTGGCCGCTGGTCGGCAAGCCGCTGACGGAACTCTGGCTGCAGGCCTCCACCAACCTGCCTGACCTGACCGCCAAATACCTGCCGCAGATCAAGCATTTCAGCCTCGGTTTATTGAGCAAGCTGGCCGGGGTCGGCATGGGTTTCCTGATGTTCATTTTCGCCCTGATCATCGCCGGAGTTTTCATGGCCTACGGCGAAGGCGGCAGCCGCAGCGCGGTGCAGATCGCCGCGCGGGTTAGCGGCCCTGCCAAGGGCCCGAAAATCGCCGAGCTGTGCACGGCGACGATTCGTGCAGTGGCCCTCGGCGTGGTGGGCATCGCTTTTATCCAGATGCTGCTGGTGGGGTTGGGTTTTGTCTTCAAGGGCGTGCCCGGTGCCGGCCTGCTGGCGCTGGCGGTATTGCTGCTGGGCATCATGCAGCTGCCGGTGACCCTGATCACGCTGCCGGTGATTGCCTTTGTGCTCACCACCGAGGGCGCGAGCACCGGGACGATCGTCTTTTCCATCTACGTGTTCGTCGCCGGATTGGTAGACAACGTGCTCAAGCCTTTGCTGCTGGGGCGCGGCGTCGATGTACCGATGCCGGTGATCCTGATCGGCGCCCTGGGCGGCATGGTGTCCAACGGGATCATCGGGTTGTTCGTTGGGCCGGTAGTGCTGGCAGTGGGGTATCAACTGTTCTGGCAGTGGGTGCAGGACCGACCGGAACCAGAGCCGCAACAGGGGCCGCTGCCCTGAGGCCGTACATTCTTTAAACCTTCTGATGACGCGAAGTGTCGATAACTGCAGAGCCCACACTTCGCCCATCCGAGGGGACGCCAATGATCGGTGTTGTCATACCCGCCCACAACGAAGAACAACACATCAGCGCTTGCCTGGCGTCCATCCTTGTGGCGGCACGCCACCCGCAGTTGCAGGGGCGCGAAGTCAGCATCCTGGTGGTGCTGGACGACTGTTCGGATGCCACCGGCACGCGGGTGCGCGCCATGGACGTGCCGACACTCGATGTCTGTTTCAGGAACGTCGGCAAGGCGCGGGCTACAGGGACCGAGGTACTGCTGGAGGCGGGTGTGCAATGGCTGGCGTTCACGGATGCCGATACGGTTGTACCGGCCGACTGGATCGCCCGCCAACTCGACTGCATGGCTGACGCCGTGTGCGGCACGGTTGAAGTGGACAATTGGGATGAGCACGGGGAGGGCGTTCGCAGCCGCTACCTGGAGCGCTATCAGTTCATCGAGAATCACCGGCATATCCACGGCGCGAACCTGGGGCTGAGCGCTGCGGCTTATAAAAACGCCGGCGGCTTTCAACACCTGGCTGCCCATGAAGACGTACACCTGGTGGCCGACCTTGAGCGCATCCGTGCGCGTATCGTCTGGACCGCGTCCAACCCGGTGGTGACCAGCGCACGCAAGGATTACAAATGCACCGGCGGTTTTGGCGAGTACCTGACATCGCTAGGCCAAGCCCTGGGTGCGGCGGCCTGCAACCACCCGCCAGCATCGATGCGCTGCCCTGAAATGGATGCGTAAACGCCTCAGTGACACGCGTCGCTGACGGCTTTCGCGGCGCGGCGCAACTCCTGTTTGACGTCCACCGGGATTCGCTGGCGCACCAGCCGCTGCTCAAGGAACGCCTGGTCACCCCCTGTCCCCACTTGCGCGTCGATGGCTGCCCCCTTGGCCTCCAGGGCTGCCGCGTGCGCGTCGATCACGGCATCGACCTCGGCATCATTACGGGCTGCATCCAGTCGCTCGATCAGTGCCGCCACTTCATCGGCTTCAGCCTTGGCATAAGCCTCGACGGTCATGCCGGAGGCGAGCGCCCGCGCGCGGATCTCAAGGTTCTTCATGGTCTGCTTGGCGTCTTCGCACAGTGCCGCTTGCTTGCGGCTGTCGGCGACTTGCCAATGAATCAATTGAAAGGTCAGGACGCCGACCATGGCAAGCGCCAGGCCACTGAGCAGCAACGCGATCTTGAAGTTGTGGTGTGCCGTCATGGCTCGTCCATGGTGGGGTCTTTAGCGGGCGCTGCAAATAGATTAGAGGGGCGATTGAAAGTTTGCATTGAGTTAAGCAACTACCGACGACTGACAGCCATCGAGTGGATATTTGCCGCCGGTCGCCAGCCATCAATCTTTATCAAATTATCCCACGTGCAATTGCTTCAGATATCTGTGGGCGGCGCATTCGGTGAGTCACCGGATGAGTCAACTCAGCTCGCCACAGCTGGTGCCCTTTCTTTCGAGCAGGAAGCGCTGCGCAGCTCAAAACAGTTGCTACCGGTCGCCTCCCGGGCGCCCAATAAGCGGGCCAACCATCGATAGGAGTTTTTATGTCCGATCCCGTCTCATCGAGCAGCGGCGCTTCGCGCTCCTGGCTTGAATTGGCCCGTGGCAGCAGTTGGTCGGGGTTGCTGTTTTGGTTGACGTTAATCGTCGTGACCTGCCTGCTGCTGTTCAGTGGCTACAGTGCATTGACCGAAGCCGACTCGGACGTTCTGCATTACGCCATGCTGGGCGGCACCGCCGGATTTGCCGCTACGGCACTGGGCGCATTAATGGCACTGGTACTGCGGGACGTCGCGGTCCGTACCCAGGACATCATGCTCGGCTTTGCTGCGGGAATGATGTTGGCGGCCAGCTCCTTTTCGCTGATCCTTCCAGGCATCGCCGCCGCCGACGCCATCACCGGCAGCAAACTGGTGTCTGCCGCGGTAGTGGTGCTGGGCATGGGGCTGGGCGTGGCCTTGATGGTCGGCCTTGATCGTTTTGTGCCCCACGAGCACCAGAAAAGCGGTCGGCGCGGCCCCGAGGTAGAACGCCTCAACCGGGTCTGGCTGTTTGTCCTGGCCATCACCCTGCACAACTTGCCCGAGGGCATGGCCATCGGCGTCAGTTTCGCGGACGGCGACATGAAGGTGGGTTTGCCCCTGACCACGGCCATCGCCATCCAGGATATTCCCGAAGGGCTTGCCATTGCGCTGGCGCTGCGGGTCACAGGCATCTCGGCTTTGAAGTCGGCCCTGGTGGCGATAGGTTCCGGGCTCATGGAACCGTTGGGCGCGATCATCGGCCTGGGCGTTTCATCGGCATTTGCCCTCGGCTATCCCGTAGCCTTGGGTCTGGCGGCCGGGGCGATGATCTTCGTGGTGTCCCACGAAGTGATTCCCGAAACCCACCGCAACGGCCATGAAACGCCAGCTACGCTTGGGTTGATGATGGGCTTTGGGGTGATGATGTTTCTTGATACCGCGTTGGGGTAAGTCCCGGCAGGCAGGGAGGCTCGGTGCATGACGCCACGTTAATTCAGTCTGCGAGACTCACCCACCGCTAACCTTCCAATGCTTGATGTCTTCAGCAAAGACTACCTGGCGCATCTCATGGGCGATGCCATAGGCCAGGGACTCATGGGCTGCGATGACTTTTTCCTCCGCCGACAGGCAATGAAAAATATCCAGCTTGGTATCCGCATTGGCGGTCTCCAGGGCATAGATTTGCACGTAACGCGCCAGGTCGTTATCCAGACTGGACAGGTACTCGCGCAGGCGCTGGTGGTCCACCGAGCTTTGACTGAAGTACCAGTTCATCGGATGAATCAGAAATCGCGAGTGAGGAGAGGTGATTCGTCGGTCTGCCGCCAGGAACATGATGATGCCCATGGACTCAATGTTGCCGGCGTTGATCGCGCACAGCGGTACCGGCAGTGATTTCAGGAAGGTATACAGCGTGAAGCCGAAGTTGGTGCTGCCGCCGCTGGTCGACAGGTTCAACAGCAGGGAAGTCGCACCCTGTTCAATGGCTTCCAGGCAGCAATCGCGAAAGCGCTCGGTGGTCGACTGATCGATCTGGCAGTGAAAATGAATAATGTGTTCGGTCATTGGTTTTCCTCCGGTCGCAAGCCCGTCGAGCCCCCATCGGTTCACCCGGATTAAGAAACTATAGGCCCGGTTCCGTTCGTCGTGAAGCAGGCCTATTTATTCAAACTTTCGAATCCCCCTGTCCTCGGAACTATACGAGCCCTGGCGCTCGTAACCCACAATAAGAGGTATGCAGAGATGGCTAACAGCGGAAGTGATAAACCCGGCAACTTCGCAAATGACCGGGAAAAAGCCTCGGAAGCCGGCAAGAAAGGCGGCCAGGCTTCGGGCGGACGCCAGTCCGGTGAGGCCGGTAAGTCGACCGGCGGCGGCCAAGGCAGTGGTCGTGGCGGAAACTTCGCCGACGATCGGCAAAAAGCCTCTGAAGCAGGCAAGAAAGGAGGAGAAGCCAGTCATGGCGGCGGCGGGCGTAAATCCTGATGCCGTTTGAGCCTGATCAAGCCCTGCAGCCATGCGGGGCTTGATTCATTCAGTTGTGTTTTTTGCAGGTCATTTCCTTCGCTCCGTAACCCCAGGTCACCCGTGCTTCGCCCTGATGCTCCCAGAAGCTCCCGTTGCGCCCCTGGTAACGTGCCCCGCTGGCCGATTGGTCGATGAGCATTAATGACTGCTCACCCTTGTAAGTGGCCATCATCGATGCAGGTTCGGTCTGGAAAAACGTCGCGCTGAGCGTACCGTCCTGAGCACATTCAAAAGTCACGGGGCCGGTGGCTGGCACCAGTCCATATCCGGCTTGCAGCTCGACCATCCGCTGGCGATAGGCGTCCTGGATGCAGGCCTGTTTGTTATCAGATTTCCAGCATTCGTCACGCCCCTTGATCCAGCCGCGCTGCTCGGCCTTGAGGGTATTGGCGCGGTTGCCGGCTTTCTTCAGCGCCCCGTTATAGGCGGCCGCCAAGTCTCGGTCCTGGGTTGCCAGCTCGGGACTTTTGCAGATCAGGTCTTCCATCGAGCCTGGCTTTACGCAAGTGCACTTGAAAGACGGTCCCTCCTGGGCTGAGGTGTGAATGGCGACGACTAACATTGTCAAACCGGCGCTGGCCTGCAGCATGCGGTGGCTGAAGATCATGGACGGCTATTCCTGGGTAAAGGTTGTGATGATTATTTCAAACTCAGCCGGCATTGGTCATGCACGTGTGGCTTGAAGTGCCCGGATCCTCAGGTACTGCTTTTGCGGCTTCAAACACAAAGCCTGCATCGACGATATGAGCCGGAGTTTAACAGCGGTATCTAGAAACTGCCTGCCAAGTACCATTGGGCATAGGGTGTGTTGGCAACTTTGAATCGGTTGTAGTCGGGGCTGCCGTCGTTCCACCAGACCGGCCCACGTTCCCCGAGTGCAACTTTGGCCGAGTTGACTTCCGCCCGGGCGGACTGCAACTGTTCGAGATCGCCGCTGGCCTTGGCAGCCTTGACCTGGCGTCGCGCGTTCATCAACAGATTGACCAGAAGTTGGCGCTTGTCAGCGGCCAGCGACGGGTCTGAACATCGCCACAGCTGACCTTTGACGACAAAGTAGCGGCCGTCCGGGGTGGTGGGGTTCATGGGTGCAGCTCCCTGTCGCTTGATGTCGGCGCGCAATCCGCAACATTCCCCACAACATGGCGATTGCTATCGCCATCCAGGAGGCGATCATGCTGAAGATTGTCATTGCAAGGCTCATAAATTCCTCCGCTGCTTTGTCGTCTCCGTGCTCTCCCGATAGATGACCGCGGAGTGTCCGGGGGATTCAAATTTTCGTTAAATGACAACTAAGTCATCTGTAACTAATTCAAACTCTATTTTTTGGTGTAATGTTAGGGAACTCATCACGTAGAGATCTCCCATGTCCAAACTCGCAGAATTTCGCCAACTGGAAAAACACCTGGCAGAACAACTCCAGGCGCTGGAAGCATTGAAAGGTGATGCTGGCCTCAAGCAGGAAATTGAATTCGAAACCAAACTGCGTGCGCTCCTTGCCAAGTATGGTTACAGCTTGAAAGACATCGTCAACCTGCTCGACCCACAAGCCGGTCGCCGTGCACCTGCTGCCGAAGCCAAAACCGGCACGCGCAAGCCGCGTCAGGTCAAAGTCTACAAAAACCCGGAATCGGGTGAAGTTGTGGAAACCAAAGGTGGCAACCACAAGACCCTGAAAGAATGGAAAGCCAAGTACGGCTCCGAAAAAGTCGAGTCGTGGCTGGCCAAGTAATTCCGGTGCGCGCCTGATTTGCGTGCAACCGCTTAAGTTGCAGCACACACCCACATTAGCCCGCGAAAGCGGGCTTTTGTTTTTAGCCGCCTGACCCACGTTTGGCGGTTTTGTCTCGTTCTGATAACTTCAAGGACTGCGTGCAGAGCGTCTTTAAAATGTACGCTTATGTACATCGCGTGTACGCCATGGATCTGCGGGTGTACAGTGATCAGGAATTTTCAGTAAAAGGTGCACCCCAGTGTCCCAGGCAGGACGAGCGAAGACCAAGGCGCAGGATGCGGGCTGGCGGGGCTCGGTTGATGTCTGGCTGGATGCTGCCTATGACGCGCTGAAGGAGTCGGGGGTGGACGCCGTGCGGGTGATGCCGCTGGCCAAGCGCCTGAATTTGTCCCGCACCAGCTTCTATTGGTTCTACGAGGACCGCGAACAACTGCTAGCGGCGCTGCTCGCCCGTTGGCGGGACAAGAACACCGGCGGCATGCTCAGCCAGTGCGAAAGTTACGCAGAGAGTATTTCCGAGGCGATTCTCAACGTTTTCAAGTGCTGGCTGAACCCGGAGCTGTTCGATTCACAATTCGAGTTCGCGGTGCGCAGCTGGGCGCTGCAGTCGGATGAAGTGTCTGGAGAAATCGCCTTGGCCGATGAGGCGCGCATCGGCGCACTGGCGGCGATGTTCCGCCGATTTGGCTACGACAACGAAGGGGCCGATGTACGCGCCAGGACGATCTACCTCACGCAGATCGGCTACATCTCGATGAAGACTACCGAAGATATCGTGGTGCGCTTCAGACGCATTCCACAGTACGTCAGCGTGTTTACCGGCAAGGCGCCCAAGCGGCGTGAGCTTGACCGTTTCTACGGGACCTTTGGCTACGCGCAAACAGAACCCGGCGTGTTCGTGCCCCTGGCTGAAACCTTCGAGGGAACCCCGATCGATGACGAGTAAGACCGTGGGAATCATCGGCGGTACCGGCTGGCTGGGGCGAGCCCTGGCCGAGGCTCTGCTCGACAGTCAGTTCATCGCGCCGCAGCATCTGTTGATCTCCAATCGCTCGGGCGTGACTGCGTTTGAACCAGGCGTACGGCTGCTCGCTGACAATCAGCACCTGGTGGATGAGAGCGATATCGTCGTGCTGTCGATTCGCCCGGAGCAGTTTCGGGAACTGCGCATCAACGCTCGGGGCAAGCAGGTGATCTCGCTGATGGCGGGCGTGTCGGCGCAAGCCATCAGTCTGGCGACCGGGGCGCAAGTCGTGGAGCGGGCGATGCCCAATGCGGCGGTGGAAATTCGGCAGTCGTTCACGCCCTGGTGCAGCAACGTCAGCCTGGATGAACAGGAAGCCTTGTGGATTCAAGGTCTTTTCGAATGCGTAGGCAGCGCAGACGCAGTGCCTGATGAAGCCTGTGTCGATTATCTCAGTGCGTTGTCGGGAACCGGCCCGGCACTCCCGGCCATGCTGCAACTGGCGCTGACACGGCAAGCAGTGGCTGCAGGCATTCCTCCGGATATCGCGCAACGAGCTGCTCAAGGCGTTGTCGTGGGTGGCGGGCAAATGTTGGTCCGGCACGATCCGCAACAGCTGATCGATTCGTTGATGGCGTACCGGGGCGTGACAGCGGCAGCCCTGCAGTCGATGGTCGATGATGAGTTCGAGTCGCTGGTGGGGCGGGCGGTGGAAGCCGGCGCGCAGGTCGCACGCCGGGGCATGTAGAAGCGGCAAAAGCCTGCGCGCAGGTCTCCGTTTTCAGATGTCCTTCACCAGCCGCAGTGCGTCATAGATGGCCGCATGGGTATTGCGTGCCGAGACTGCGTCGCCAATGCGGAACAACTGGAAGCGCCCCTCGGGGTGGGTGACGAGGTGCTGCGCATTACCGGCGATCAGGTCATGCTGCTCGACTGCTCCGCCATTGCTGGAGAGCGGGCGCAGCTCGAAGTACAGGTCATCCAGGGGCAGGGTGCCGTGGTTGATTACTACCTGATCGACGACTCGCTGCTTGTGGACCTGTCCGTAATCACTGCCAAAAATCGCAACCAGCGTCCCATCGCGCTTGTGCACCTTCTCAACCCGGTAGGTCACGGTAAAGGTGACGTCCAGATCCTGCAGGCTGCGCATGTAGGGCACCAGGTTCATGGCCATGACTTCGGGGGCAAATGAGCGGTCGGGCGTGACGATTTCAAGGGTCGCGCCGCTCCTGGCGATGACTTCGGCGGCTTGCAGTGCGGCGTGATCCCCCGCGTCGTCGAAAATCAGCACATTGCGCCCGGGCTTGACGTCACCGGAGATGATGTCCCAGGTCGAGACCACCAGTTCGTTGCCCTCGCGCAGGACTTCGGTGTGCGGCAGGCCCCCGGTGGCGACGATGACCACGTCTGGCTCGAAGGCTTGCACGGTGTCGGCCTCGGCCCAGGTGTTGAAATGAAACTTGACCCCCAGGCGTTCGCACTGCGCCATGCGCCAGTCGATGATGCTGATCATTTCGCGCCGGCGCTCGCTCAGGGCCGTCAGGCGTATCTGCCCGCCAGGCTGGTCCGCCGCTTCCAGCACGGTCACGTCATGGCCTCGTTCCCCAGCTACTCGCGCCGCCTCCAGCCCCGCCGGGCCGCTACCCACCACGACCACCCGGCGCTTGACCGCTGCCTTGGGAATGTCGTGGGGCATGGTGGTCTCGCGACCGGTCGCCGCGTTGTGGATGCAATAGGCGGCGCCGCCCTGGTAGATGCGGTCCAGGCAGTAGTTGGCGCCCACGCACGGGCGGATGTCTTCTTCGCGCTTCTCGATGATCTTGCGCACGATGTGCGGGTCGGTCATGTGCGCCCGGGTCATGCCCACCATGTCCACCTTGCCCGAGGCAATCGCATAGCGCGCCGTGGCCACATCGGGAATTTTCGCCGCATGGAAAGTGATCGACCTGATCCCGATGGTCTGGCTGCCGAGCACGCACAAGGCGTTCTATGACAAGTACAAAGACCGGCTCGAAGACCTTGGGGTGCTGTATGAGGGGCGTATCGGCATGGCGGTGCCGAGTTCGGTGCCGTTGAGCGAGGTGGCCAGCGTCGAAGACCTGAACAAGCCTGAGGTCCGGGCCAGGCTGGAAGGCAAGATCCTCACCTCGGAAGTGGGTAACGGCCAGTACAAGCTGACGGTCAAGGCCATCGATGAGTACAAACTTGAGGGCTACAAGCTGGTGGCGTCCTCTGAGACCGGGATGCTCAATGAGCTGGATCGCAATCTGAAGCGCGATAAATGGTCGCTGGTCAATGCCTGAAGCCCGCACTGGATGTTCTCCAAGTGGCCGTTGCGCTACCTGGATGATCCGAAGCAGATCTTTGGCGGCGCCGAGCAAATCCACGCTGTGGCGCGCAAGGGCTTTAGCGAGCAGTACCCCGAAGTGGCGTATTTCTTCGCCCACTATTCGGTGCCCAAGGCGGACCTGGACGCGCTGATGATGGAGGCTCGGCAGAGTTCGTCCGACAAGGTGGTAGCGGCATATTACGCGGCCAACAAACCGCGTTTCGACGCCATGTTCCAGCAGGGCGCAGAGGCCGTCAGCAGCCGTCAGCCCTGAAGGCTGCGGTGACCAGAGGCAGCCATGGAGTGGCGCCATTCGGTCGCCCACGGGTGCCGGTCCCGCAGGGTTGCTGCAAAGCCGAAACCAGCCCGCCGCCGGTGTACCCGGAGTCGCACCTGTCGTTCCTGGCCAACGTCTACAACCACCGCATTGATCCATAGGCGACGCGGCCGGGGTTGCGGCTGCGTTCGCCTTGGCCAAGGTGTGTCCGCGAGAATCCTTATGGCGTTACCTGATAACCACGCTGCTGCATGCAACTGCTGTAGGCGGATGACACCGCCGTCGTATTCTGCTCTGCGCTGCGGCGGTCCTGGCGACGATCCTGGCGCTGGCGGGACCCGCCCACCACTGCGCCAGCCACCGCTGCATCCTTGGCCTGGTTCTGGCGGTATTGCTGTTTGACGTCGTCGTCCACCCGATCATAGAACTCATCGTGCTGACGACCCCGCGCGCCGGCAACCGCAGCTCCGGCAACGGCGCCAGTCGCGGCTCCGCGTACACGCCCACCTGATTGCGGCGTCGTGCTCGAGCTCGTTGTGCTGCCAGCCTGGGACTGGCAGGCGCTGACGTCCTGCTGGATGATTGCCTGCGTCTGTCCTTTGAGAGGGGTGATGGTCTCGGCTGCTGCGCTTGACGAGACCGCGCAAAGGATCAGGGTAATGCAAGGGGCGAAGACGATTTTCATGGTGAACCCCACTGCGGCGAGTGTGCGTTGGAGTTACGACGCTTGAACCTTTACAGATTAGTTCACCTGTCACGCTTGGCTCGCACCTCTCATCATATCGCACGTGCCTCGACGCTTTGCGGGTCGGCCAACAGCCCCTCGACTTGCGCACGCTCCCAGGTACTCAGCAGCTCCACGGGATCAGTCCCATAACGATGCCAGTCGGCAAACGTGGCCGAGCGGCCATCCGCAGCGATGCAGGATTCACAGCGGGTGAGGGTGCCCTGGTCCTGGCACAGGTTGAGCACCCAGCCATCGACTTCAACACGGATCTGGCCCGCGTCAATTCCCGGAGAGGCCTGACGGCTGATTCGTTGGATAGACCGCGTACCCAGGGCCAGGTCTCTCAGGATCTGGCATACCTCACGGCTTGAAAGTGATTCGCGGGTCATTGTTCTGGCAATCTGGGGCAGTCATCAGGAAGGACTACAGCGTATCCGCAGCTCCCGCAAAGATCTATGACCCGTTTGCTGAAGCCAAACTCGTCCGAACTGATGGGCGAGAGGTCATGAGCATAAATGTTGTCAAGCATGCGGTCGTCAAAGCCAGTAACTGTTGATCGTTATCAACCTTTCATCGGTCATTGCGGTGCAATCTGCTGGCTGTGCTGAACTTTGGCGCACACGGACAAAGGAGCAATCAGCATGGCGACCATGAAAGCAGCAGTTTTCGTTGAGAAAAACCGGATCGTGCTGGAGGACAAACCCATTCCCGAGGTGGGCCCACTGGATGCGCTGATCCGTATCACCACCACGACCATTTGCGGCACCGACGTACACATCCTGCGCGGTGAATACCCAGTGGCCAAAGGGCTCACCGTTGGGCACGAACCGGTTGGTGTGATTGAACGACTGGGCTCTCAGGTGCGCGGCTTCGTCGAAGGGCAACGGGTCATTGCCGGAGCCATCACCCCCAGCGGCCAAAGTTACGCCTGCCTGTGCGGCTGCGCTTCCCAGGACGGCCCGGATACCCGCCACGGGTTTCGCGCCACAGGCGGCTGGAAATTCGGCAACATCATTGACGGGTGCCAGGCCGAGTACCTGCTGGTGCCGGACGCAATCGCCAATTTGTGTCCCATTCCCGACGGCCTCAGCGATGAGCAGGTACTCATGTGCCCGGACATCATGTCCACCGGATTTTCCGGGGCCGAGCGCGGTGAAGTGAGCATTGGCGATACCGTTGTCGTGTTTGCCCTCGGGCCGATCGGCCTGTGCGCGGTGGCTGGCGCCCGCCTCAAGGGCGCGACCACGATCATAGGCGTTGACGCCGTACCCGAACGCATGAGCGTCGCGCGGCAGCTGGGCGCGACCCATGTGGTCAATTTCAAGGACGGCAACGTGGTCGATCAGATCATGGCCCTGACCGATGGCCGAGGTGTCGATGTGTCCATCGAGGCATTGGGCACCCAAGGGACTTTCGAATCTGCCCTGCGGGTGCTGCGTCCCGGCGGTCGCTTGTCCAGCCTGGGGGTTTATTCAAGCGATCTGCGCATTCCGCTGGATGCCTTCGCCGCAGGATTGGGGGACTACAGCATCGTCACCACCCTGTGCCCCGGCGGCAAGGAGCGCATGCGTCGCCTGATGGCGGTGGTCAACAGCGGGGGCGTGGATCTGTCACCCCTGGTGACGCACCGCTACAAACTCGATGATATTGAAGCCGCCTATGACCTGTTTGCCCACCAGCGGGACGGGGTGATGAAAGTGGCGATCACACCGTGAGGATCGAACGTGCTTTGCCCAGGCGAATGAGCGCCTCATGATCGAGAGCCCGGGCCTCACGGGAGCCGCCGCTGCGCTTGGAATTGGCCTGCTCATCGGTCTTGAGCGCGAGCGGCACAAAGGCGAGGGGCAAAGCCGTGCCTGCGCCGGGTTGCGCACTTTCGCGATTACCGCGCTGCTGGGCTATGGGGCGATGCAGGTGGCTGGCGGCCTGCTGGTCGCGGCCCTGGCGATCACCCTTGGGGGGCTGGTGACGGTCGCCTACTGGCGCAGCTTAAGCGACGACCCGGGGGTGACCAGTGAAGTGGCCTTGCTCACCGTCTTGGTACTGGGGGCCCTCTGCAGCAGTCAGCCACAACTGGCGGTGACCATGGCGGTGGTGATGGCCGGATTGCTGGCGTACCGCGAGAAGTTGCACCACTTCGCCCGCAGCCAGTTAACCGATGGCGAAATGCGCGACGCACTGGTCCTGCTGACGGCCGCCCTGGTGGTGCTGCCGCTGGCGCCTGATCGCTATATCGGTCCGTATGGGGCGATCAACCTGCGTACCATTTGTACCCTGACCGTCCTGCTGATGGTGGTTGGGGCAGTGGGGCATGTCGCGGTTCGTGCCTTGGGCACCCGCTATGGCTATGCGATCAGCGCCATTGCCTCCGGATTCGCGTCCAGTACTGTGACAATCGCCGCGATGGGCCATATCGCCGCCAGGGAGCCGGTCAACGTCAAGCTCCTGAGCGCCGCCGCGATCTGGTCCAACCTCGCGACCTTCGTTCAAGCGGGCCTGATCCTGGGTGCGGTCGACACCGGTCTGCTGCGGCCGGTTTTCGGTCCACTGGTATGCGGCGCGCTTGCTACCGCCCTGTATGGCCTGTGCCTGATGTTTCCGAAAACCGCGACGAACGCCAGCCAGCCGATCAAGGTCGGCGGTGCGTTCAATCTCAAGCTGGCGCTGGTGGTGACCCTGACCGTGACCGGCATCACTTTCCTGTCCTCGGTGATGCTCAGGTACTACGGGGAAGCGGGGGTGATGGTGACGGCGACCTTCACCGGTTTCGCCGATGCCCATGCTTCGACGGCGTCGATTGCCTCCCTGGCCAAATCGGGTCAGTTGCCATTCGACGCCATTGCCGTGCCTGTACTGATCGCCATCAGCAGTAATTCGCTGAGCAAATGCGCGGTGGCGTGGGTCAGTGGTGGAAGCCGGTTCGCCCTTTACGTAATTCCGGGTCAGGTCCTGCTCACACTGGCTATGTGGGCTGGGATCTGGTTGCTCTGAATGAGGCCTCTACGCAAGCTGATAGAGATCAAGTCGCCCTTCACATAACCCATCAATCCTGATCAACCGTTGGCCGAAAGATCGCGGGGCGACGGTTCACAGTTGCAGACGATGAATGACCTGGTGGCGGTCATCAGGGTCAGTGTAAGTTTCAAACCCAAGCGATCTGGCGAGGTCACGCATGGGCGCGTTGCTGGCGGAATCGACCGAATACATCTGCCGGTAACCGTTGTGGCGCGCCGCCTTGATCAAATGTTCCATCAGCAGTGTACCCAGTCCCAGGTGATTCCATTCATCGGCGACCGTAATGGCGCATTCACATTGCTGTTCACCCGTGGCCGCATAACGACTGACGCCCACCTCAATCAATTGTCCGTTGTCGTGCACCAGGGCGATGAAGGCCAGGCGCCCTCGATTTCTGCACCTGACAGGCCAAGCGGAGTCAAGCCGTTGCCCTGGCTGGACCAGGTCAGCGGTTCAGTAGTGCTGAAGGTTGGAATGATTGCCGTCAGACACTAGCGCACAAAGCGCTTGGGCAGGATCCGGGTCAGGGTGTTATCGCGCATCCAGTAATGGTGGAAAATCCCGGCGCAGGCGTGCACGCCAATCAGCCAGTACCCGGCGTTACCCAGCCATTCATGCCATTCTTTGAATTGCTTCGCCAAATCAGGATCGAGTGCGATAGGCGAGGGCAGGGTAAAAGCAAAGTACGGTATTGGTTTACCGGCGGCACTGAGCATCAGCCAGGCGAGCAGGGGCGTGACGATCATCAGCACATAGAGCGCCAGGTGGGTGAGGTGGGCCAGCGCAGTCTGCCACGCGGGGGGGCGAGGCGTGATGGGCGGACGTTTTTGTAAACGACCGAGTAAGCGCACCCACACCAAGGAAAAAATCGCCAGTCCAAAAAGCGCATGGGTACCCAGTAGTGGTCCTTTCAACGGGTGCTGGCGCGGCAGCCAGCCCCTGATCTCGATACAGGCATAGACCCCGACAAACAGCCCGAGCATCAGCCAGTGCAAGGTGATCGAGAGTTTTGCGTAGCGGTCGTGAGCGAGTAAATCGCGAGTCATAACAGGCCTCTTGGACGTTGGTGTGGCTGCACAATCATTTGCGCGGTCCGGTTTCGTTCGGTAAGCGAACCGAATGACGCCAGCCTGCCTATCCAGTCTTAAGGCAATCTGAAGACTGCCCCTGCCGATCTTTTGGCCACCTTCAGACTCCGTTAAGAAATGCCTCGGATACTTCTCCCACACTTTCCCGGGAGGCGTCTTCCAATGCCCGATATTGACTGGAACATCGCTCTGCCCCTGCATTTCGGCCAAGCCGAAACCCCGCAGCTGAGTCTGGCCCGCGCTCTGCCGGACGAACCCCTGCGCCCCGTCCTGGAAGCCTTTATCCAGCAGCGTTTCCGCAAGGCCCACGGCGCGGACATCCGTCATTTCATGCCGGAGCTGTTCGGCATGAACAACGCCTCAGGTGAACTGTGTGCAGTGGCCGGCGTGCGCCTGGCGAGCCGTGAACCGCTGTTTCTGGAACGCTACCTGGACGAGCCGGTCGACCCGCTGATCAGTGCCGCTGCCGACTGTGAAGTCGCCCGCAGGGGCATCGTTGAAGTGGGCAACCTGGCCGCCAGCGACACTGGCAGTGCACGCATGAGCATCATCGCCATTACCTATCTGCTGGCCATGGGCGGCCTGGAATGGGTGGCGTTCACCGGCAACATCGGCCTGGTGAACAGCTTTCACCGTCTGGGCTTGAAGCCCGTGACCCTTTGCGCCGCCGATCCCGCGCGTTTGGGCGAGGACCGCCACAGCTGGGGCAGCTACTACGAGAGCAAACCCTGGGTGCACGTTGGCAACATCCGCGCCGGCTTCATTCATTTGCGCAACATAGGGATGTTCAGCCGATTGGGGTTGCCAGCGTCCATCGAGGAATCCAGCCATGTCGCCTGAAATCGAGCGTTTCAAACAGACCCTGCGCTCCCATGCCGAACGCAAGACCAATGCCATCGCTATTTGGGGGGATCACCTGAAGCTGGACTACGCGACGCTCTACGCGGAAGTGATGTACCGCCAGCAGCGTCTACGGGATGAAAACGTCCAGGTTGTTGCACTGGCCCTGGACAATGGTGTCGACGCCATGCTGTGGGACCTGGCCGTGCTGTTCGAAGGCTTGACCTGCCTGGCGTTGCCCCCTTTCTTCACGCCAGCTCAACGTAAACATTGTCTCAAGCAAAGCCAGGCTGCCCTGGTGATTGCCGAGCCGGCTCTGGAAGCGGAACTGCAAACGGGCGGCTACGAAAAGAACGGTGAATTCTGGCGGCGCACGTTCAACGGCCCGAACCGAATGCCCGAGGGCACCGCCAAACTGACCTTCACCTCGGGCACCACCGGCACTCCCAAAGGCGTGTGCCTGAGTGCCGAAAGTATCCTTCGGGTCGCCCGCGAACTCGATCAGGCAAGCAAGCCCACTGATCCACAGCATCACCTTGCGCTTTTGCCACTGGCGATCCTGTTGGAAAACATCGGCTGCTATGCGGCGCTGTACGCCGGCGCGAAGCTGAGCCTGCCCAGCCAGAAAACCCTCGGTATCGAGGGGGCCAGCGGTGTGGATGTGCCGCGACTACTCGGTTGCCTGGCCACCCGTGCGCCCGAGAGTGTGATTCTGGTGCCGCAGTTGCTGTTGTTATTGGTCAGCGCCGCCGAGCAAAAAGCCTTCAGCCCCTACTCGTTGCGTTTTGCCGCAGTGGGCGGCGCCCGGGTGAGTGAAGATTTGCTGCACCGGGCGCGACGGGCCGGTCTGCCGGTTTATGAAGGCTACGGGCTGTCGGAGTGCGCGTCGGTGGTGTGCCTGAACCGGCCAGAGGCACGTCGCGCCGGCAGCGTCGGGCGGCCTCTGCCCCACGTGGAGATCCGTCTGGCCGACGACGGCGAAGTGCTGATCAAGGGCTCGACCCTGCTGGGTTACCTCGGCCAGGCTGAGCACTGCGATGAGTGGTGGCCCAGCGGCGATCTCGGTGAATTCGACGCCGAGGGCTTTCTGTATCTCAAGGGGCGCAAGAAACACCAGTTCGTCACCAGTTATGGCCGCAACGTGAACCCCGAATGGGTCGAGTCCGAACTGACTCAACGCCGCGATATCGCCCAGGCCTTTGTCTACGGCGAGGCCATGCCGGGCAATCACGCGCTGCTTTGGCCTCATCGCCTCGATTGCACAGACGCGGAGTTGGCCGCCGCCGTGGCTCAGGCCAACGCGGCCTTGCCCAATTACGCCCAGGTTCACCACTGGACCCGTCTCGCTCAACCGTTCACCTCCGCCAACGGCTTGCTGACTGCCAATGGCCGACCACGCCGGGACGCCATCGTCGAGCAGTACCGCGCGCAACTGACTAACGCTTTTTTTTCAGAGGAATCTGCGTCATGAGTTTTTTCGACAACCTGCAAGAAGCCACTCAACACGAACGCCACGCGCTGTTCAACCTGCCGGTCATTCGCGATGCTCTGGAGGGCAAGGTCAGCCTGGAGAGCTACCGGGCCTTCCTGGCGCAAGCCTATTACCACGTGCGCCATACCGTGCCGTTGATGATGGCCTGCGGTGCACGCCTGCCGTCGCGTCTGGAATGGCTGCGCAAAGCAGTGTGCGAGTACATCGAAGACGAATACGGCCACGAACAGTGGATCCTCAACGATATCGAAGCCTGCGGTGGCGACAAGGCGGCGGTGCGCGACGGTCGTCCCTCCTTGCCGATCGAATTGATGGTCAGCTACCTCTACGACCTGATTGCCCGGGGCAATCCGGTGGACCTGTTTGGCATGGTCAATGTGCTGGAAGGCACCAGTATCGCCCTGGCCACCCACGCCGCCGAGAGCATCCGCGAACGCCTGGACTTGCCGCAAAGCGCGTTCAGTTACCTCAGCTCCCATGGCTCGCTGGATATCGAGCACATGCAGACCTATCGCCGCTTGATGAACACCCTTGATGATCCGTCTGACCAGGCTGCCGTGATTCATGCCTCCAAAGTGGTGTACGCGCTGTACACCGATATGTTCCGCGGCTTGCCGCGCGACGGGGAGACCCCCCATGCGCCTGTCTGAAGCCCGCGTGGTGCTGACCGGCGCCAGTGGCGGCATCGGCCTGGCAATCGCCACGGCCCTGTGCGCCAGTGGCGCCAGGGTATTGGCCGTGGCTCGGCACCGGGAACCGCTGGTGCCTTTACTGGAACGCTACCCACAGCAGTTGTCCTGGGTCGGCGCCGACCTGACGTTCCTCACCGACCGCCGTAAAGTACTGGCCGCCGCCGAAGGCATCGGGGGTCTGAACCTGCTGATCAACGCCGCCGGGATCAATCACTTCGCCATGCTTGAACAGCTCGATGACAGCGACATCAACGCCATGCTGGCGGTGAACGTCAGCGCGCCGATCTGCCTCACCAGGTTGCTGCTGCCGCTGCTCAAGCAGGCTGAAAGCGCCATGGTGGTGAACGTCGGCTCGACCTATGGCTCGATCGGTTACCCCGGCTACGCCAGCTATTGCGCCACCAAGTTTGCCCTGCGGGGGTTTTCCGAAGCCCTGCGTCGTGAGCTCGCCGACACCCGGGTCGGGGTGTTGTACGTCGCACCACGAGCCACCCGCACCAGCATGAACAGCGCGGCAGCGCAGGCGTTGAATGATGCCCTCAAATCCAACGTCGATGATCCGCAAAAAGTTGCCTCGGCGGTGATGCACGCCATTGCCGGTGACCACCGTGACCTGTACCTGGGCTGGCCGGAACGCTTCTTCGTGGGCCTGAACAGCCTGTTGCCCAACCTGGTGGATCGCGGCCTGCGCAAGCAGCTGCCACTGATCCGTCGTCTGAGTCAGAAGCCTGATAACGAGAACCTCAAGCCATGAAAAAAATCTTCGCCTGCCTGCTGATGGGCGCCTTGAGCGCAAACGCCTGGGCGCTTGATGCCGCCGATCAACAACGTCTCAGTGGCATCCAGCAAAGCTGGGCACACATTCAATATGAAATGCCCGCCGATCAACGTACCGCCGCTTTTGAAAAGCTGGCCGGCCAGGCGTCGGCGTTCACGCACGACCGCCAGTCCGTGGCCGAAGCCTGGATCTGGTCCGGAATCGTCACCAGCAGTTGGGCCGGTGCCCAGGGCGGGCTCGGAGCATTGAGCAAGGTCAAGGATGCAAAAGTCGATCTGGAGAAAGCCCTGGCCCTGGACCCCAAAGCCTTGCAAGGCTCGGCCTACACCAGCCTCGGCGCACTGTACGACCGTGTGCCAGGCTGGCCGATCGGTTTCGGTGACGCTGACAGGGCCGATCAGTTGCTCAAGCAGGCCTTGCAACTGAACCCTGACGGCATCGATAGTCTGTACTTCTGGGGCGATCACCTCTACCGTCAAAAACGCTACAGCGAAGCCCGGGGTGCGCTGCAAAAAGCCCTGCAGGCTGCCCCAAGGCCAGGACGGGAACTGGCCGACGCCGGACGGCGCAAAGAGATCGAAGCGCTGCTGGTGGACGTGAACAAGAAAATAGACTGACAGGAGTCCGTGTGCGCTTATTACTGATTGAGGATGACGTGGCGCTGGGTGAAGGCATTCATCAGGCCCTCGGCCGCGAAGGGTACACCGTGGACTGGTTGCAGGACGGTAGCAGTGCCTTGCACGCGCTACTCAGCGAATCCTTCGACCTGGCGGTGCTCGACCTCGGCCTGCCACGCATGGACGGGCTGGAAGTGCTGCGCCGCCTGCGTGACAGCGGCTCCAACCTGCCGGTGTTGATTCTTACGGCGCGGGACGCCACCGAAGACCGTATCGCCGGGCTGGATGCCGGTGCCGACGATTACCTGATCAAGCCCTTCGATCTGGCCGAACTCAAGGCGCGTCTGCGGGCCTTGCTGCGGCGCAGCGCCGGGCGTGCGCAGATGCTCATCGAACACGCTGGCATCAGCCTCAATCCGGGCACGCAGCAAGTCAGCTATATGGGTGAACCGGTGGCACTGACGCCCAAGGAGTATCAACTGCTCCACGAACTTCTCTCGCCACCGGGCCGGGTCATGACCCGCGATCACCTGATGCAGTTGCTCTACGGCTGGAACGAAGAGGCCGAAAGCAACACGCTGGAAGTGCACATTCATCACCTGCGCAAAAAGTTCTCCACTGACCTGATCCGTACCATTCGCGGAGTTGGTTACCTGGTGGAGGAACGTCGATGACCTCCATCCGGCGTCGCACGCTGACGCTGATCATCGGCCTGATGCTCGCCGGCCTGGCAGTGATCACCGTGTTCAACTGGAACGACAGCAATCACGAAATCGCCGAAGTCTACGACGCCCAGCTAGCCCAGAACGCCCGGCTGCTGCAGGGCGTGATGCGCATGCCGCTGGCCAGCAAGGAACACGCCGAACTGTACCAGGCGTTCAATAAGGCCTTGGGCGAGGCGGTGCCCAAGGTCGATGGCCATCCCTATGAAAGCAAAATTGCCTTTCAGGTCTGGAATCGTCAGGGCCAGGTGCTGGTGCACACCGCCAGTGCACCGTCTTTTGGCACACCGCCAGTCACCCCAGGCTTCAGTGATGTGGTGGACCTGAACAACCGCCACTGGCGCGCCTTCATGCTGGAGGACAAACAAACGGATCTACGGATCTGGGTGGGTGAACGGGACGATGTGCGTTCGGACCTGGTGGACCGGATCCTGCGCCATACCCTGTTGCCCAATGTGCTGGGCAGCCTGATTCTGGCAGCGATGGTGTGGATGGCCATTGGCTGGGGCCTCAAGCCCCTGGCCGACATGGCGGCCACGCTGCGGGCTCGGCATAGCGGCTCGCTGGAGCCGCTGCAACTGACCCCGCTGCCCAGCGAGCTGGAACCGATGCAAGCGGCGCTCAATCGCATGCTCGCGCAGATCCAGGAAGTCATGGGGCGCGAGCGGCGTTTTATCGCTGATGCGGCCCATGAGATGCGTACGCCGTTAGCGGTGCTCAGGGTCCATGCACAGAACCTGATGGAGGCGGGGAGCGAAGAGGATCGCCGTGAGTCCCTGGAACATTTGATCGCCGGCGTGGACCGTACCACCCGACTGGTCAACCAATTGCTGACCATGGCCCGCCTTGAACCGCAATCAGCGATACCGCCATCACCGGCCATTGATCTGGCGGCCACCGTGCGTGCCAGCCTGGTGCAGTTGACGCCCTGGTTGTTGAACAAGGGGCTGGAACTGGCCTTCGATGTCAGCGACGACATCGGCCCCGTCAGGGTCGATCCCGCCGCCATCGACATCGCCTTGAACAATTTGGTGACCAATGCCGCCAACTTTTCGCCTAAGCACGGTTTGATCACTGTCAGGCTGAGTAAACAGGGCGATCACTACCAATTGTCTGTTGAGGATGAGGGGCCGGGGATCAATGAGGAAGATCGCGACAGGCTGTTCGAACGCTTCTACAGCCGCGGCAATGATCAGGGCGCGGGTCTGGGGCTGAACATCGTCCAGGCGATTGCCGATCGCCTGGGAGGGCAGGTCCGGTTGGAAAACCGCACGCCCACGGGGCTGCGCGCTACGTTGGAGATTTTGCGTTTTTAACGCGGCCATCCATAACCGGCCGGGTGATTGTCAGCCACTAATCAGAAAATAACTCAAACATCAGCTGGCGCAGCCAGCGATTGGCGGGATCCTTGTTATAGCGCGCATGCCAGAACAGGTTTATTTCGATGTTGGGCAGTTCCACTGGCGTCGGTAAAACCGCGAGCCCGAAGGGTTGTTCGCAACTGCTGGCAAATCGTTCAGGCACTGTGGCCATCAAGTCGGTGCGTTGAAGTATGTGGCCGACGGCGACGAAATGCGGAACCTCCAGGCGTATGTTGCGCTCGATGCCGGCCCGCGCCAGGAACGTATCTACTTCACCGTGACCGGTGTTCGCCGCGACGACCCGAACGTGGCCATAACTGCAGAAACGCTCAAGCGTCAGCGGCTCCCGGGTCGCGGGGTGGTCCTTGCGGCATACGCAGACATAGCGATGGTGAAACAGGCGCTGCTGAAAAAATCCGGCTTGCAGGTGCGGAAGCAAGCCGACTGCGAGGTCAATTGCACCGTTCTGCAAGCCTTCGGCCAGGGTATTGGAGGTGTTGCGCAGGGTACTGATCGAGCAACCCGGCGCGCGCTCAGCCAGGGCGTCCATCAGCCGCGGCATGAAGTAGATTTCGCCAATGTCGGTCATTGCCATGGTAAATCGGCGATTGCAGTTGCGCGGGTCGAAGGTGTCCTGACGGCTCAGCGCATCGCGCAAGGTCTGGATGGCCATGGCCACCGGCTCAGCCAACTGCCGGGCGTAGGGCGTGGGCTCCATTCCCTGATACGTGCGAACGAACAGCTCGTCATTCAAAGCGACACGCAAGCGCTTCAACGCGTTGCTCACAGCGGGCTGGGTCAACTCAAGGCTATCGGCCGCCGTTGATACCCGGCGGTCGATGTGCAACTGGTTGAATACCAGCAGCAGATTGAGATCAAGTTCACGTAATTCCATAACGTCTCGTGCAGATTGCGTGCTCATAAGGGCCGTAAATCTTTGCCCACCCTTGGGGTCTGCACCGCTCTGAAATGGCCGCTGCAAGGGCCAAAGCCTAACAAGTGCCAGAGGGGCGCGTCCATTGGATATCAGTGGGGCTTTTGTTTCGTCCGAGGTTTATTCACGTTCGAAATAATACCTATTCACCTGGCTGCATTTATCACGGGCGCGGGTTTGCCCATCATCGAACCCATGTCCAGTGCTCAATGCTCTGCTTAACACCATTGGACACCGCGCGATTTCCGGGGGGCGACAGATCCTCCGGCTCTATAACAATGACAAGAAGAGCGATGCCATGCGTACGATTGATGTCTCGGCCCTGATTGACGGGGCGCGTTTTAATGCCTTCCATGCCCGCGTGCTGTTCTGGTGCGCACTGATCATCATTTTCGACGGTTATGACCTGGTCATCTATGGGGTCGTGTTGCCCTCACTGATGGCCGAGTGGGGCTTGAGTTCGTTGCAGGCCGGGGCGCTGGGCAGTTGCGCGCTGGTGGGCATGATGCTGGGGGCATTGTTTTTCGGTTCATTGTCGGATCGCCTAGGCCGACGTAAAACCATCATGATGTGTGTTGCCATCTTCAGCGTAGTCACAGCCCTGAACGGTCTGGCCCGGAGCCCCGAGGCCTTCGCCTTGTGCCGATTCATCGCTGGCCTGGGGATCGGCGGCGTCATGCCCAACGTGGTCGCGCTGATGAACGAGTACGCACCGAAGAAATCCCGCAGCACCCTGGTGGCGATCATGTTCAGTGGCTATTCGCTAGGGGGGATGCTCTCAGCGGGCCTGGGCATGGTGCTGATTCCCCAATGGGGCTGGCAGGTGGTGTTCTATGTGGCGCTGATTCCGCTGTTGGCCTTGCCGTTTCTGATTCGGCAATTGCCGGAGTCGATAGATTTCCTGCTGCGCACCGGGCAGACCGTCGAGGCCCAAAGACTGCTGGCACACGCTACGCCGTCATATGCACCCACCGCCGGTGACCAGTTGAACCCGATGGTCGCCAAAGGGACGACGGTGTCCATTGCGCAACTGTTCCAGGACGGGCGCAAGTTGAATACCCTGATGCTGTGGCTGGCGTTTTTCTGTTGCTTGCTGATGGTATATGCATTGAGCTCCTGGCTGCCGAAACTGATGACTGCCGCCGGTTATGGCCTGAATTCCAGCTTGGCGTTTCTGTTGGCGCTCAACGGCGGCGCGATCATCGGTGCAGTGGCCGGAGGCTGGCTGGGAGACCGGATTGGCATCGCCAAGGTGTTGTTCGCTTTTTTCACTTGCGGGGCGATCGCCCTGAGCCTGCTGGCGCTGAAAGCACCTTTACCCGTCCTGTATTTGCTCATCGCCATTGCAGGGGCGTGCACCATTGGCACGCAAATCCTGGCTAACGCCTGCACGGTGCAGTACTACCCAGCGCATATTCGGTCTACAGGGCTGGGTTGGGCCATGGGTATCGGTCGGACCGGTGCCATCATCGGTCCCTTGCTGGGGGGCGCATTGCATGCTTCTTCATTGCCGTTACAGGCAAGCTTTCTCATCTTTGCGGTACCCGGTCTGATCGGTGCCATCGCTATTCTGGTGTTCCTGATCCAGAACTCTGCGACCCGTCGAACAACTTCATCCAAACAAGCCGTACCGCAGTAGAAAAGCTCACGCCCAGGGATGGGCACCCTGATCCCACCTGGCCAAGCGACGCGCCATGGGTGCGCAATGCCAGTCAGGAAGAAATGCTGTCCGCCTTCGATCATTGGGGTGACGCTGCAAAGGCGGTGGCTGACCAAATTTTTTTACGTTTTTTTTACAGTGAGCGTTTTTGCCGGACACGATACTGGCGGCGATTTTTTAATCGCCCAGGCCTTTCCTTCCCGATAGGCCTGGAGCAGAGGCATTGCGCAAGGAAGGCGTGCAGTACTCCCCGATGATTGAGAGAAGCGCCCCTTGAGTGAGACAGTGACCGTTGCAAACGAAAATTACCCATCCAAAACGTCAGGAGTGGGCATGCTCGTCGCCGCTGTCGGCGTGGTATATGGCGACATTGGCACCAGCCCCCTCTACACGCTTAAAGAAGTGTTTTCCGGCCACTACGGCGTTCAGGTAAACCACGACGGCGTGCTGGGGATCCTGTCGTTGATCTTTTGGTCACTGATCTGGGTCGTCTCGATCAAATACGTGCTGTTCATCCTGCGTGCCAACAACCAGGGCGAAGGCGGCATCATGGCATTGACGGCTTTGGCCCGCCGCGCGGCCAGCCCTTATCCCCACATGAGCAAGGTACTGGTGCTGCTCGGTCTGTTCGGGGCGGCACTTTTTTACGGGGACAGCATGATTACCCCGGCGATTTCGGTGCTGTCGGCGGTTGAAGGGCTGCAGCTGGCTTTTGATGGCATAGAACATTGGGTGGTGCCCCTGTCAGTGGTCGTGCTGGTGGCGCTGTTCCTGATACAAAAACACGGCACCGCCCGCATCGGCATCCTGTTTGGTCCGATTATGGTGCTGTGGTTTGTGGTATTGGGCGCGCTCGGGATCCACGGTATTTTGCAGCGTCCCGAAGTGCTGCAAGCGCTTAACCCTGTTTGGGCAGTGCAGTTCTTCGTGGTTCATCCGGGAATGGGTGTGGCGATTTTGGGCGCCGTCGTGCTGGCATTGACTGGCGCTGAGGCGCTGTATGCCGACATGGGCCACTTTGGTCGCAAACCGATTTCCCGCGCCTGGTTCATTCTGGTGTTGCCGGGGCTGGTGCTCAATTATTTTGGCCAGGGTGCCCTGATCCTGGAGAACCCGGAGGCGGTGCGCAATCCGTTCTATCTGCTCGCGCCAAGCTGGGCGCTGCTGCCGATGGTCGCGCTCTCCACCCTGGCAACCATCATCGCGTCGCAAGCCGTGATCTCCGGCGCTTTCTCCCTGACGCGCCAGGCTATCCAGCTAGGTTACGTCCCTCGCATGTTTATCCAGCACACCTCCAGCCAGGAGCAGGGGCAGATTTACATCGGCACGGTCAACTGGGCGCTGATGGTCGGTGTCGTGCTGTTGGTGATCGGGTTCGAGTCGTCCAGTGCCTTGGCCGCTGCCTATGGGGTCGCGGTGACGGGCACCATGTTGATCACCACCATCTTGTCCTCGGCTGTCGTGCTGCTCCTTTGGAAAACGCCTCGGTGGCTGGCGATACCCATGCTGATCGGGTTTCTGCTGGTCGACAGCCTGTACTTCGCTGCCAACGCGCCCAAGATTTTCCAGGGCGGCGCGTTCCCGGTGATCGCCGGTATTGGTCTGTTTATCTTGATGACGACTTGGAAGCGCGGGCGGAAAATCATCGTCGAGCGGCTGGATGAGACCGCGCTGCCTTTGCCGCTGTTCATCAGCAGTATCCGTTCACAGCCGCCGCATCGTGTGCAGGGGACTGCGGTTTTCCTGACGGCCAGGGCCGATGCGGTTCCCCATGCACTCTTGCACAATCTGCTGCATAACCAGGTGCTGCACGAGCAAGTGGTATTGCTCACCGTAGTGTCCGAGGACAGTCCTCGAGTGAGTGCAGATAGGCGGTTTGAAGTTGAAGCCTATGGCGACGGGTTCTTCCGGGTCAGCCTCCACTTCGGCTTCATGGAGGAGCCGGACGTGCCTACAGCCTTGAGTCTTTGTCATTTGAATGAGCTGGATTTCAGCCCGATGCGCACGACCTATTTCCTCAGCCGTGAGACGGTGGTCCCAACGAAGCGCATGGGTATGGCACGCTGGCGAGAGGGTCTGTTCGCGTTTCTGCTGAAGAACGCCAATAGCAATCTGAAGTACTTCAAATTGCCCCTCAACAGGGTGATCGAACTGGGGACTCAGGTGGAGATGTGAGGACGAGCAAGGCCTTTTGGTGGAGTGAGCCGCGCAACCGTTTAGAGACAGGCTCAAGGTGACGTGCGTCCACAGGTATCCAGGTTTACACTTTTGGCGCGAATCTGGTGAAAACTGGGTACCTGACGAGATCAAAAAGGACTGCACATGAGCAAGTATCTGGCATTGTTGTTTGTTGGCGCCGCAGGTTTTGTCCAGGCGCAATCGCCGTGCTCTGAGGCATGGTACCAGTCGATCGACAAGAAACTGCTGACCGCCGATGCGCAAGGGCACGGGCCGGATATAGGCTCTGAGGAATGGAAATCCGTGATCGAATTCAAGCTGGGGGTGCGGGGCAGGGCAAACGTCCCTGATCGAAGCTCCGAGCAGTGGTGCACGTATATTGACCAGCAATCCAAGGCGGTGCGGTGGCCGGCAGCCGACTCGCGGTCCACTTGAAGGAACTGACATCACATGAAGGATGAAATCAGCCTGATCCCCCTTGTCATCCTTGACGTTCAGGACGCGATCGATCGCCCAAACTGGGATGGAAAAAACAATCCTGGGTACTTGGCAGTGATCCAGCGCCTGCTTGGCCTATGGCGATCAAACGGTTGGCCCGTTTTGCACGTGAAGCACGATGAACAGGCGCCTGCGTCCAGCTATTACGTGCATGGCCCATGGAATGGCATCAAGAAAGAAGTTGCCCCGATCCAGGGAGAACCGGTCATCACCAAACAGGAAAACTGCGCGTTCATTGGTACCGAACTGGATGCCGTGCTGACCAGCATGCGAGTGAAGCGCTTAGTGCTGACGGGGGTGGTGGTTCATAACAGTATCGACGCCACCGTTCGTGCGGGGAAAGCCCTTGGCTACAGGATCATCCTTCCCTCAGACGCTACGACCGCCGTGCCTGTCGTCGGGGCGCATGGGGAGTGCTGGGACGCGACAACGGTTCAGGCACTGACTTTGGCAATACTGGGTGATGAATATGCCGATGTCATGTCTTCGGACGAATTGCTCGCACAGCTCAGCTTAACCCCCGTGGCCATAACCCGTGCTTGACGCATGGCTCGCGGTCCGCATCAGCAATAGCACCGAGCAAATGACCGGCAGATTCACCAACAGCAGCGCATATCGCAATGACTCGTGGCCAAACAGAGGAAGCAGCATGTCGCTGATCAAGCCGGTTGCCAGTGGCCCGATACCGACGCCGAGCAAAGTGCTGACGATGGTTTGTAAAGCCATGGCGCTACCCCGTCGACCGGGTGGCACCAGTTGGGTGACAAGGTTGTAGGACGGGGCGACCCACCAGACGGCAAAGAATGCGTAAAGCGCGCACCAGAGCATGGCGGTTGGAATCGGCACATCACCCAGGCGCACCAGCAGGGAGTCGGACCAGAGCAGATAGGGGACCAGCGCACAGATAGCCGCCAAGTGGCCGAAAATCGGGATTGAAACTTGCCAGTGTGGATTGCGCCGGCACAGGCGGTCACTCAACCAGCCGCTGAACAAACCACCGATTCCCGCCGAAATTCCGCAGATCACTCCTGCCAGCAATCCGGCGTGTTGCAGGGACAGGCCGTGTGAGCGCACCAGGAAGCTGGTGTTCCACATGCCAATGGCATAGGAACTGAGTGTGGTCAGTCCACCTGCGAGGATCAGGCAACGATACGCTGGCAGCGCCCACAGCTTGCGCGCTTCAGCGCCCATGCCCAGCAGGGCGTGAGGGGTGTGGGACTGTGTAACATCCCAACGACCGCGTTGAGGGTCGCGTACGAAAAGCGCGAGGATGGCGCTGAACACCAGCGCCGGCACCCCAAGGGCAATGAACGCACTGCGCCAGCCATAGTGCTCCACCACCCAGGCACCGATGCTTAACCCGATGATCGAGGAGAAGGTCGGTGCGGCGGTAAAGCAACTGATGGCAAATGAACGCCGTTGTGGTGGGTACAGGTCTGCGATCAACGACAGCGAGGCCGAAGTTGTCGGCGACTCGCTGACTGCAACCAGCATGCGCGCGAAGGCCAGCGCCAGGAAGCTGCCGGCCAGGCCACAAGCCATGGTCGCCAAGGCCCAGAGCAAACAGGACATTGCCAGCAGCCGTATACGTGGCATGCGGTCCACCAGGCGACCCGCTGGCAGGCCCATGAGTGCATAGACTGCCGCGAACGCCAATCCCGAGATCAACCCGATGGCGGTGTCGCTGACCGCAAATTCGGATTTGATCGGTTCGACCATGACCGCCAGTATTTGTCGACCGACGAAATTGTCGGCAAATACCATCGCCAGCAACAACAGCAACCCATGGCTGCCCCAGCCGACCCTGGCCGGTGGCAACAAACCTGCGCGGGCAGTCAACGTGGTGCCCACAGATCCGGCAGGCCGGGGTCGCTTACGACGATCAGGCGCTTGAGCAACACCTTCAAGGCTTGAGCGTCGGCCGCGCCGAGCTTGACGGCAAGATCTTCTTCCACGGCCTTGGCCAAAGCGACTTGATGCAGCGAAACTTCGCGGCCCTGGGCCGTGAGGACAAACCGCAAGGACTCTGCCGAGCCCTCGAACGCCACCAGGCGCTGGCGTTCGAGAAAACGCATGCTGGCCAGGGTGACTTCGCGGCCTGTGTAGTTCACAAAGGTGTTGATTTCCTCAAGGGTGAGGTTGTCGCGGATACACAGTATGGAAAGAACAAAAAACGTCTGTTCGTCCAGCTGCTGACTGTTCAATAGCTTGCGCAAGACGTTCAGCACTTGATAGTGCCCACGTCCCAACAGGTAACCGAGCAAGTCCTCGGTATAGCTGCACTCGGGCGGTGGCGGGGTGGTCGCCAGTCGCAGTTCGCTGCGTGGCTTACGCGTTGCCAGGGCGTACTGGCCGCTTTGGAACGCCAGCGGCGCGCGGTCGCTGTGATCGAAGGCGAGTACCTCACCGACAAAGATCACATGGTCACCGCCTTCGTACTGGAACGCCGTGCGGCATTGGAAACGCGCCGTGCAATCTTGCAATAGCGGTGCCTCGCTGATGCCATTGTCGAGTTCGATCTCGGCGAATTTGTCCTCGCCCTGAGTGGCAAAACGTCCCGACAGTGTCTCCTGCTCCGTGGACAGCACGTGCACATTCCAATGCTTGCCGCTGCTGAAGATCGGCAGACTGCGTGCCTGCTTGGAGAGGCTCCAGAGTACCAACGGCGGGTTAAGCGACACCGAGTTGAAACTGTTGGCGGTGATGCCAACCGGAGAGCCGTCTTCGGTCTGGGTGGTGATGATCGTGACCCCGGTGGTGAACGTGCCGAGCGCGGCGCGGAATGCCTGGGGATCGAAGCTGATGCTTTGCATTGCCATGACTGGCCTCATGGAGTGGAGTTTTCGTATGGCCAGTATTGGGCGTTTGCAAATGCCCAACATCGTCTCAACGGACTAACACTATTGCAGGGGCTCGTCCGATTGGACGAGGCGGCGCAGATGTCCGCAAGGCTAGGGTGGCGCCAGGCGCATGGGGCGCTTAACGGCCAATGAGCCGACCTGCAAGGGGATAACAATGAGTTCAGCCACGTCTTGCGTCGAAGACCTTTCCAGCCTGCTGGCGCGACAGAAGAGTGCTTTCGCCAGTGCCGGGAGAGTCAGCGGCGAAACCCGACGCCAGCGCCTGCAGCAGGTCATCGACCTGCTGGTCCATAACCACGCCGCATTGACTCAGGCCATTGACCAGGATTTCGGCGGGAGGCCTGCCGGTTTCTCATTGATGAATGATGTGCTGGGCGCACTGGCCTCGCTTAAACATGCCCGCGATCATCTGCAGGACTGGATGCCGGACGAACCCCGTCAGATGTTCAGCCCTTATGACCAGCTTGGCGCCACCGCCTGGGTCATGTACCAACCCAAGGGCACGGTAGGCATCCTCGGTACGTGGAATGCTCCGCTGTATACCTTGCTCAGCCCGTTGGCATCGGCTCTGGCGGCCGGCAATCGGGCCATCCTTAAGCCCTCGGAGGTGGTGCCACGCACCGCTCGACTGTTGGCGGATCTGTGCGCTGAACACCTCGATCCGTTGGTCGTTGCAGTGGTCAACGGCGGGCCGGAGCTGGGCGAGGCCTTCAGCAGCCAGCCCTTCGACCACCTGGTGTTCACCGGCAGCACGGCGATTGGCCGGCAGGTAATGGGCAGTGCTGCGAAAAACCTGGTGCCGGTAACCCTGGAACTGGGTGGCAAGTCGCCGGTAATCGTCTCTGCCAGCGCCGACTTGAACAAGGCCGCTTTCAGCATCGCCGCGGCTAAGGCCAGTAATGGTGGACAAATCTGCATCAACCCGGACCTGGTGCACGTACCCAAGGCCCGCCTCGAATCCTTCCTTGAAGCCTTGCGCAGCGCCTATCGCGATCTCAACCCAACCGTAGCGGGCAACCCGGATGTGGTAGCAGTGGTCAATCAGCGACATCTGCAGCGGGTCGAGAGCCTGGTCGAGGACGCGCAGGCACGCGGTGCGCGCGTCGAATGCCTGCCCGAACCCCTGGCCGTGGACACCCAGGACCGCCGTCGCCCGCTGCGGGTGGTGGTTGATCCGGCCCCGGAGAGCTCGATCATGCAAGAGGAAATCTTTGGTCCGGCCATGGTCGTGCTGGGGTATGACGACCTCGATCAGGTCATCGCGCAAATCAATGCAGGGCCACGTCCGCTGGCGCTTTACTACTTCGGCGAAGATGCGCAGGAGCAGCGCCACGTGCTGGAACACACCCTGTCCGGCGGGGTCACCCTCAACGACGTGATGATGCACGCCGCCCTGCACGATGCGCCATTTGGCGGTGTCGGCGCGTCGGGCATGGGCCATTACCATGGTCGCGAAGGATTTCTTGAATTCAGTCACATGCGCACGGTGTTCAAGGCTTCGGCCCACGACCCGCGCCGCGAGTGGGGCCTGTTGCCGCCCTACGGTGAGCACTACCTGGCGGCCATGCTGGCCGGTGTTACATCCGACTAATAATGATCAATCAGGGCGTCATCACTATCATGGCTAATCACGAACACTCACCGCTCAATCCTTCGACAACCTCTGAAGCCGGCTGGCCCCGTCGCAGCGTACTCAAGGCCGGTGCCGTGGCTGTTGGCGTCGGGCTTCTGGGGCGCTATGCAAACGTCCGCGCGGCGGGGATTTCGGCCAGCGACTACCAGGGCCTGGACGCCTGGGCGATGAGCCAGGCGATCCGCAGCGGCGAACTGAGTGCCGAGGACCTGATGGCGGCGGCCCTGGCTCGCTACAACGAAGCCAACCCCAAGGTCAATGCAGTGAACATGCTGCATGAAGGTTACGCTCGCACCTTGCTGGCCCAGCGTCGCGCGGCGGGCACTGAAAATCGGGGCGCCCTGGCCGGAGTGCCGCTGCTGCTCAAGGACCTCAACACTTCCTTGCAGGGCACCATTACCAGCAACGGTTGCCGGATGTTCAAGGACTCACCACCGGCCAGCCGCACCAGTGTCCTGATCTCCCGTTATGAGCAGGCCGGTGCGGTGCCATTCGGCAAGACCACATGCCCTGAGTTCGGCTTGACCACCACCACCGAATCCCTGGCCTGGGGCCAGACGCGTAACCCCTGGAACCTGGCCATGAGCGCCGGCGGTTCTTCCGGAGGCGCGGCGTCAGCGGTGGCGGCGGGGATCGTGCCCGTGGCCCATGCCACCGATGGCGGCGGTTCGATCCGCATTCCTGCTTCGTACTGCGGCCTGGTCGGACTCAAGCCCAGCCGGTATCGAACCCCCAGCGGACCGCTGCATTTCGAGAGCTGGTTTGGCGCCAGTGTGGCCAACGTCGTCTCACGCACGGTGCGCGATACCGCACTGTTCCTTGATGTCGGCCAGGGCCATGAGGCCGGCAGTGCGTATTGGTGCCCGCCCTTGGTCCGACCCTACGTAGAAGAGTTGCAACGCGAACCGGGCAAGTTGCGCGTGGCTGTCGTGCGCCAATCGTTGACCGGCGCGCCGCTTGAACCGGCGATTGCCGCGACTCTGGAACAGACCATCAAGCAACTGCTGGCGCTGGGGCATGAGATCGACGAGCTGGAGCTGAGGGTCGATCCCCGCCAGTTGTTCGGCGCCCATGGCATGGTGATCGGGACGGCCGTGCGAACCTTGATCCACGACCGTGAGCAGGTGCTCGGACGCGCTGCCACGGCGCAGGACCTGGAGCAAATCACCCTGGTGAATCTGGAACGTTCCAAGGATACCAGTGGTGAGGATCTGTACCGCGCCCGGCAATCGTTCGAGAGCATCGGCGCGACCATGGAACACCATTTCGAACGCTACGACGTGATCCTGTCGCCGGTCACCGGTAGCCTGACGCCGAAGCTGGGGCTGTTGTCCCTGGACCAGCCCTGGGACAGTTACGCCCACAACGCTATGGGCAGCGCCGGCTTCACGGTACTCGCCAACGTAAGCGGCCAGCCGGCGATCTCTCTGCCGCTTGGCCAGAGTGACGACGGCCTGCCGGTGGGCATGATGTTCACTGCGCGCCTGGGTGGCGAAGACGTGCTGCTGCGCCTGTCCAACCAGCTGGAACAAGCCCATCCGTGGGTCGCCAGGCGTGCCACCTTTTAGTTCCACGCCCTTGCAGTTCCGCACCTTTGTGGGAGCCAGTCTGCTGGCGATGGGCGCTGAAGTTCAACATCCTGTTGACTGATCCACCGCTAACGCGAGCTGACTCGCCTCCACAGGCAACCCCTAGTCCAATTTGACGATGAGCCAATCCCCCCGCAGCCCTGATCATGGGCTGCACTCCGCCAGCGCACCCTGCGTGGTCGGCGGTTTCTTTCTGACCTCAGCTAATGGCATAACAACAATGACGGCTCAAGTTCAGTCTCAGACCCACTATGACGTGATCGTCGTCGGTTCGGGCGCAGGTGCGATGACTTCGGCGGTGTTTCTCGCCGACCAGGGTATGCGGGTGCTGGTAGTGGAGAAAAGCGACCAGTACGGCGGCACGTCGGCGATCTCCGGCGGCGGTATCTGGATTCCGAACAACCACTATTTCGCTCGCATGAACGGCAATGACAGCTACGCAACGGCCCTGACCTATCTGCAAGCGGCGGCGGGCGAGCATGTCGACGAAACTCGCTTGCGCGCATACCTGGACAACGCGCCGAAGATGATCGAACAGCTCACCCGTATAAGCCGGGTGCGCTACGCGGTGGCGGCGAAATACCCTGATTACTATCCACACCTGCCCGGGGCATTGGCCGGTGGACGAACACTGGACCCGGAGTTTTTCGATACCAGCCTGTTGGGCGAGGAACTCGCGAACCTGCGCAAACCGTCGCCTTCAACCCTGCTGATGGGGCGCATCGCCTGGACTGCGCGCGATGCACACAAAGCCATGGCCCGCAGTTTCGGCTGGCGCTTGCTGATCATGAAGCTGATGTTGCGCTACAAGCTGGACTTCAAATGGCGACGCAAAAGCAAGATGGACCGCCGTGCATCCCTGGGAAGTTCGCTGGTGGCCTCCCTGCGCCGCTCGCTGATGGACCGCAACGTACCGCTTTGGCTTAACACCGATTTCTGTGGCCTGGTCACCGAAAGCGGCCGGGTCAGCGGTGTCACGGTGATGCGTGACGGTGCCGAGCTGCAATTGCAGGCCCGCCTGGGGGTGATCCTTGCCTCGGGTGGCTTTGAACAGAACCAGGCGCTGCGCGACCAGTACTTGCCCAAGCCCACCCGTAAGGCCTGGAGCGCGACACCGCCTGGCAACAACACTGGGGCCGCCCTCGAAGCCGGCATGGCGCAAGGCGCCGCCACCGCGTTGATGGATTGGGCCTGGTGGGCGCCGACCATTGCCGTGCCGGGAGAGGACAAGCCCCGGGGGATCTTCGCCGAGCGTGCGTTCCCCGGCGCTATCGTGGTCAACGGTCTGGGGCAGCGCTTTGTCAATGAAGCGGCACCGTATCTGGAGTTCGTCGACGCCATGCATCGGGACAACCAGAGTACCGACGGGAGATCGGTGCCGGCCTGGGTGATCTTCGACGCGCACTTCCGTTTCAACTACGCCATGGGGCCATTGATGCCTGGTCAGGTCATGCCCGATAGCCGCCTGCGCAAAGAGTGGCTCAACAACCTGTACTGGAAAGCCGACACCCTGAGCGGCCTGGCCCGGCAGATCGGCGTCGACGGTGCTGGCCTTGAAGCCACCGTGGCCAAGGTCAACGGCTACGCAGAAAGCGGTGTGGACATCGACTTTGCCCGTGGCGGCAATGTCTTCGACCGCTATTACGGCGACTGCAACATCAAGCCCAACCCTTGCCTGGCGCCGCTGCGCAAAGGGCCTTACTACGCCATGCGCCTGGACGCCGGTGACATCGGCACCAAGGGCGGTCTGTTGACCAACGAACATGCCCAGGTGGTACGCGATGACGGATCGACCATCGCCGGCTTGTACGCCATTGGCAATTGCTCTGCCTCGGTGATGGGCACCAGCTACCCGGGAGCCGGTGGCACCCTCGGGCCGGCGATGACCTTTGGTTATGTCGCCGCCAACCACTTGGCCCGTCAGCTGCAGGAGGCGTGATGTCAATGACGGATAACGTCCCCAGCACCGACGTAATGCCATCCTTGCAGGTGGCCGATGGCAACAGCGTAACCTGGGACGAACAATGCGATGTACTGGTCGTCGGCTGGGGTGCTGCCGGTGCCTGCGCGGCGCTTGAAGCTCGGGCCGAGGGTGCCGACGTGCTGATCGCCGACCGCTTCACCGGCGGCGGTGCCAGCGCCAAAAGCGGCGGGGTGGTCTATGCCGGGGGCGGCACGCGCCATCAACAGGCGGCGGGCTTCAACGACAGTCCCCAAGCCATGTTCGACTACCTCAAGCACGAAACCCGCTCCGTAGTCAGCGATGACACGCTGCGGCGCTTCTGCGCCGACAGCGTGAGCAACCTCCAGTGGCTGGAAAGCCACGGCGCGCCCTACGCCCACCAGATGCCACCGGGCGGGGGAAAGACTTCTTATCCGCCCGACGGCTACTTCCTCTATTACTCGGGTAACGAATTGGTGCCTGACCACGGTGGCCCCTTGCCGCCTGCGCCACGAGGGCATCGCACCGTGGGCAAGGGGCAGGGCGGGGCGGTACTTTTTTCCCACCTGAAAGCAGCGTGCCTGAAGGCCGGAGCGAGAACGCTGTTGCAGGCGGCGGCGCGACGACTGGTCACCGATGCCCAGGGGCAGGTACTGGGTGCCGAGTTTTGGTGCATGCCCAAAGGCAGCAAGCAAGCCCACTTGCATGCCCGACTGTCCGCCCGCGCCGAACGTCTGCAGAACTTCGTCCCTGGCTATTGCAACAAACTGCGCAAGAAGGTCTGCCAACTGGAACGGGATTTCGCCAAGCCTCGCCGGGTGCGAGCGCTCCGCGGGGTGATCCTGAGCACTGGTGGCTTCATCTTCAACCGCCAATTGCTCGAACAGCACGCGCCGAAATTCCGGCGCAATTTCAAGGTCGGCGCCACCGGCTGCGATGGCAGCGGCTTGCGGCTGGGTGCCAGTGTCGGTGGTCAGGGGGCTGGGCTTGAGCGAGTATCGGCGTGGCGCTTCATCAACCCGCCGTACAGTTGGCACAAAGGCATCGTGGTCAACCGCGAGGGGCTGCGCTTCTGCAACGAAGAAGTCTACGGCGCCACCCTCGGCCAGCCCTTGATGGAAGAGCAGGGGGGCAAGGCGTGGCTGGTGCTGGATGCGCCGTTGCGCAAGAAAGCCATCCGCGAAGCGCTGTTCGGCGGCTACTGGTGGTTCCAGAGTTTTCCGGCCCTGGCCCTGATGCTGTTCAAGGTGCGCAAGGGCAAGAGCCTGACTGAGCTGGCCAGTGCGACGTCCATGGACCCCAACGTGCTGCGCGACTCTGTGCTGGCCGCCAACGCCGCCGCCCGTGGCGAGGCGCCGGAGCCGTTCGGCAAGTCCGAGGGTGGGCGCCAGGTGCTTGAACAAGGGCCGTTCTATGCCTGCGATATCTCCGTGACCAATCCGGTATTTCCCCTGGGCGCCCTGACCCTGGGTGGATTGCGCGTGGATGAGCGCAGCGGCGCGGTGCTGGACGAGCAAGGCCAGGCGATCAGCGGCTTGTACGCCGCCGGACGCAGCGCCCTGGGCATACCGTCGCACCTGTACATCAGTGGCCTGTCCCTGGCGGACTGCGTGTTCTCCGGCCGTCGAGCCGGCGCCGCCGTCGTCCGCGCATACAACCAGCAACCGCAAAACACCCACGCACAGGAGACCCCATGATGCCCCTCGAGCAAACGAGCAAGAATGGACGGGTTCACGGCAAGGTGGCGCTGGTCACCGGCGGCGCCAAGGGCATCGGCGCCGCCAGCGCGTGCCTGCTGGCAGCCGAAGGTGCCCAGGTACTGATCAGCGACCTGGACGTCGAGGCCGGCCAGGCTTTGGCAGCGGAAATCGGGCCGACGGCCGCCTTTATCCGCCACGACGTCAGCAACGAAGACCAGTGGCGCCAGGTCATCGAACATGTGCGCAAGCGCTACGGACGCCTGGATATCCTGGTCAACAACGCCGGTATCCTGATCGCCGGATCGATCGAAGAAACCAGTCTGGCTGACTGGCACAAAGTCATGCGCGTGAACGCCGACAGCGTGTTCCTGGGCTGTCGCGAAGGCATCGCGTTGATGAAGGACAGCGGTGGCTCGATCATCAACCTGTCGTCCATCGCGGCCCTGGCCGGGCGCGACGATTACCTGGCCTACAGCGCTTCGAAGGGGGCGGTGGCGGCGCTGTCGCGCTCGGTGGCGGTGATGTGCCGACGGCGCAAGTACCGCATCCGTTGCAACACCCTGCACCCCGATGGGGTACTCACCGATATGACCCGCGGCGGCTTCCCGGAAGGCGTCGACCCCAACCGCCTCACCATCGACAGCGACCCGATGAACCGCATGTGCCGCCCGGAAGACGTGGCAGCCAGCGTGTTGTTCCTGGCAAGCGACGAAGCCCGGGCGATCAATGGGGTAGAGTTGCGCGTTGATAGTGGGCAGATGGTGATGAGTATCTAGCGCCTCCTGAAACCCACTTCTGATGTTCACTCCGTAGGAGCTGCCGCAGGCTGCGATCTTTTGATCTTTTGATCTTTTGATCTGCGAGCTGACAGAGAACCAGGCGCTGGATCGGATTGATCAGGCTGAATGGAAGATCAAAAGATCGCAGCCTTCGGCAGCTCCTACGGGGGATCGCAAGAGCTATAGAAATGAGGCCGACAGACGAGCGTCTAGTACCCCTCGAACCGGGCCGGACGCTTGTCGATAAATGCCTGCATGCCTTCCTTCTGATCCCGTGACGCAAACAGCAGCGCATTGGCCTTGCGCTCCAGCGCCAGGCCGGCTTCCAGCGGGGCGTCCATGCCCGCCAGGATCACCTCCTTGATCTGCTCGGCGGCCAACGCCGGCATCGCCGCGATGACGCGTGCCAGTTCCAGTGCGTGGGCCTGGACCTGGTCATCGTCCACCAGGTCGCTGACCAGCCCGGCTACCCAGGCTTCCTCGGCACTGATCGGTTGCCCGGTGAGTGCCATGCGCATCGCCTTGACCTTGCCTACCGCCCGCACCAGCCGTTGGGTGCCACCGATGCCGGGCATGATGCCAATACGAATTTCCGGTTGGCAGAAGCGCGCGCTGCGTCCGGCAACGATCAGGTCGGCGTGCATCGCCAGTTCGCAACCACCGCCGTAGGCGTAGCCGCAGACGGCCGCAATCACTGGTTTCGGACAGTGCTGGATCGGCCCCCAGACCCGCTCGGTGTGGCGCTTGTAGATATCGATGGGGCCGACCCCGGCCATGCTGGTGATGTCGCCACCGGCAGCAAACACCTTGTCACCGCCCGTAAGGACGATGCACCGCACCTCGGGATCAATTGCCAGCTGGCTGAAATAGCGCGACAGCAGCGCCTGCAATTCCAGGCTCAAGGCGTTGGTCGCCTGGGGGCGGTTGAGCCGCAGCAGGGCGACGCCGGGCAGCGGGCGTTCGAGCAGAACCGGTGCAGCAGATGAGTCGGACATGGGCATTCTCGAAGACCAGAGAGGGTATCAATGGCGCCAGTGTCCTGTTCACGGCGCTGAATTTTCATCGTCCGTTCAGACGTAGTTTGGCCTGCGGTTCGTCCCTAGAGTGGCTCTTGTCAGTAGAAAAGGAGCACATGATGGAGCTGCATTCGGGTCTTGATTACAGCGGCAAGGTGGTGCTGATCACCGGTGGCACCAAGGGCATCGGCGCTGGTATCGCGCTTGGATTTCTGGCCGCGAACGCACGGGTGATTGTCTGTGCCCGGCGCGAACCTGAGCAGGTGCCGACAGCGGGAGGCAAGCATGCGACCTTCATTGCCGCCGATGTACGTGACCAGGATTCCCTGCAACGACTATTCGCCACCATCGAGCGAGATTTCGGACGCCTCGATGTGGTGGTCAACAACGCCGGAGGCAGTCCTGCCGCCGACGCCGCCACGGCCTCGCCCAGATTTCATGAAAGCATTATCGGGCTGAATCTCATCGCGCCACTCAATGTCGCCCAGCACGCCAATCGCCTGATGCAGGCACAGGTGCAGGGTGGTTGCATCATTTTTATCGGCAGCATCAGTGCGCTGCGTTCCTCGCCAGGTACGGCCGCTTATGGCGCGGCGAAGGCCGGCGTGCTGGCGTTGGTGCAATCGTTGGCGGTGGAGTGGGGCCCCAAGGTGCGGGTGGTTACAGTCAGCCCGGGGCTGGTGCTGACCGAGCAGGCGCATCTGCACTACGGCACGCAGGCCGGTATCGCTGCCGTCTCTGCCGGCATCCCGGCTGCACGCATGGCGGTGGCCGAGGACATTGCCAACGCATGCCTCTACATCGCATCACCGCTGGCCAGCTATGCCAGTGGTTGCAACCTGTTGCTGCATGGCGGTGGTGAACGCCCGGCGTTTCTCGGTGCTGCGCAAGTTCTGCCCACCTGATCGACCTAATGCGGCAACCGGGTTCGGTAGCCGCCTTCAATGTGAAGGAGACGACTTTGGCTGATCCACAACTGCTATCCAATGTGCGCGCCCTGCTAGGGCGCCAGTACGGCCGGGTGTATGCCTGGGACGAGGTCAATGCCCCGATGATTCGCCAGTGGTGCGAAGTCATGGGCGTGGACAACCCGCTGTACACCGACCCGGGCTTTGCCTTGGGTACCGAACATGAGGGCCTGATCGCGCCGCCTGCGATGTTGCAGGTTTGGACCATGGAAGGCCTGCACGCCAATAACTATCCGCCCGGCTCCACCACTGAGAACCCTTACGAGGTGCTCAAGGAAATGGAAGCCTACGGCTATGCCTCCACAGTGGCGGTGAACTCCGAGCTGAGCTTCACCCGCCCGCTGCGCCTGGGGGAAAAACTCTACTACACCACGCGCCTGGATTCAGTTGGCGATGAGAAAACCACCGCCCTGGGCACCGGCTTCTTCGTCACTCTGATAATGAGCCACTTCGTGGAAAAAGCCGGCGGCGACGAGCCGGTGGGCGAGTTGCTGTTTCGCGTATTCAAGTTCCGTGCGGCGAACGCCCAGGCTCCAGCCAAGGTGGAAGCGGCACCGGTCAAGGCCAAGCGCCCGTTGCCGGGAATCAGCGACGACACGCGGTTCTTCTGGGAAGGCTGCGAGAAGGGGCAGTTGTTGATCCAGCGCTGCACGGCCTGCCAGACCCTGCGGCATCCACCGGCCCCCGTTTGCATCCAGTGCCACAGCTTCGACTGGGACACCCTGCAGGCCAGTGGTCGCGCCACTTTGTATTCATTCGTGGTGATGCACTACCCCGAAGTGCCGCCGTTCGATTACCCCAACCCGATTGGCCTGATCGAACTGGAGGAGGGTGTGCGCCTGATCGCCGGGCTGGTCGGCATCGAGCGCGAGCAACTGCAGATCGGCCAGCGTTTGCAGGTCGAGTTCCAGTCCTTCGATGACCAACAGACCCTGCCGTTATTCCGGCCGGTAGAGGCATAGGAGCCACCATGGATTTCGAATTGAGCGAAGACCAGCGCGCCATTGCGCAAATGGCCGATGGCCTGTTTGTCGACCATTGCCATGATGACTACATGCGCCAGTGGGACACCAGCGGCGAAGCGATGATGGCGCCGTTGTGGACGTTGTGTGTCGAGACCGGCCTGCATGCCTTGGCAATCCCCGAAGAGCACGGTGGCAGCGGCCTGGGCATGACTGAGTTGATGCTGGTGCTGCAAGCCCAGGGTAAGGCCCTGGCCCAGGTGCCCTTGTGGCGTCATCAACTGGCCGCTGCGACCCTGGCCCGGTTTGACGCCGTCGACAATGGAGCGTGGGTTGCCAGGGCGGCATCCGGCGAGGTGCTGCTGAGTCTGTCTGTCGATGGTTTGAGCAGTGCGCTCGGCATCGAACTACGAGCCCGTGCTTGCGCCGACGGCTGGTTGATCGACGGCCGGGTTGCAGCCTTGGCGTTGGGTGATCAGTCCCAGGCGGCGCTGGTGTTGGTAGAAGCCGAAAACCAGCCGCGCTTGCTGCTGCTCGACCTTTCGGCGCCCGAGATACGACGGGTGTCGGCGGTGCTGACCCACGGCGAAGCGGTGGCCGACTTACACATCCAGGGTTTGACCGTGAGCGCCACCTCGCTGTTACCGGCTGAAGCTGTCGCCTGGCTTGAACTTCGCTGCACAGCGGCATTGGCGTCCTTGCAGCTGGGTGTCAGCGAAGAGCAGATCCGCCGCACCGTGGCCTACGTCAGCGAGCGTCGGCAGTTCGAACGGGTAATCGGCAGCTTCCAGGCGGTGCAGATGAGCATGGCCGATACCCATATCGCCGTCGAAGCCTTGCGTACGACCTTGTGGCAACTGGTCTATCGCATCGATGCCGATATGCCGGCGCCCAGTGAAGCGCTGGCCACTGCCTGGCTGGCCTGTGAAGCGGGGCACCGCATTGGTCACACCGCGCAGCACGTACATGGCGGCATCGGCGTCGATCTGACGTACCCGATCCACCGTTTTCTCTACTGGAGTCGCGGCTTGTCCCTTGCCTTGGGTGGCTCGGCGGCAAACCTGGAACGCCTGGGCGACTGGCTCAACGATAACGACAAGCTGGGATGGAAATATGACCTCGAAGAACACCAAGCGCTTTGAAGACGTGCGCCCCGGCGAAGTACTGCCGCAGCTTGCGGTGCCGATCACGGTGACCCTGATCAACGGTGGTGCGATTGCCACCCGTGACTACTTTCCCGGTCACCACGACGCGGAGGCGGCCCGAGCCCTGGGTTCGCCCCACGTGTTCATGAACATCCTCACCACCAATGGCCTGGTGCAGCGATTCATCGAACAGTGGGCCGGGCCGCTGGCGCAATTCAGCGCACTGAAAATCAAACTCGGCGCACCGAATTATCCCGGCGACTGCATGACGTTCAGTGGCAGCGTCAGCGCAGTCGATGCGGACACCCGCTCGGTGGAAATCACTTTGAGCGGCAAAAATTCCATGGGCAACCACGTGACCGGCACGGTCGCGCTGGTCCTGCCCTGACAGCCGGAGAGACACAGATGACTGATTCATCGATTTCCGGGCGTGCCGCGATCGTTGGTCTGGGCGCGACCGAATTTTCCAAGAACTCCGGACGCACCGAATTGCGCCTGGCCATGGAGGCCACCTTGAGTGCGCTCAAGGATGCCGGCATCGATCCGTCGGAGGTAGACGGCTTCAGCTCCTACTCGGTGGACAAGGTCCCGGAGTACGAAATTGCCCGTCTGCTGGGGTGCAAGGACGTCAAATTCTTCTCTCAGGTGCCCCATGGCGGCGGCGCTGCCTGTGGGCCGGTCATGCACGCGGCGATGGCGGTAGCCACCGGGGTGGCGAAAGTGGTGGTGGTGTACCGGGCCATGAACGAGCGTTCCTGGTACCGCTTCGGTACCGGCAACTACGGCTTTGCAGCTTCGCCGATATTCGACAACGTCAACTACGGCTGGTACATGCCCCACGGCTTCCATACGCCGGCAGCCTGGGTCGGGATGTTCGCCCAGCGCTACATGCACACCTATGGCGCCACCAGCGAAGACTTTGGCCGGATCGCTGTGGCCGCGCGGGATTTTGCGTCGACCAATCCCCAGGCGTTTTTCCACGGCAAGCCGATCACCCTGGAAGAACACCAGGCCTCGCGCTGGATCTGCGAGCCGCTGCACTTGCTCGATTGCTGCCAGGAGTCCGACGGCGCCGTGGCGATGGTGATTACCTCCGCCGAGCGCGCCCGTGACCTTCGGCAGAAACCGGTGACCATCAAGGCTGGCTCCCAAGGCATCAGCCACGGCCAGCAGAGCATGACCTCGTTCTACCGCGACGACATCACCGGGCTGCCGGAAATGGGCGTGGTGGCCCGCGAGTTGTATCGCCAGTCAGGCCTCGGCCCGGAGTCTTTCCAGACGGCGGTAATCTACGACCATTTCACTCCGTTCGTGCTGCCACAGCTGGAGGAGTTCGGCTTCGTCAAACGGGGTGAAGCCAAGGAATTCATCCGCGCCGGGCATCACGCCCGTGGCGGCAAGCTACCCATCAACACCCACGGCGGGCAACTGGGTGAGGCCTACATCCACGGCATGAACGGGATCGCCGAAGCGGTCCGCCAGGTGCGTGGGACGGCAGTCAACCAGGTGGCGGATGTGCAAAACGTACTAGTCACCGCCGGCACCGGCGTACCCACCAGCGGCCTGATTCTCGGCGCAGCCTAAGGAGCAGCAGATGTTCGTTGACCTCACTCCCGAACAACATGCCCTGCGCCATAAGGTGCGGGACTATTTCCAGGCCTTGATGACCCCGGACATGCGCGACCAGTTGCGGGGCAAGGAAGGCGGTGATCTATTTCGCCAGACCATCCGCCAGATGGGCCGCGACGGCTGGCTCGCGGTCGGTTGGCCAAAGGCCCACGGCGGCCAGGGTTACGCGGCCACCGAACAGTTGATCTTCTTTGAAGAAGCCAACATCGCCGGCGCGCCACTGCCGTTCGTCACAATCAGCACCGTCGGCCCTTCCTTGATGGCCCATGGCAGCGAGCTGCAGAAGGAACGTTTTCTGCCTGGCATTGCGGCCGGTGAAATCATGTTTGCCATTGGTTACTCCGAACCCGACGCTGGCAGCGATCTGGCCGTGCTCAAAACCAGTGCCCGCCAGGACGACGAAGGCTTCCTGGTCAATGGCAACAAGCTGTGGACCTCAGGTGCCGAATCGGCCGATTTCGTTTGGCTGGCGGCCCGGACCCATTCGACTCAGGCGAGGCATAAAGGCATATCGCTGTTGATCGTCGACACTACGACGCCGGGTTTCTCTCATACCCTGATCCCCACCACGAGCATTCCGACCACGGCCACCTACTACGACAACGTACGGGTGCCCAACGAAATGCTGGTGGGCCAGTTGCACGGCGGCTGGAAGTTGATCACCTCGCAACTGAACCACGAACGTCTCGGCCTTGGCACCTGGTCGGACAAGGTCGTGGCGCTGTTTCGCCGGGTCTATCTGTGGGCGCGGGCCTGTGACGAACAGGGCCGTCGAGCGATGGACAAGGCCTGGGTGCGCAGCTCGCTGGCCGAGTGTTACGCGCGCCTGGAAGCGATGCGCCTGATCAATATGCGCATTGCTGCCGACCTGGACCGCGATCGGATGGACGTGGCGCTGAGCTCGACCACCAAGGTGTTCGGCTCGGAGTCGGCCATCGAGATCCTGCGCAAGCTGGCGGGGATCCTCGGCGCCAACGGCTCAATGCGCAGTGGCTCGGCAGCGACCCTGCTGCAGGGAGAGCTGGAATTCGAGTTGCGCAGCTCACCGACCCTGACCTTTGGCGGCGGCACCAATGAAATCCAGCGTGAGCTGATCGCCCAGTTTGGCCTCGGCATGCCGCGCACCCAACGCTGACGCTGGTCCATCAACAACAAAAACGTACTCGGCCCGGTTCCGGCGCGGGTCGAAGGGGACTTTCATGAGCACTATCGAGCAATTTCGGCACGACACTCGTGCCTGGCTGGAGGCTAACTGCCCGCTGTCAATGCGCACCGGTATGGCTGAAGGCGATGTCGTGTGGGGCAGCCAGAACCCGCAGTTTCCGTGCGAAGATGCACGACTGTGGTTTGAACGCATGCGCGACAAGCGCTGGTTCTGTCCCGAGTGGCCTGAGGAATACGGCGGGGCGGGGCTGAGTGACGAGCAACTGGCGGTGCTCGAAAGCGAGATGCGCCGCATCAAGTGCCGGCCGCCACAGATCAACCTTGGTATCTGGATGCTCGGGCCGGTGCTGCTGGCGTTTGGCAGTGAGCAACAGAAACGCGATCTGCTGCCTCCCATTGCCCGTGGTGAAGTGCGCTGGTGCCAGGGGTTCTCCGAACCAAACGCCGGTTCCGACCTGGCCAGCCTGAAAATGGCCGCTCGCGATGCAGGCGATCACTTCATCGTCGACGGCAGCAAGATCTGGACCTCCTACGGCGACAAATCCGACTGGATGTATGCCCTGGTACGCACCGATTTCAGTGCACCGAAACACGAAGGCATCAGCCTGATCGTACTGGACATGCGCAGCCCGGGCGTCAAGCCGCAGCCGATCGATTTGATCAGCGGCAAGTCGGCATTTTGCCAGGTGTTCTTCGACGCGGTGAAAGTCCCCAAGAGCCAGTTGATCGGGCCGTTGAACGGCGGCTGGACTCTGGCCAAATACCTGCTGCAGCACGAACGTAAGGCGATGTCGAAGTTCGGTGAGTTCAGCCTGCCGTCGCACTTCGACCTGCTGGCGCTGATGCGCGAGTACGTGCCGGCGCCACAGACCCAGGGCGAGCATGCCCTGCAGGCCCGGGCCACGGCCTGTGCGATGAATGAACAGGCCTACAACCTGACCGTGCAGCGCATGGGTGAGGAGGCGCGGGCCGGCGACGACATCGGCGGCCTGATGTCGATCATGAAACTGGTGCACACCGAGCAGGAGCGCGACAAGTTCGAAGTGCTGCTCGATGCCATGGCCGGGCACGCCTTTGGTTGGGAGAGTGGTGCGTTCAGCGAGCAGCAACTGGCGGTGACCCGCTCCTGGTTGAACAGTTATGCGCTGACCATTTCCGGCGGGTCCTCGGAGGTCCAGTTGAACGTTATCGCCAAGCGCGTGCTGGGCTTGCCGGACGCCAAAAAAGGAGTTGCTGCATGAGCCTGCGTTATAGCGATGAACAGCGTTTGCTGGCCGACAGCGCCCGGGACTTTCTCGCCGCCCGCAGCCCGGTCAGTGCCCAGCGCCGATTGCGCGATGAGGCCGTAGCTTTCGGCTTCGAACCGCAGCTGTGGCGTGAAGCCGTGGAGTTGGGTTGGAGCGCGATTCCTTTTCCGGAAGACTTTGGCGGTCTGGATTTCGGTTGCAAGGGGCTCGGTCCAATCTTCGAATCCATAGGGCGCAATCTGTCCGCCACGCCGCTGTTGTCCAGTGTGGTACTTGGTGGGTCATTGGTTCTTCTGGCGGGCAACTCGGCGCAACAGACACGTTGGCTGCAAGCTGTGATCGGTGGTGAGCAGCGCCTGGCCCTGGCCGTGGACGAACGTTCTCGCCACAACCCGAGCCACATCGCCCTGGCGGCCAAGGCAGATGGACAGGGCTATTGCCTGCAGGGCGACAAATTCTGGGTGATCGACGGGCTGGGCGCCGATGCCTATGTAGTGGCGGCCCGCACCAGCGGCCAGCCAGGCGACACTCAAGGTATCAGTCTGTTCCTGGTGCCGGCCGATAGCCCGGGGGTGACCGTCAGCGCCTTGGGGTTGATCGATTCGCGCAACAGCGCCCGCCTGCGACTGGACGAGGTGCGCGTGGGCAGCGATGCCTTGCTGGGCAACCTGGATGAGGGTTGGGCCGTGCTGGAAACCGCACTGGATCGCGGCCGCACCTGCCTCGCGGCGGAGCTGTTGGGGATGGCCGAGCAACTGTTCGAAACCACCCTGGAGTACCTCAAGACTCGGGTGCAGTTCGATACGCCGATTGGCACTTTCCAGTCGCTGCAACACCGCGCTGCGCAAATGTACATCGATCTTGCGCTGAGCCGCAGCGCCTTGATGGCCGCTTTGGCGACCCTGGATGACGCCGGTCATGACGCTCGGGCACGTGCTCGACTGGTCAGCCTGGCGAAATGGAAAGCCGGCGACACCGCGCTCAAAGTCGCCAATGAAGCCGTGCAGATGCACGGCGGCATAGGCGTTACCGACGAGCTCGATGTCGGCCTGTACCTCAAGCGCGTTCGTGTGGCGCAGAGCTGCCTCGGGGATCGGGATTTCCATTGCGAACGCTACTGCGCCCACGCCTGAAACCCTGTGGGAGCGGGCTTGCCCGCGAACGCGGAGTGTCAGGCAATGAGGATGTTGAATGTGCCAGCCTCTTCGCGGGCAAGCCCGCTCCCACAGGTCTCTCGGTTGTTCTGGAGATACACAAATGAGCATTGAACGCTGGCAAACCGCGTGGCGACAACTGATCGCCCCCGGTGCGCCGTTTGAGGTGGTGACGTCCGATGACGGCGCTCCACGTTACTTCCGGCACGCCGCGCGCGATTTGACGCAGGTTTTCGACGCCGGTCGGGTCCACGGTGACCGTGAATTCCTGGTCTGGCAAGCGCAACGCCTGACCTTCAACCAGTTCTTCGATCAGGTTGATCGACTGGCCGGGCAAATGGTGGCTCGTTTCGGACTGCAGCCCGGCGAGCGCGTGGCCATCGCAATGCGTAACCAGCCAGCGTGGCTCGTGGCGTTCGCCGCGATCGTGCGCTGTGGTGCAGTGTGTGTGCCGCTAAACAGTTGGGGGCTGCGCGACGAACTGCAGTACGCGCTGCAAGACAGCGATTCGCGCCTGCTGGTGTGTGATGAAGCACGGTTAAATACCCTGCATGAAGATTTGGCCCGTGAGCAGCGAGGCACGATAGTCGTCGGGGCGCAGGAAACTGCCTCTCCCGAGTACTGCCTGCGATTCGAAGACTTGATCAACGCCCCGATATTGCCGGCACCCACGCTGGAAATCGATCCTGACGCGCCGGCACTGATCCTCTACACCTCGGGCACCACCAGCCGCGCCAAGGGCGCCGTGTCCAGTCACCGGGCAATCTGCCAGGCACTGTATGCCCTGGATTTCCAGGGTGCGTTTTGCGCCATGAGCTCACCCGAGCGTATCGGCGTGGTGATCAACAGTGGCTATGCACCTACCACATTGGCGGCAGTACCGCTGTTCCATGTCAGCGGCTTGCATGCGCAGTTCCTGTCGGCACTGCGCGGCGGCCGGCGCTTGATGCTGATGTACAAGTGGGATGTCGAACAAGCCATCGACCTCATTCGCGATGAGCGTTGCACCCAGTTCAACGGGGCACCGGTGATGATGCAGCAACTGCTTGCTTCGCCACGTTTTGGCGGCGAGCACACCGCCAGCCTCTTCGGTCTTGGACTGGGAGGTGCAGCTTCGTCCGCCGGGGTGCTGGACAACATGCTCAAGCTCAAGCCCGACGTGATTGGCGGTGCCGGGTACGGCCTGACCGAAAGCAACGGGATCGGCGCTGCCATCGGTGGTGATCCGTTCGTGTACAAGCCGCAGACCGCTGGCTGGCCGCTGCCGATAGTCGATATTCATATCGGCGAAAGCCCTGGCCAGCCCCAGGTGGCCGGGACTCGTGGGGTGATCTGGTTGCGCTCCCCAACCTTGATGAGCGCCTACTGGAACCTGCCCGAAGCCACTGCGCAAAGCCTGCACGACGGTTGGCTCGACACCGGCGATATCGGTTACCTCGATGAGGAAGGGTTTCTCTACATCACCGGCCGGGTGAAGGATTTGATCAACCGTGGTGGCGAGAAAATTTCCGCCGCGGAAATCGAGACGTGTGTCCTCGATTTACCCGGGGTTCTCGAAGCGGCGGCATTTGCCATTGCCGACCCGCTGCTGGGGGAGACGGTGGGGTTGGCCGTCCACGGCCAGGCTTCGACGCTGCCCCAGGAGGCACAAGTCTGCGCATTCATTGCCGAGCGCCTGGCCGCCTACAAAGTCCCGGCCCAGGTCTATCGGGTACTTGAACCATTACCACGCAATGCCACCGGCAAGGTGCTCAAGGCACAGCTGCAAGAAAAGTTGGGCGTCTGATTGCACCTTAGTCTTTCCGGACGATGTCGGGACCGCCAGAACACGAACAATGGGTCCATCTCACACAGCCTTATCAGCGTAGGAGGCATTACATGAAAATAACAACAACCGGTCTCATGCTCGCGGTCGCAGTCACAGCCAATAGCGGGCTGATGGTTTATGCGCACGCCGCAGTGTCACCTCAGGAAGCGGCCAAGCTGGGCAAGGAGCTGACCTGTGTCGGCGCCGAGCAAGCCGGCAACGCCGAGGGCACGATTCCACCCTACACCGGCAAGTACCTGGGCGAAGTACCGGGCTGGAACCATGTGAAATTTTCCGGGGACCAGCCAGTTGATCCTTATGCGGCGGAGAAGCCGATCCTGGTGATCACCGCGCAGAACATGAGCCAGTACGAGGCGCACCTGACCGAAGGCCAGAAGGCACTGCTGAAGAAGTACCCGACCACCTACAAGATGAATATTTACCCAGGCCATCGGGATTTTCGTTACCCCGATTACGTCTGCCGCCGTGCGATGGACAACGCGTTGCACGCCAAGCTGGTCAACGACGGCGACGGTTTCACCGGGATTGGCCAGGTGCCGTTCCCGATCCCCAAAAGCGGCGTGGAAGTGTTGTGGAACCACCAACTTCCGGCCCGAGCCTACACGGAGGAAAAAACCTCCGACCTGGCCTCGGTCCTGCCCAATGGCAGCATTGGCTGGGGTCGTGCCTACGCGCGCAACCTGTCGTTGGCCAACTCACCCACCACCGATTCCCGCACCGAAGAGAAACTCTCGGCCATGAGTAACAACATGACCCTGAAACCGGCCCGGGACAACGGCACCCTCAGCATTGCCCATGAACCCTACAACTATGGCACCGATGCGCGTCAGGCCTGGTCCTACAGCCCATCGACGAGGCGCGTGCGGCAACTGCCGGGTTATGGTTACGATCAGCCGATGATCGGCACCAACGGCACCATGACCGTCGACGAGGACCGTTTGTTCAACGGTTCACCGGAGCGTTTCTCCTGGAAACTGATCGGCAAGCGCGAGATCTATACCCCGGCCAACGCGTTCAAGCCTAATACCGGGACGGTCAAGTATGCCGACCTCCTGACACCCAATCATCCCAACCCTGACTTCATGCGTTACGAGTTGCGCCGCGTGTGGGTGGTGGAAGCCGACTTGAAGGAAGGCTTCCGTCATGTCTATGGCAAACGTGTGCTGTTCATCGACGAAGACACCTGGAACTCGGTGATGGCCGACAACTACGATGCCCGTGGGCAGCTGTGGAAACACGCCATGGTCAACTATTACTACCATCCTGACATGAGTGGCTGGCAGGCTGGTTCGCAGTTCTTCATGGACTTGAACTCCGGCCAATATACCGGCTACGGCATGACCAACGAGGCGAAGAAAGGTCCGATCCTCAACGAAGGCAAATTCACGCCGGACCAGTACACTGCGGATGCGGCACGGGCGATCGGGCGGTAACAGCTCGCGGCAATGAAAAAAGCCCTATCGGATTTCGATAGGGCTTTTTTTTGGTTCTTGATCGCTCCCTGGAGCGAGCTTGCTCGCGAAAAACCCGAGGGCGCTGCGGGCCATCTGGTTTAACGCGATATCGTCCACGACCAGCGCGAGCAGGCTAGCCCCTGCAAAGGGGAACGTCAGTTGATCGGCGCAGAGGTGATAGACCATTGCGGATCAAGTGACCCGCTCATCTCCAGTAGCCGTTTGTAACCGGTACGAAGAACGCGCCGCTCGCCTTGCAGCTTGACGCAGTGACCCTCGTAGGTGGCGCTGCCGTTGCGCTCGCCCGCATTTCTACGCTGACGGCCTGCAGGCTCTACACGCTGGCGCAAGGGCCTGCTTGCGGGCAAGGGAGGCAGGCCCTTTTTGGTTTTAAGGGGGAACTTACCGACAGGGTAATCCGAAAAAAATGCCGCTGGAACCTGGCAAGGTTGCAGCGGCGTGGTGGTGCGCGGAGGTGGTCAGGCCGCCACGGGCCGTACCGCTGTGAGATGCGCCGCAGGTTCCTTCATCTGTTGTCGATAGCGCGGCAGTGCCAGGGTCAGGAACACGCAGGCCAGCACCAGCATCGACACCGACGAAGCCAGGGCATAGCGCAGGGATTCACTGCCCAGGGTCGGCACGAAGAAATCGCTGAGCATGCCTACAAACAGCGGCCCGATACCGACGCCCAGCAGGGTCATGGCCATCACAAAAATGGCCGTGGCCTGTGCCAGCCGTGTGGCCGGGAACAGGTGGGTGATGGCGCTCAGGCACGGTGTTGCCCACCAGACACCAAAAAAAGAGAACGCGCTGTAGAACACAAACGCCTGTGGAACGGCGATGCTGCCGATGTAGAAGGCCGTGCCTTGGGGCCAGAGAAAGTACGAAAGAGCAAAGGGAATGCTGATCAGCGTCCCTGCCAATGGCACACCGATTTGCCAGCCGACATCGCGCCGCGCCATGCGGTCGGTAAGGATGCCGCAGGCCAGGGTGCCGACAGTCGCACCGGTGCCACCCACCACGCCTACCAGGAATCCGGCTTCTTGCAGGTTGAGCCCGTGGGAACGGATGAGGAAGCTCGGGCTCCAGGTGCCGATGGCGTAGCCAGCAATCGCCGCCGCGCCGCCGGTGAGTACCAGGCACAGGAACGAGGGCATGCGAAACAGTTCGACAAGCGTCTTGAGCCAGCCTTCCTGTTGTGCCACGACCTGACCCAGCGGCACGACGCGCTTTGGCGCACGCACGGTCAGCAGCAGAAGCAGGCCCAGGAAGATCCCGGGGGCGCCGATCAGCAGGAAAGCGTAGCGCCAGCCGTGGTGTTGGGCTATCCAGCCGCCGAGGCCCAGGCCGACAATCGCGCCCAGGCTCGAACCGAGCATTAACACCGACAGTGCAGTGGATCGGCGGTTGGCCGGGTACAAATCCGAGACCATGGCCACCGACGGCGCCGTGCCTCCGGCCTCGCCGACTGCCACACCGATCCGCGCCAGCACCAGGGTCAGGAAGTTGCCGGCCATGCCGCAGAGCATGGTCATCAGGCTCCAGGCAATGCAGCTGAAGGCGATCACCGGCTTGCGCCCGATGCGGTCCGACAGGCGCCCCAGCGGAAAGCCGAACACGGTATAGAACACCGCGAAGGTCACCCCCGAAAGCAGGCCGATACCGGTATCGGAAATGCCGAATTCGAGCTTTACCGGTTCGATCAATATCGCCATCAGTTGGCGGTCGATGTAGTTGAACACATAGATGCTGGCGAGCACGAACAGCGCGTAGTGCGTTCGCCATGTCACGGGGGTGGATTGATTCACTGCGGGTGCTCCCGGTTTTGTTCTAGTTGACGCGATGCTCGGCGTGTCACGGGTTTTTCTCATCGTCCGTTCAGACCATTTTTGCTCTGCGCACCGTCCTGTTCTGCAGGATCGCCGACCTAGTCTTGTCGGACGATGTTTCGCATGTGCTCACGGTCAATCATTCAGCCCATATTCGCTGGCCTGTCAGGGTTTGCCCACGCTGTGGCAGGCCCTGGAAAAGCCTGAAAACAATAAGAAGCTGAGGAATTGCAATGAGCGTCTTGTTCGAGCCGGTCGCCCTGGGCGAACTGCAACTGGCCAATCGCATCGTCATGGCCCCCATGACGCGCAGCCGCGCCCTTGCCGATGCAGTACCCGGCAGCGATATGGTCGAGTACTACCGCCAGCGGGCCGGCGCCGGGCTGATCGTGGCCGAGGGTACCGCGCCTTCCGCGAGCGGTCTGGGCTATTGTCGCACCCCGGCCATCTATAACGATGAGCAGATCGTCGGCTGGCGGCGTGTCACCGAGGCGGTGCATGCCGAGGGCGGGCGCATCGTCCTGCAGCTGATGCATGTCGGTCGTGCCGCCAGCCGGCACAACAAGCCAGTCGGGGCGGCCACGGTGGCGCCGTCGGCATTGCGTGCGCGCACACAGGTGTTCAGTGATGCCGCCGGCCTGGTGGACACTGACGAGCCGCTGGCGCTGAGCCTGCAAGGCATTGGCGAGGTCATCGAAGACTACCGTCAGGCCGCACTGAATGCGCGCCTGGCGGGCTTCGACGGTGTCGAACTGCACTGCACCAGCGGTTACCTGCCGATGCAGTTCATGGCCTCAGGCAGCAACCAGCGCAGCGATGCCTACGGCAGCGACGTGACCGGACGGGTGCGTTTCGCCAAGGAGGTCATCGAGGCCATGGCCAGTGCGATCGGCGCTGGCCGTGTCGGTTTTCGCCTGTGCCCCGGTAACCCCTACAACGACATTGACGACCGCGATCCCGCAGGGACGGCGGCCGCCTTGTGTGAAGCCGTGGCGCCGTTAGGGCTGGCATACCTGCACATCATGCGCTCGCCTCTGGCCGACCTCGATGCCTTCGCCCTTGCGCGTCGCCACAGTCCCCATGCCTTGATTCTCAATGATGGTTTCGACGGCCACTCGTCCAGTGCCGCTCTCGCGTCGGGCGAGGGGGCTGCCGTGTCGTTTGGCCGTCACTTTATTGCCAACCCCGATCTGGTGGAGCGCTTGAAGCATGGCCTGCCTTTGAGTGGCTTCAACCGCAAGACCCTGTATACACCGGGTCGGGCCGGGTACTCCGATTACCCGACTTATCAAGCGAATGCGCAGGAGGTGGCGCGATGAACCTGAATGACGTCAGCCACCTCCTGCCGACCCGCGCGGTACCACGGGAGCAGACCCAGGCACTGCTTGACCGGCGCTCGGCGGCGGCCGGGCTGATCAAGCCGAGTGATCGGCATACCCTGGCGGACCGCCTGGAGCAACAGGCGCGCGAGCAGGGTGAACGCACATTTCTGATCTACGGCGAGCAGGCGCTGAGCTACCAGGAAGTCGATGCCCGGGCCAATCAGATGGCCCACACTTTTTACGCCAACGGCCTGCGCGCCGGTGATGTCTGTGCCCTGGCCATGGAAAACCGCCCGGCGTTCTTCTGCACCTGGTTCGGCCTGGTGAAGCTGGGGGTGGTGGTGGCCTTCATCAATACCCAGGTAAACGGCCGTGCGTTGCTGCATGCATTGCACACCACCGACGCCAAGGCGTTGGTGATCGGTGAAGAATGCCTGGCCAATATACAGGCCACCGAAAGCTTTCCGGACTTGCCATGCTGGCTGATACGCGACGCGGAGAACCCCTGGAGCGGACCGCTGCCCAAGGTGATCGACGGGCATTTCGGTGCGCGCCTGGAAAAAGCGCCACGCACGCCGTTTCCACGCGATATTCGCGCGCACATCGAAGCGCAGGCGCCGACCCTGCTTATTTTTACCTCGGGCACTACCGGCTTGCCCAAGGCGGCGCGCTACAGCCACATGCGCTGGATGTCCTCGGGCGATGTGATGGAAGTCACCCTGCAAGCCACCTGCGAGGATGTGTTCTATTGCTGCCTGCCGCTGTACCACGGCGCCGCAGCCACTTCGGTCACCTCTACCGCGCTGCGCGCCGGTGCAGCCATCGTGGTGCGCCGCAAGTTCAGCGTGCGTGAGTTCTGGAAGGACGTGGCTCGTCATCGGATCAGCATCTTCCAGTACATCGGTGAAATCTGCCGCTATCTGCTCAATCAGCCGGTGCGCGCCGGTGAGCGCGAGCACAGCTTGCGCTGCATGCTCGGCGCCGGGCTGTCGCCGGATTCCTGGCAGCGCTGGCTGGAGCGCTTCGGTCCGATCCAGGTGTTCGAGGGCTGGGGCGCCACCGAAGCCAATGCGGCGGTGATCAACGTCGACAACTATTTCGGTTCTTGCGGACGCGTGCCGGACTGGAACAAGACCAATTTGCGGCTGGTGCGTTACGACATCGAAAACGACTGCCATCCGCGGGACGAAAACGGTTTCTATCAAGTCTGCAAAGTGGGGGAGATCGGTGAGGCCATGGGCTTTATCGTCGACCACCCGGACATTGGTGGCGGGCGTTTCGAGGGCTACACCTCAAGCGAGGCAACCGAGAGCAAGATCCGCCGCAATGTGTTGCGCGAAGGCGATGCCTGGTGGAGTTCCGGCGACTTGTTGCGCGAGGACGCTGAGGGTTACTGCTACTTCGTCGACCGCATCGGCGATACCTATCGCTGGAAGAGCGAGAACGTTTCGACCCAGGAAGTGGCGGACGCCTTGGGAGATCTCAAGGGCCTGGAACTGGTGAATATCTATGGGGTGCAGGTGCCGGGCCATGAAGGCCGCGCTGGCATGGCCGCCGTCCAGATGCAGGCGGACCAGGTGTTTGATCCGGCCGCACTGTATGCCGTGACTGAAGCGCGCCTGCCGCGCTACGCGGCTCCGGTGTTCGTGCGGGTTACCCAAACGGCCGACCTGACGGCCAGCTTCAAGCTGCGCAAGGTTGATCTGCAGCGCCAGGGCTACTGCCCGAAGCGTTGCGGCGACCCATTGTTCATCCGCGACGAACAGGCCCGCACTTATGTGCCTTACTCGCAAGCAGCTCTGGAGCGGGCTGGCCTGGCGCCCTTCGCGGTGGCCGACCATGGCTGATCTCGACGCCAACGGTCACGAACTGCGCAGCGGCTTGCGCTATCCCTGGCCACAGCCGCCGGATTCCGGACAGGTGCTTGAAGTGGCGCCGGGTGTCTGGTGGTTGCGCATGCCGCTGCCGTTTCGCCTGGACCACATCAACCTCTATCTGCTGCGTCACACCGACGGCTGGGTAGTGGTGGACACCGGCATGAACACCGCGCAAACCCGAGAAGTCTGGGACCGGGTGCTCGGCGACGTGTGTGGCGGGCTGCCTCTGCTGGCGGTGGTGTGTACCCACTTCCACTCTGACCATGCCGGTGTGGCCGCATGGCTGTCGGAGCGTTTCCACTGCCCGGTGTATATGACCGCCAGCGAATTCCAGTCACTGCACGTCAGGTTTCCCGCCGAGCAACCACCGGGCTGGGACCTTCTCGATTTCTACCGCAAGGCCGGCGTCAGCGATGAGCAGAGTGCCGAGATGTTCGCGGTGATGAGCAATGCGCATTTCCTGCCAGCTGCGCTGAACCATTTCCGCCGTTTGCGCGAGGGCAGCTGCCTGCACATCGGCGGTCGTACCTGGCAGGTGGTCATCGGTCGCGGTCACTCGCCGGAGCATGCGTGCCTGTACGCCGCCGATGACGACTTGCTGATCTCTGGCGACCAGGTGTTGCCGCGCATCACCTCCACCGTCGGTGTGCATGCCACAGAGCCGTTGGCCAACCCACTGCGCGAATGGCTCGACTCCATCGAACACCTGCGCAGCCTGCCCGACAGTGTGCTGGTGCTACCTGCACACGAGCGGCCGTTCTTCAATTTGCATCAGCGCCTGGATCAGCTGGAGGACCATCACCGCGGGCATCTGGCACTGATGCTGGCCAACTGTGACGAGCCGCGCACCGTGCTCGAACTGATGGCTTTGCTGTTTCCCAAACTGTCGGGTCGTTTCGACGAACTGATGGCGCTTGGCGAAACGTTGGCCCATGCCAACTACCTGGTGGCCGAAGGGTCGCTGGAGCGGGAAGAGGACCGGGGGCTATATCGCTACCGGCGTGCTGTAAGGGGAGCGTGCGCGGTGACATCGCTCAAGGTGTTTTGAGCGGACGGCACGGCAGCAGTGTTGAACATTCCAGGCAGCCAACCGGTTGCCCTTCAGGAGAGTCAGTGTGATCAACAAAAACAACAATAACTCTACGGTCATCGGTTCAAGCGCGTTTCAGGTCACCAGCCTGGCGGCGGCCATTGCGCTGGTGTCGACACCGGTATGGGCCGGTGAAACCATCGAGTTCGACAACGGCGCGACCATCGACTGGTCGGTGACCACCAGCTACGGCCTCGGTGTGCGTACGGGCAGCCAGAGCGATCGCTTGCTGACGGTCAACGCCGACGATGCCAACCGCAACTTCGACAGTGGCAGCCTGACCACCAACCGCGTAGGGGCGCTGGGTGAAATGATCCTGCGCAAGGACAACTACGGCGCGGTGGTGCGGGGCAGTACCTTCTATGACGATGTCTACCATCGCAAAAATGATAACGCCTCGCCCGCCACTGTGAACAAGAACGGCAGCAACGACGAGTTCACCAGTGACACCCGTTACTACAGTGGTGGTCGCAGCAAACTGCTGGATGCCTACGTGTTCAGCGGCTGGCGCTTTGACAACAACACCATGCTTGACGTCAAGGCCGGTCGGCACATCGAATCCTGGGGCGAGAGTTTGTTCTACCCCGGTGTGAACGGCGTACAGAACCCTTCCGACGCGGTCAAAGCATCCCAGCCGGGTGTTGAAGTGAAGGAGATTCTGTTGCCGGTAGGCCAGTTCTCCGGCTCTTTCCGCCTCAACCCCAACATCACCCTCGGCGCTTACGTGCAGTACGAATGGAAGGGTACTGAATTGCCGCCGGTGGGCAGCTACTTGTCGAGCAGCGATGTAGTCGGGCCCGGGCGCGAATTCATCTTTGCCAACGGCCAGAAGGTCGCCTACCGCGGCACCGACGAACCCCGCGATAGCGGCCAGTGGGGCGTTCAGGTTCGCTACCGCCCGGTACAGGCCATCGAACTGTCGCTGTTCCACGTCAATTACCACGACAAGAATCCTGCCACCGCCCTGGTCGGCTATGACCCGCTGCCAGTGGGTGGAGGCCTCAACGCCTTCGCCATCAATGGTTATCGGATCATGTACTTCGAAGACATCAAGCTGACCGGCATCAGTGCCTCGACCAAGCTCGGCGATACCCAGATCGGCGCCGAATGGTCGTATCGCGACGGTGCTCCGGTGATGGTCAACACAGGTCTTGGGGCCGTCCCGGCCAGGGGCAAGGGCCAGCAAATGCAATTGTCAGCGTTGCGAATCCTGGGGGATCGTCCCTGGGCCAGTCAGACGACGCTGACCGCCGAAGTCATCCGGGTGCAGGTCGACAGCGTCGAAGCCGCTTCGGCCGCGCCGAACCTGCAGGGTGTAAACCTTCTTCCTTCCGTGGCATCTCTCGTGGCGGCTTCCGATGACTACACCTACAGCACCGGTGCAGGCTACCGCACCAAATCTTCCAGCGCCTACACCGTGGGCGCATCGTTCAGTTATCCGGGGGTTTTCCAAGGATGGGATCTGGAAGTCCCCTTCAGTTTCTCCAATGTCTTCAGCGGCTCCACGCCCATGTCCGGAAGCATCTCCGGGGTGCAGGGCGACCGACGCCTGAGCATGGGCACCACGTTCAAATACTTGAGCAACCTGGAAGTCGGCTTGAAATACATCGCCTATCTGGGCGAGGCGGACCCGATCGACCGTCCGTTCGCTGACCGCGACTACGCCACATTCTCGATGAAATACACCTTCTGATCGACCACAAAAGGTCCGCGGCCGCCTTGCTGCGCCCGGACCTCAACACACTGGAAAAAGCCGCAGCGTAACGCTTCGGCATGGAGGCACTAATGGGGCTCAAAGGGCATGCGGCCATTGTTGGCACCGCACAGTACAAACCGGAGAAGTATTCGACCGCACCCAAGATGTTCCACCTCGAGCAGGTCGCCGACCTGGCAGCGCAGGCCCTGCGCGATGCCGGGCTCAAGGCCTCGGACCTCGACGGGTTGGTGATCAACGGTCCGCACTTTCATGAGGCCTCGGTGTTTGTACCGGCGATGGCTGCCGAGTACCTGGGCCTGCGACTGAACTTTGCCGAAGTGGTGGACCTGGGGGGCTGCACCTCGGTCGGTATGGTCTGGCGCGCCGCCGCCGCGATCGAATTGGGGCTATGCCAGGCCGTGCTGTGCGTGATCCCTGCACGCATGGCGCCATTGGGGCCCGATGAGGATCCTGGCTGGATGGCCCGGTCCATGCGCTTTGGCGGGCATAGCACGGCATTCGGCGCGCCCGAGGCTGAATTCGATCTGCCTTACGGGCACATGGGTCAGAACACCGGCTACGCGATGATCGCCCAGCGTTATGCCGCGCACTACGACTACGACCAGCGGGCCATGGCCAAAATTGCCGTGGACCAGCGCACTAACGCCCTGGCCAATCCGCAAGCAATGTTCTATGGCCAGCCGTTGACCATCGAGCAGGTGCTGGCCAGCAAGATGGTGGCCGACCCCTTGCACGTCCTGGAAATCGTCATGCCGGTGGCCGGCGGCGCCGCGATGATTATCACCAACAAGGAAGTGGCCGCGCGGGCCCGCAAGCGTCCGGCCTTCATCACCGGGTTTGGCGAACACCTGGCATTCAAGTCGCCGTCCTATGCCGAGGACATGCTGCACACGCCAATTGGTCCGGCTTCCCAGCGAGCCTTTGCCATGGCTGGGCTCAAGCCACAAGACGTCGATGCCGCGCAGATCTACGACTGCTACACCATTACCACCCTGCTGACCCTGGAGGATGCCGGTTTCTGCGCCAAGGGCGAGGGCATGGCGTTTGTGCGTGAACACGACCTGACCTGGCGTGGTGATTTTCCGATGAATACCCATGGCGGACAACTGAGTTTCGGCCAGTCGGCCTCGGCCGGTGGCATGAGCCAGGTGATCGAGGCGGTGACGCAAATCGCTGGCACTGCCGGAGAACGGCAACTGGGTCGCTGCGACAGCGTCTACGTCTCGGGCACCGGTGGCGTAATGAGTGAGCAGGGCGCATTGATACTTCAGGGAGCATAAGCACATGTCCAACAACAAACCGATGCCCGTGGCGACACAGATCTCCGCGCCCTTCTGGGAGGGTCTGAAGGCTCGCCGACTCTTGATCCAGCAGTGCAATGCCTGTGCACACTGGAACTTCTACCCGCGCCGACATTGCCCTGTGTGCCTGGAACACGACCTGGCCTGGCGCGAAGTCGACGGCGCAGCAACGCTGTACAGCTATACCGTGACGCGCATCGCGACCTTGCCCGATTTCATGGATGAAATGCCGCAGAAACTGGCGGTGGTCGAGCTGGCCGAAGGGGTGCGCATCAACACCAACCTGGTCGGCCTTGAGGAAAACGAAATCGAGATCGGTATGGCCTTGCAGCCGGTGTTCGCCGAAGTCGACGCCAAGGGCAATCGTCTGCTGCGCTTCACCGGCACTGACAAGGATGCGGCGAGCCTTGAGCCGCTGCCCGCAATGGGCAGCGAGCCGGCGCCTTCAACGGCGGCACAACCTCCCGCGCGACAGGTCGACCTCAACGACGGGCCGGCCTTGCAGGCGTTGGTCAGTGAGCAATACAGCGACTGGAGCAATGTGGTGATGGTCGACCAGGCGCTGATCGACGACTTTGCGCGGTTGTCGGGGGACGATTACTGGATTCATACCGATCCGCAGCGGGCGCGGCTGCAAAGTCCATTCGGCGGCACCATTGCCCATGGTGCGCTGGTGCAAGTGCTGCAGTCGCGGATGAAATTGGCGTTGGGCTTCGAAATCAGCGGCTTCACCACTCAGATCAATTATGGCTCCGATCGCCTGCGCTTCCCTGCGCCTGTTCCAGCCGGCTCGCGCATCCATTCGCGGGCCCGGGTGAAAAAAGTCGAAATCCTGGCCCGTGGCACCCAGCTCACCCTGGAACTCAACATTCATGTGGTGGGCCAGGACCGGCCGTCGGTGATCAACGACCTGGTGATCCTGTACATGGCTTGATCGCCACCCAATCCAATGAGCGGTGATCTCCTGTGGGAGCGAGCCTGCTCGCGAAGAGGCCATACCTGTCGGCATCAATGCCCACGGGTCTACCACCATCGCGAGCAGGCTCGCTCCCACAGTTGCATAAGCCATTTGGACGATGTGCCACCCATTCCTTGCACCGACTATTGATCCAGAGGCAACGCCCATCTCGATTGCCTCGCATGCCTTGGTGCGTGACAAAAACAAGAGGATTGGCCCTATGACTTGCCTTATCCACGCCGTCCCCGAACAGGAGCGTTGCTCATGCGCTCGGTGATCGGCTACGCGGTCTGCCTGGTGGTCGCCTTGACCATTGGCTACACCTTTTCCCCCAAATCCCCTCCGCAAGCAGAACTGTTGGCCACGCGCCCGGACCGGGTGCAGATCAACGGCCTGCTCAATCTTGGCGCCCGAGTGGTGGCCGTGGGCGAACGTGGCAGCATTTTGCTCAGCGATGATCAGGGCGTCAGTTGGCAGCCAGCCAGCGTCGCCACGCAGCGCAATGCCACACTGACTGCAGTGGTGGCGCTTGACGCCAAGCGTTTGCTGACCGTGGGACATGATGGCTGGATCCTGCGTTCCGAGGATGCCGGCAGCAGCTGGCAGGAAATACGTTACGACAGCGATCTGGGCGAGCCGCTGCTTGGCATCTGGACCGGCGGTGGCGACAGCGTCATGGCGTTCGGTAGCTTCGGCAAGTTCTATCAATCTCTGGATGGCGGACAAACCTGGGCACCGCGGCAGCTGGACATCGACAGCGCGCACCTGAACAGCATGGCAGGTGGCAACGATGGCCGACGCATGCTGGTGGGCGAGCAGGGCCTGGTGCTGCGTACTACCGACAGCGGCCAGCACTGGCAGCCCCTGCCGGCGTTCTACAGCGGTTCGCTGTTCGGCATTGTGCGTTTGAGTGCGAACAACTGGGTGACCTACGGCATGCGCGGGCATGTGTTCGTCAGCCACGACTTCGGCGACAGCTGGACCCAGATCAAGCTCGGTAACCAACTGCCGTTGTACGGCCATGTGTTACTGCCCGATCACTCCGGCCTGGTGATCGTCGGGGCCGGCAGTTCGGTGGTACGCCTGGATGCACAGGGCGCGCTCGTCGGCGTCGGACGCCTGGCCGGTCTTGGCACGTTGACCTCGGCGACGATGGTGGGCTCGCGACTGCTGGTAGGTGGCGAGCGCGGCGTGTTGCAGGGCTCAGGTGGCAGCGTCGCTGCCCTAGTGGCCACACAGGCCACCCAGTAAATGAGAGGCGGTCAATGAATCAAGCTAAACACTGGGTGACGCGCTGCGTCGAAACGTGCGCCGACCACCTGATGGCCTGGCGCAAGGGGCTGCTGGTGTTGTTCGTCCTGGTGACGCTGGGCCTTGGCTACAGCGCCACCCATACGCAACTGGATCCGGGTTTCAACAAACAGATCCCGGTGCGTCACGAGTACATGATCAATTTTCTCCAGTTCAGCCGCTACTTCACGGGTGCCAACCGTTTCCTGGTCAGCGTGCGCTGGAAAGGCGAAGGCGACATCTACAACAACGAGTACCTGGAGACCCTGCGCAAGGTCACCGACGACGTGTTTTTCATTTCCGGGGTCAGTCGCCCCAGCGTGACGTCGCTGTTTACCGCGAATGTGCGCTATATCGAAATCACCGAAGAAGGGTTCTTCGGTGATGTGGTAGTGCCTCCGCGTTTCAGCGGTACTCCAGAAGACCTGGCGCAGGTGCGCAGCAACACGGCGGCCTCCGGGCAGGTCGGTCGTCTGGTGGCCAACGACCTCAAGTCGGCCATGGTCCGCGCCGACTTGCAGGACGTCGATCCCAAGACTGGCCAGCCGGTGTCCTATGTCGAGATCGCCAAGCGTCTGGAAGAGGTCCGCAGCAAGTACAACAGCCCCAATATCGAGATCAACATTGTCGGCTTCGCCAAACTGGTGGGGGATGTGGTTGAAGGGTTGAACACGGTGATCGGTTTCTTTGTGGTGGCCTTCGTCATCACCGGGTTGCTGCTGTGGCTGTATTCGCGGTCCCTGCGCCTGGCAGTAGTGGCGTTGCTGGTCGCGTTGCTGCCGGTGGTCTGGTTGCTGGGTGTGCTGCCGCTGCTGGGCCTGGGGATCGATCCGATGTCGATCCTGGTGCCATTCCTGATTTTCTCCATCGGCGTGTCCCATGCGGTGCAGATGACCAACGCCTGGAAACAAGACGTGCTGGCCGGCAGTACGTCGAAGGAAGCGGCGCGCTCCGCGTTCTGCAAGATCTTTATCCCGGGCTCGCTGGCCTTGCTGATGAATGCCCTGGGCTTCGCAGTGATCATGATGATCGACATTCCGATCGTTCACGAATTGGGCGTGACGGCCTGCATCGGCGTCATGTTGATGATCATCACCAACAAACTGATGCTGCCGGTGATCATTTCCTACCTGCGGCTGGAACCTGCGCTGTTGCGTCGGGCGCAATCGCGGCCGGCGGGCAGGCACCCCCTGTGGTGGCGCTTGTCGGCACTGGCCGAGCCTGGGCCTGCCCTTGGGGTATTTGTTGTCAGTCTGTTGCTGCTGGCGGCCGGGGCCTACAAGGCTCGCGACCTGGCAGTGGGTGATATCGGCGCGGGCGCGCCGGAACTGCGCGCTGATTCGCGCTACAACCAGGACAACGCCAGGATCATCAGCAGCTACTCCATCGGGCTGGATGTGATGTCAGTGTTCGTCCAGGTCAAGGGTGTCGAAGAGGGCTGCTTGTCGCCTACCGTGATGCGCGCGGTGGAAGCCTTCGATTTCCGCATGCGTACCGTCTCGGGTGTGCAGTCGATTCAAAGCGTGGCGGACATGGGCAAACGGGTGATTGCTGGCAACAACGAAGGCAATCCGCGCTGGGCGGCGATACCGGGATCACCCCGCGGCCTGAGTCAGGGCGCTCGGGCCTATATGCCGGATGATGGCCTGGTCACCGACGGTTGCCAGCAGATGCAGATCCTGGTGTTCCTCACCGACCACGAAGGCAGCACGGTCAGCCATGCGATCACTGAAGCGAGGCGGATCATTGCCGAAGTCAGCTCGCCGCAAGTCGAGTTCCTCCTGGCGGGTGGCAACGTGGGGGTTATGGCGGCCTCCAACGAGGCGGTCAAGCGTGCGGAAGTGATCATGCTCGGGGCGTTGTTTGGATCAGTGGCACTGTTTTGCTGGCTGACTTTCTTATCCATCCGCGCGGTGTTGTGCATTCTGGTGCCGCTGGCGATTGTCGCTATTCTGTGTAACGCACTGATGACCATGCTCGGTATCGGCCTGAAGGTCTCCACCTTGCCTGTCATGGCTCTGGGTGTCGGAGTGGGCGTGGACTACGGCATTTACCTGTACGAACGTATTCAGCACGAAATGCTGCGCGGAGCCAATCTGCGCGAGGCGTTCTACCAGGCCATGTGCCAACGCGGCACGGCGGCGGTATTCACGGCCGTGACCATGTCCATTGGCGTGTGCACCTGGGCGTTCGCACCGCTGAAGTTTCAGGCTGACATGGGTGTGTTGCTGTCGTTCATGTTTCTGGTCAACGTGCTGGGGGCAATTTTCCTCCTTCCGGCGCTGGCCGCCTGGTTCAATCGTGGGCGGCCGTTGGTCGCCGACAGAATGCGCCAGCCGGTGCCGTTACAAGGGCAGTTTCGTCTGAAAAACAGCCCGGCCGAGCGTGATCGAGGAGGCGAAAAATAAACCTGTCCGACCTATTGTGGAGTCCGCACACACTAGGGAAACTGGCTGAGAAGTTGCAGTCGAATGAGGGGGAACCCGGGTTCCCCCAGCCGAAATTATAAAAATAACAAGGGAAGGGCGCAGTCCTTACCCGAGCGAGATAAGACTATGCAAAACGCTGACTTGACGCACCAGGCCCTGGCCAGTCTTGGCCTCGATCTCACGCACTACAACCAGTTGGTGGGCGAAATCTACGAAGGCGCCCTGGATCCAAAGCTGATGGCGCACGCCCTTCGAAGCTTTCTCAAACTCTACGGTGCCAACTACGTCACCTTGATCCTGCGGGTGCCGGAGCAACCCGAAACCGGCGTGATGATCATCGTCGGTGACATCGAAGGCGCCGGTGATATCTGCTACATGACCTACCCGCAAATCGATTCGCCGTTCTCCAACCAGCCGCTGGACCATGTGTTCACCGTGGACGACCTCATGAGCGCAACGCAATGGGAGCAGAACGGCTACTACAAAATGTTCTGCGAACCCTATGACGTGTACCACTTAATGTGTGCCGATATTTCCACACCGGACGGCGGCAAACTGCGCTTGCGCATGACTCGCCCCAAACGGGCTCCCAACTTCTCTGCCCACGACCGCGCAGTGTGCGCCAGCTTCCTGCCTCACCTGCGACGTGCCTCCCAACTGCATAACTTGCGAGACCGCAGTGAATCGCTGAGCGAGTTGTACTCCCAGGCCATCAGCCGGTTATCGGTGGCGACCCTGGTGCTCGACGAGAGCGGCAGTGTGTTGCAGATCAATCCCGTGGCCCAGGAAATCCTTTCCCGTTCCGATGGCTTGAAACTGGTGGGCGGACGCCTTGAGGCGACGTATCCCAGCGATAACCGTGAGTTGCAACGCCTGATTCGTGGCGCGTTCTGTCCCGATGCCCCAAAAAGCGCCGAGGCCATGTCGGTGACGCGTCCATCCGGCTTGGTCAACCTCGGCGTGGTCGTCGAATCGATTCCATCACTGGACTGGGCAGAGGAGAAGGGGCAACCGGCGGCGTTGGTGTATATCCGCGATGCGTCGAGCAAATCCCTGGCCAGTGAAGTGGTGACCAAGCAGCTGTTCAACCTGACCAAGGCCGAAACCGCCCTGGCCATGGAACTCGCCAACGGCTTGTCCCTGGAGGAAGCTGCCGAAGTGCTCAATATCCGGCGCAACACCGCGCGGGCACACTTGCGCTCCATCTTCTCCAAGACCGGAGTGCGACGCCAGACGGAACTGGTGCGCATCATGCTCAACAGCGTGGTTGCCTTGGGCAAGCCGCAACTCGCGTTGAAGGTGGCCGAAAAAATCAAGGTGCCGCCGCTGCGGCTGGCCGTGCCGATCTACCGTCAGGCCTGATCCTGCCCACCCTTCGCCGGGCCATTCGCCGCCCGGCGTAGCTAACATTCACGCAGCACATTTTTAGTCCGCACAGACGATGCCGTCCCGTGATCGCCCTGTCGATACTGGGCGGACCAATCACGGAGAATCACCATGCCAATTACAGCCATCACCGGCAGCGCCTCGGGAATCGGGGCGGCCGTATCTGCGGCCATGCGCGCCGCCGGGCATCAGGTCATAGGGATCGATCGCAGTAACGCCGAAGTGATCGCCGACCTGTCCACTGCGCAAGGGCGTGAGGCCGCCATCGGGCAAGTGCTTGAACTCAGCGGTGGGGTCCTCGATGGGCTGATCTGTTGCGCCGGGGTCGGTGTCACGGCATCCAACTGCGGTTTGATCCTTGCGGTGAATTACTTCGGCGTCAGCCAGTTGCTCGACGGCTTGCAGGGAGCGTTGGCCAAGGGCCAACAGCCGGCTGCGCTGGTGATCGGCTCGGTGGCGGCGACTCATTCCGGGCCCGATGGCCAGCCGATGACCGACGCGATGATCGCCGGTGAAGAGGCCCGGGCGCTTGAGTTGGCCAACGACCTCGGTCAACCGCACGTCGCCTATGCTGCTTCCAAATGTGCCATCAGCCAGCATGCCCGTAGCCTGGCGGTGAGCTGGGGCAAGCAGGGCATGCGTTTGAACGTAGTCGCGCCGGGTGCGGTTGAAACGCCATTGCACCAGGCCTCGCTGGACGATTCGCGTTTTGGCCAGGCTACCCGCGAATTTGTCGCACCTCTGGGTCGTGCCGGACAACCTGCGGAAATTGCCGCAGTAGTTGCCTTCCTGCAATCGCCCCAGGCTTCGTTTATTCATGGCAGTGTCGTGTTCGTCGATGGCGGCATGGACGCCATGGTCCGCGCCACGCGCTTCTAAAAAGGAACTTGCATGAACAAAGTGGCATTCATCACCGGCGCTAGCCGGGGCATCGGCCGTGAGGCGGCGCTGGCATTCGCCCGCGCCGGCTTCGACCTGGCGATCAGCGCCCGTACCCTCAACGAGGGGGAACAACATGAGCATGCCCTGCGCGACGCCGCCGGGGCGCCCCTGGCCGGCAGCCTCAATGGTACTGCGCAGGCCTTGCGTGATCTGGGGTGCCGGGTGCTCGTCGTGCCGATGGATTTGCTCGACAGCGCCTCGGCCCTGGCCGCCTGCCAGGCGGTGCTGGCCGAGTACGGGCGCATCGACGTGCTGATCAATAACGCGATCTACCAGGGCAGTGACCTTAATGCCGGATTCATGGACCTGCAGGCCCAGACCCTGGAACGGATGTTCCAGGGCTACATTCTCACCCCGTTCCTGCTGACCAAGGCGGTTGCCGAGCACATGGTGGCGCGCGGGGGCGGGGTGGTGATCAACGTCACTTCCGGTGCCGGCGAAAGCGACCCACCGGTAGCTGCGGGCAAGGGCGGCTGGGGTTATGCGTACGGGGCCGGCAAGGCGGCAGTGTCGCGATTGTCCGGGGTGTTGACCACTGAACTGGGGGAGGCTGGCGTGCGCGCCTATACGCTCAATCCTGGCGTAGTCACCACAGAGGCACTCAAGGCGACCATCGGCGACAAAGGCCTGATCGCCCTGCGTGCCGGCAGCGCTCCACCCCACGTGCCGGCGGCGGTGATGCTGTGGCTGGCCACGGCGGAACAGGCATCCGGGTTTCAACGGCGGACCATTGCTGCGCAGCCGTTTGCGCTGGAGCACGGCATCGTCGCCGATTGGCGTTGACAGAAACTGCTTGTGAAAGCGGTGGGCCAGTTGGCATAGAGGGCGACGGGCATGGCCTCATCGCGGGCAAGCCCGCTCCCACAGTTTCGGTGTCGTACACAAAACCTGCGTACATCACTTAACCTGTGGGAGCGGGCTTGCCCGCGAAAGCGTCGGAGCGGGCTGTGGGATCTTTACGCCTGCCGCCGCTGGCGGGCGAGGGTCATGGCGGTGTCTTCGATCATGTCTTCCTGGCCGCCGACCATGCCGCGGCGACCCATTTCGACCAGGATTTCCCGGGCCGACACGCCATATTTTTTCTCGGCGCGCTTGGCGAACAACAGGAAGGAACCATAGACCCCGGCGTAGCCCATGGTCAGGGCATCACGGTCGCTGCGGATCGGGAAGTCCATGATCGGCACCACCAGGTCTTCGGCCACGTCCTGGATCCCGAATACGCTGACACCCGTGTCGATCCCCATGCGATCACACACTGCCACCAGCACCTCCATCGGCGTGTTACCTGCGCCAGCACCGAGGCCCGCGCAGGCAGCGTCGATGCGGTTGGCCCCGGCGGCAATCGCGGCAATGGAGTTGGACACACCCATCGACAGATTGTGATGGCCATGAAAACCGATCTCGGTCCCTGGCTTGAGGGCTGCCCGCATCGCCGCCACACGTGCACTGACTTCATGGGGCAGCAGGTAGCCCGCCGAGTCGGTCAGGTAGATGCAGTTGGCGCCGTAGCTTTCCATGAGCAAACCTTGCTTGACCAGGCCCTCGGGGCTGTTCATGTGAGCCATCATCAGGAAACCGACGGTGTCCATGCCCAGGCCGCGGGCGTGGGAGATGTGCTGCTCGCTGACATCGGCCTCGGTGCAATGGGTGGCCACCCGGATGGTGTTGACGCCCAGTTCATGGGCCATTTTCAGATGATCGACTGTACCGATGCCCGGTAGCAGCAGCGCAGAAACCTTGGCCTTTTTCATCAGCGGAATTACCGCCGACAGGTATTCTTCGTCGGTGTGGGCCGGGAAGCCGTAGTTCACCGAACTGCCGCCGAGCCCGTCACCGTGGGTGACTTCGATCAGCGGCACGCCGGCCGCGTCAAGGCCGCAGGCGATGTCCTTCATCTGTTGCAGGCTGATCTGGTGACGCTTGGGGTGCATGCCATCGCGCAGGCACATGTCGTGGACGGTAATGCTTTTGCCGCGAAGATCCATGGTCTTTTCCTTATGCGTTGGCGGTTAAGCCGGTGGCTTGCAGAACGAGTTCGCCCTTGAGGATTTCCTCGGCGAACATCTCGGCCGTGCGTGCCGCCGCAGCCGTCATGATGTCGAGGTTGCCGGCGTACTTGGGCAGGTAGTCGCCCAGGCCTTCGACCTCCATGAAAATCGACACCCGATTGCCGTCGAACACCGGGCCATTAACCAGCTTGTAGCCGGGCACATAGCGCTGCACTTGCTCGATCATGGCCTCGATAGCGGCCGTGATCGCCGGCTGGTCGGGCTCAGTGACTGTCAGGCAATGCACGGTATCGCGCATGATCAGCGGCGGCTCGGCGGGGTTGATGATGATGATTGCCTTGCCTTCCTTCGCGCCGCCGACTTTTTCCACTGCCCTGGAGGTGGTACGGGTGAATTCGTCGATGTTTTTTCGGGTGCCGGGCCCGACTGATTTCGAAGCGGCGGTGGCGATGATTTCGGCATATTCCACCGGCTGTACGCTGGACACCGCTGCCACCAGCGGAATGGTGGCCTGGCCGCCGCAAGTGACCATGTTGACGTTCATGACGCCCAGGCCCAGTTGAGCCTTGAGGTTGACCGGCGGTACGCAATACGGGCCGATGGCTGCTGGCGTGAGGTCGATCATCAACACGCCCAAGGCATTGAGTTTGCGCGAATTTTGCGCGTGCACGTAGGCCGAAGTGGCATCGAAGGCAATCTGGATCTGGTCTTCCAGCACATGAGGCAGCAATCCGTCGACACCCTCGGCCGTGGTCTTCAGGCCCAGCTCGCGAGCCCGCGCGAGGCCTTCGGAGGTGGCGTCGATGCCCACCATCCACACCGGTTCCAGCACGTCACTGCGCATCAATTTGTACAACAGGTCGGTTCCGATGTTGCCCGGCCCGATCAGCGCGCATTTGATCTTTTTGTTCATGGTCTTTGGCTCCAGGAAGGGAGAAAGGGAAGGGCGTGCAGGGTGATCAAGGGACAAAGCGCAGGCTGGCTTCGCCCAGGCCACTCATGGAAAGACTGATGTGGTCACCGGCGACTACGGGCACCAGCGGCGCCAGGGCACCGGAGAGAATGATCTCGCCGCGGCGGAACGGAATGCCCAGCTCGCCCAGGGTATTGGCCAGCCAGGCCACGGCTGCGCAGGGGTGGCCTTGTACCGCCGAGCCCAGTCCCGAGCCTGCCGGCTGGCCGTTTTTAAGCATTTGCATGTGCACCGCGGCAAGGTCCAGCGAGCGCGGGTCGGTGCGCTGGGCGCCAAGGGCAAACACGCCGCAGGAAGCGTTGTCGGCCACGGTGTCCTGGATACGGATCTGCCAGTCATCGATTCTTGAGTCGACAATCTCGAAACAGGGGACGACCCATTGACTGGCAGCGAGTACGTCCTCGGCGCTGATGCCGGGGCCTTGTAAATCTTCGCCGAGAATAAAGGCGATCTCGCCCTCGGCCCTCGGCTGGATCAGGTTGTAACGGGCGAGGCTGACTTCGCAGCCATCCTCGACCTGCATGGCATTGGTGAGGAAACCGAAGTCTGGCTGGTGCACGTCCAGCATTTCCTGTACGGCGCGGCTGGTCACCCCGATTTTCTTGCCAATCACCTGCTCGCCAAGTGCCTCGCGACGTTGCAGGAAGTGCAAGGAAATCCGGTAGGCCTGTTCCAGGGTGATCTGAGGGTAGCGCCGGGTCAGGGGCGCCAGGGTCTGACGGCTGCGCAAGGCGTTGAACAATTCGTCGCCCAGCGTGTTGATCAAATGAGCGTCCATGGCAGGGTTCCAGTCATGTGGAAAAAAAACCCGCCCCGGCGTCATCAGGGGCGGGCCAAAAACAGCTGCTTAGCCGGGCCAGACCGACGAGTCTGCGCCGCCATCGACGTCGATAACCTTGCCAGTCACCCAGGCCGAGGCCGGGCTGGCCAGATACAGCGCGGCGGCAGCAATATCTTGCGGGGTACCCAGGCACTTGAGTGGAGTGTTGCTTTCCATGACTTGGCGCATGGCACTCGGCATCACGCCATTGAGCGCTTCAGTGAGGGTAGGGCCGGGTGCGACAGCGTTGACCCGGACCTGCGGTGCGAAGTCCTGGGCCAGCAGGCGGGTCAGATGGCTGAGGGCAGCCTTGGCGGTGCCGTAGGCACTGAAATGGCGCTGCGCATAGCGTGCCGCTACCGAGCTGATATTGATGATGTTGCCGCCGCCTGCCTCGCGCATCAGCGGCACACACAATTGGCAGAAGGCGTAGCTGGTGGCGACGTTGAAGTTCAGCACCTGAGCGAACTGCTCGGGCGACATCGCCAGCGGATCATTCGGACCGCCACCGCCGACATTGTTCACCAGGTGAGTGATACGACCCATTTGCTCCACGCTCTGACGCACCAGCGCATGGCGTTGCTCGGCGTCGTTGACGTCACACGCGACCGCCAGGGCGCGTCGTCCAAGGCCGCGAACTTCTTCGGCCACGGCCTGAACTTCGTCCAGTGACCGCGCCGAGCACACCACATCTGCGCCGGCTTCGGCGTACGCCAAGGCAATCGCCCGACCGATTCCCCGGCCGCTGCCGGTGACGATGGCGACGCTGCCGTGCATCTGGAAACGCTGCAAAATACTCATGGCCCTTGCTCCGTGGGGTCGATGGTTGATGGGTTGACTATCGTCGCAACGACCGTAGCCAGCATCGTCTCAATGGACTATCAATCAGGGCACATACACCGTAGGAGCTGCCGCAGGCTGCGATCTTTTGATCCGGTTCTTTAGAAGCAGGATCAAAAGATCGCAGCCTGCGGCAGCTCCTACCCAGGAAGAACCCGGCTCTCGCAACCGGCGCAAGCGGTACTCCCCCTAGTCCGCTTTGACGATGAATGATCGCGCGCTCGATCCGATGATTGATCACAACTGGCGCAGTGGCGCAGTGAGATCGGGAGAGTTGAGTGATGCACAGCATGCGAGAAAAGACCCAGGACGAACGTGATCTGATTGAGCGTGCGCGCAGCATGGTGCCCGCCCTCAAGGCGCGCACGGCGCAGGCCGACAAGGACTTGAAGATACCGGTGGAGACCGTGCTCGAGTTGCAGTCCACCGGGCTGCTACGGGCCATGCAGCCCAGGGCGTTTGGTGGATATGAAGTGGACCCGCGTACCTTCTTCGAAATCCAGACCATCCTTGCCGAAGGTTGCATGTCCACTGCCTGGATATACGGCGTGATGGGGGTTCACCCCTGGCAACTGGCCCGCTACCCGATCGAAACCCAGCGCGAAGTCTGGGCGCATGACCACAACGCATTGATCTGCTCGACCTACATGCCGGCGGCCAGGGTCACGGTGGTGGAGGGCGGTTACCGCATCAGCGGGCGCTGGGGGTTCTCCAGCGGCAGTGAGCACTGCCAATGGGTGCTTCTGGGAGGAATACTGCCGCCCGATGGCGAACAGGCCGCCGAGCACGGCACCTTCCTGTTGCCGCGCAAGGACTACCAGATTGAACGCAATTGGGACGTCATGGGCCTGCGCGGCACCGGAAGCCATGACATCACGGTTGAGGATGTATTCGTCCCCGCCCATCGCGTGCAGCGCACCAATAACTGGACGCTCGATGCAACGCCCGGGCGCCAGGTCAACACCAACCCGATCTACGCGATTCCGTTTGCCCAAGTGTTCTCCCGCGCCGTCTCCACATCGGCCATTGGCGCCCTGCAGGGTGCGATCAACGAGTTCCGTGACAATGCCGCCAAACATATCGGCAAGCACGGTGCCCGTACCGCAGACGATCCTGTGGCGCAAACCGCCATTGCCGAAGCGATGATCACCGTCGACAGCCTGCGCCTGGTGCTGGAACGCAACTACGAGCACCTCATGAGCCTGGCCCGCGCCGGCGAATACCCGGATACCGAAACCCGGCTGTTGTATCGCTACCAGTCGGCCTACGTGACCAATATTTGCGCCGAACGGGCCAACGACCTGCTGCGCAGCATGGCCGCTTCAGGCTTGTACAACACCAACCCGGTGGCGCGACTGTTCCGCGACCTGCACCAGGCACGTGGACACATTGCCAACAATTACATGGCTTACGGGCGCAGTTACGGCGCGGTGATGCTGGGTTTGCCCAATCCGGACCCTTACGTCTGAAGCCATGGCGCCCGTTTTGACTCCTTGGGTCTACACCCGCCCGTAATACACGGGCAGGTGGTCATGAGTAGCTGATCTATGAACAATTATCTTGCCCTGCGTGTGGCACGAGTGATCGAGGAAACCGCCGATGCGCGCTCCCTGGTTTTCGACGTGCCGGAGCATCTGGGTGAACGCTTCCACTATCAACCCGGCCAGTTCCTGACCTTGCGAGTGCCCTTCGAGGACGGTTGGTTGCCCCGTTGCTACTCATTGTCGAGCACGCCATTGCTGGATGAGCCCTTGCGGGTAACGGTCAAACGTGTGCACGAGGGCCGCGCTTCGAACTGGCTGTGCAGCGAGTTGCAGGCCGGCCAGACCCTGGAGGTACTGCCACCTGCCGGGGTATTTGTGCCGCGTAGCCTCGACGGCGATTTACTGCTGTTCGGCGGCGGCAGTGGCGTGACCCCGGTGCTGTCGATCCTGCGTTCGGCGTTGCTCGCCGGAACCGGCCGGGTCCTGCTGATCTACGCCAACCGCGATGAATCCTCAGTGATTTTCCGCGATGAACTCCGGCACCTGGCCAGCGCCCACCCGCAACGCTTGCAAATCGTCCACTGGCTCGATTCGGTACAGGGCATCCCAAGCGTCGGACAGCTGGCCGAACTGGCGCGGCCGTTTATCGATGCGCAGGCGTTCATTTGTGGACCGGGCCCGTTCATGGACGCCGCCGTCAATGCGTTAAAGGACCTGGGCATGCCGGAGCGCCGAGTGCATGTCGAACGGTTCGTGTCGCTGCCCGGCGAAGGCGAGCTGCCACAGGTGGCAAGCATCGAGGCTGCGGTGGCCGCCCAACTCGCCGTGCGCCTGGATGGCGAGGACCACCACTTGGCCTGCGACACCGGCGAGACCTTGCTGGCTGCGATGGAACGTGCCGGTCTCAAGCCTCCCAGCGCCTGCCGCGTGGGTGGCTGCGCTTCGTGCATGTGCACGCTGGTAAGCGGCGATGTCGAGCTGCTGCACAACGATGCCCTGGATGCGGGTGACCTGGCCGAAGGCTGGATTCTTGCCTGTCAGGCAGTGCCCACCAGCGCGCAATTGCGTATCCGCTTTCCAGAGTGAAGCCTCCAATGATGCCAAGCCCGAGCCCACGATGAATCAGAGCCTGAATCTTGCCGCGCCCCTGAGCGCCGCCCCCGTCAACTTTGCCCAGTTGGTCTTCAGCAGCGCCGAACGTCACGCCGGTCGCACTGCCATTGAGGACAACGGCCACTGCATCGACTACGCCCAACTGCCCGAGCGCGTCATGAGCTTTGCCCGGGGCCTGATGGCTGTGGGTATCCAGCCCGGTGACAGGGTCGGTATCTGGGCCCCGAACAGCGGTGACTGGATCCTCGCCGCGCTGGGCATTCAGTGTGCAGGTGCGGTGCTGGTGCCGATTAACACGCGCATGAAGGGGCTTGAGGCCGCCGATGTGCTGGAACGCAGCGGCTGCCGGCTGTTGTTTGTCCAGCAGCGATTTCTCGATGTGGATTACCCGGCGCTCCTCGCACCCCATCGACCGGCCAGCCTCCAGCATCTGGTGATACTCGATGGCGATACGCCCGAATCGCCTGCGGACCTGACGCTTCAACAGTTTCTGTGTGGTGCGGTAACCGTCGATGCCGACAGCGCCAGGCAACGCGCATTAGCGGTCGACCCCCAAGCCATGTGCGACCTGTTGTTCACGTCCGGCACCACCGGCAAACCCAAAGGTGTGATGAGCGGGCATGGCCAGAACCTGCGGGCTTTTACCGAATACGTCAAGGTCATCGGCCTGGTGCCGGGTGACCGTTACCTGATCGTAAACCCGTTCTTTCATGCCTTCGGCTATAAAGCCGGCTGGCTGACTTGCCTGATTGGCGGAGCGACCATCCTGCCCCACGCGGTGTTCGACGCCGAACAAGTGTTCCAGCGCATCGCCCGCGAGCGCATCAGCGTCTTGCCCGGCGCGCCGACCCTGTACCTCTCGCTGCTTGCGCATCCGCAGCTCAAGCAGACCGACCTGTCGAGCTTGCGCATCGCGGTGACCGGTTCAGCGAGTATTCCGCCGAGCCTGATAGAACGCATGCGCAACGAGTTGGGGTTTGCCGTGGTGACCACTGCCTACGGCCTGACCGAATGCGGGGGGCTTGCGACTATCTGCGACCCACAAGACTCGGCGCAGGTGATCGCCGGCACCAGCGGACGGCCTATTGCCGGCACTGAAGCAAGTATCCGCGATCCGCATAACCAGGCGCTGGATCCAGGGCAAACCGGTGAGATCTGCCTGCGTGGCTTTCACATCATGCAGGGCTATTTCCAGGACCCCGAAGCGACCCGCGAAGTCATCGACGCCGATGGCTGGCTCCACACCGGCGATGTCGGGCGCCTGGATAAAGCGGGCAACCTGATCATCACCGACCGACTCAAGGACATGTTCATCGTCGGTGGCTTCAACTGCTACCCGGCGGAAATCGAAGCGGCATTGATCCGGCATCCGGCGATTGCCCAGGTGGCGGTGATTGGCATTGCCGATGAGCGCATGGGCGAAGTTGGCTGTGCCTGCGTTGTGCTGCGCGAGGGCGCAGAGCTCGACGAGGCACAACTGATTGCCTGGAGTCGTGAGCAAATGGCCAATTACAAGGTGCCGCGCCAGGTGCGTTTTTTCCGCGCCTTGCCGCTCAATCCGTCGAGCAAGGTTGTGAAGAGCGAACTGCGCGCGATGGTGGCCAATGGCGTGCTGGCGTAACAAACGCTCATCTCACCAAACGGACGATGTGCGCGAAAGTGGTTTTTTTCATGCTGTGAGGACACAAGCCAGAACAACAAAAAAGGAGATGAGCATGTTTACCCGAAACCTTGTTGCGCGCCGTCCGGGGAGAACGATCGATGGACGCTGCCTGTTGGCGACAGCCATCACGGTGGCCAGTGCCACGGCCAGCGCCGCGCCGACCGTCGAATTGGGGGAAAACACCACCCTGGATTCGTCGCTGACGGTCAACTACACCGCCTCCATGCGTACCGCCAAGCAGGCCAGTCAATACCTCAATGACCCGAACAACGACGACGGCACGCGAAATTTCAAGCGCGGCTCATTGATCAATAACCGCCTGAGTCTGTTCGGCGAACTGCAACTCAAACATGACAACCTCGGTGCGGTAGTGCGCGGGAGTCAGTTCTATGACGATGTCTACAACCAGAAAAACGCCAACGACTCGGCGCAGACGGTGAACAAGACCGGACACAACGACGGCTTCAGTGACGAAACCCGCCGGCTGAGCGGCAGCACCGCGCGGCTGCTCGATGCCTATGTGTATGGCAACTTCGACGTCGGCGAGACCCAGTATCTGTCGCTCAAAGCCGGGCGGCACCTGGTGGCATGGGGCGAGAGCCTGTTCTGGGCCAACATCAGCCAGGGGCAGGCCCCGGTGGATGCCACCAAATTCAATGTGCCGGGTACCGAGGCCAAGGACTCGTACCTGCCGGTGGGGCAGGTGTCCGGGTCGTGGTCGCTGAACGAAGACCTGGCGCTGGTCGGCTATTACCAGTACGAATGGGAAAAAACCCAGCTCAACCCTGTGGGCGATTATTTCGGCAGCGACACCTTCGGACCCGGTGCCGAGTTCTATCGTCTGGGCGCTGGGGTAGTCGACAGCCTGCCAAACGGCCTGGCGGTCGGTTATGCCGGTGAAAAAGACGCCAGAGACAGCGGCCAATGGGGGGTGGGGGTACGCTACCGAATCACCGAAAACACCGAAGTGGGGCTGTTCCACTACCGCTATCACGAGCGGGTGGGCTCATTATTCTTCGACTTTACGGGTAACACCCAATACTCATCGCTCAAGGGCATCGGTCATGATTCCAGCGCACCGACCTATCGCCTGGGGTACTTCGAAGACGTAGAACTGACCGGGATCAGCTTCAGCTCCAAGGTCGGCGACTCGGTGCAGTACGCCGGTGACCTGAGCTACCGTGATGGCGCCTCGGTCTACCTCAACAACGGTGCGCCGACTACCGGGCAGATCTGGCAGGGCAACCTCAACGCCTCGTACATCCTCGGCCCAAGCATGCTGGCCCAACAGACCACCGTGATGGGCGAAGTGGTGCATCAACACATCGACGGGGTGGACAGCCTGACCATCACCGGTGGCGGAGCTGGCGTTGACGGCACCTTTGACCAGTTCGAGTCGCAGACCCAGACCCGTGGCTCGACCCTGCTGGGCGTGGGCGTCTACATGGACTACCCGTCCATCGCCAACGGCCTGGACCTGAGCACCAAGGTGGTATGGACACAGAACCTCGACGGTAGCGCCTACCAGGGCCTGGGGCGCGACGAGAAGCGCCTGACTGTGGGGGGAGACTTCAAGTATCTGGGTAACTTTCAGGTTGGCATGACCTATATCGCCTACTTGAGTTCTCCGGATGTCGCCCAGGGGCGGTTCCTGGCTGACCGGGATTACCTGTCGTTGAACGCCAAATACACCTTCTGAAGATTATCGCTGCGTCGCGACGTGGCGACGCAGCGCTTCGTTTTTAGCCTGATAAAAATAAAGAGGCCTGCCATGAACCCTCGTTCAATCCCATCTGCGTTCAGCCCCGTCAAGATCGGACCGCTGATCCTGAAGAACCGCTTTATCAAGGCCGCCACCAATGAGGGCATGAGCGCCCAGGGTGTGCCTTCCAAACAACTGGTCAAGCTGCACTCGTCCCTCGCCGCTGGCGGAATCGCCCTGACCACCGTGGCTTACTGCGCAGTGAGCACTGATGGCCGCACCTTGCCCAACCAGTTGATCCTCGCTCAATCCAGCGTGCCGCACTTCAAGGCCCTGACCGACGCCGTGCACGAGTCCGGTGGCCTGGCCAGCGCGCAGATCACCCATGGTGGCTGCTTCACCTTTATTCGCGAGCGCTCAACCAAACGTCCGCTTTCAGCCAGCGGAGGCTTCAACAAGATAGGCCTGATGAGTGGCATGTTTCTCAAGCAGGCGATGAACGAAGCCGATATGCAGCAAGTGGTGCACGATTTCGTCCAAGGCGCGCGGCTGGCGCGCCAGGCAGGTTTTGACGCAGTGGAAATCCACATGGGTCATGGCTACTTGTTGAGCCAGTTCATTTCGCCAATGTACAACAAGCGCCGCGACCAGTACGGCGGCAGTCTGGAAAACCGCCTGCGCTTTCCGCGACGGGTGCTGCGCGCGGTGCTCGATGAGGTCGGCCAGGAGATGGCGGTGATCTGCAAATACAGCATCACCGAAGGCGTCCGCGCCGGTAACAGTGCCGAAGACGGAGCCCAGATCGCCCGCATGCTGGAGGATGAAGGCGCGCACTTGCTGGTGCTCAGCGCCGGGATGAACGCGGAATCGATCACCACCATGTTCGGCTCTTCCTTTCCCAAGGAAAACCGCGTGCAGCAGAAAAACAAGATCATCGCCCTGGCCATGGCCATTCAGCGCCGTAAAGAGCCGACGGTAGAGTTCCGCGAACTGTATCTGTTGGAACACGCGCGCAAAGTACGCGCGGCGGTCAAGATGCCCCTGGCTTACCTGGGCGGAGCCAAGAGCCTGTCGAGCATTGAACAGGTCATGGCCGAGGGCTTTGACCTGGTCGCCATGGGGCGGGTGTTGCTGGCCGAACAAGACTACGTCAATAAACTTGCCAGCGGCGTCAGTCGCGATTCGATTTGCACGGCCTGCAACCGCTGCGTGGCAATGATGTACACCCCCGGCGGCACGTCCTGCGTACTGGGCAAGCCCGGCGACGCCGAGTTGAACCGTCAGCCAGCAGCGGGGTAACGGATATACGTCAAGGCCCGGCTCCGGGGGAACGAGGCTTGCCGACGAAGAGAGATAACGCGGTGCAGCACGTACACCGCGCCGCCCGGATCAGCCGTGTTGCAGGAAGTCGATGCAGCTGCGGTTGAACAATTCCCGGTGTTCCACCTGGACCCAATGCCCGCAACGGTTGAGCACGATAAACCGGGCATTGGCCGCACCGTCAATGATGCGCTGGGCACCACTGACAGGGTTGAAGTGATCGTTGGTACCCCAGAAGCCCAGGATCGGGCATTGGATCTCACCCAGGCGCGCCTGCATGTTCTGAACCATCATGGTGCTGAACAGGTTTTTGGGCTGGGTCGCTGCCACCGCTACGCGTTCCTGTAGCAGGCTTTCCGGCAGAATCGAATCGTCGAACAGCTGCAGGCGCATCATGCTGCGCATCTCTTCCATTCCGATGGGACCAGCGCTGAACAGGCTGACCATGCGTACGATGCCTTCCATCTTGAAGTAGGTCTCGCGTTCTTCGACACCGCCCGGAGCCAGCAGGATCAGGCTCTGTGGCAGTTGCGGCAGGCGCAGGGCCAGGCCCAGGGCGATCGCGCCCCCCAACGAATTACCCAGCAGCGTGCAACGCCGCACGCCGATGCACTCCAGGAACGCGACCACGCAGTCGACGAAAAAATCGAGGTTGTACTGGACGTCCTCGGGCTTGTCCGATCGGCCGAAACCCGGGAGGTCAAGCACGATGTTGCGATAGCCCGCGGCTGCCAATTGCGGGTAGTTGCCTTTGAAGTTGCTGAAGCCACTGGCGCCCGGCCCGCTGCCGTGCAGCCACAGCACCACGGGGCCTGCTCCCTCATCCAGATAGTGCAGACACAGGCCGTTTGGCAGGTTTGCGTAATGGCCGACGGGCAGGGGCAAGTCTACGGATTGGTTCATGGGGTTCTCCATTGTCTGCGGATTCATGACGCGCAGCCATGCCAGGCACTGCAGCCGATTGAATGCAGCGAGTTGAAGGGGAACGCGAAGACTGACGTGGTGCGCGCAATGCTAATGCTGGGGGCTGACAGCGCTGCACACATCGTCCGTTCAGACCACTCAGGCGCTAGTCCCATCGGACGATGTATGCCCAGGCGCTTACCGCTAATCATGCAGGGGACGGCTCCATTGCAAGGGCAGCGGGCCGCAGCGTATTTGCACATTCGGAGATTGCTATGAAGTTACTCAACAAAGTGGCGTTCGTGACCGGTGCCGCCCAGGGCATGGGCCAGGCCATCGTGCGTGGTTTTGTCGCCGAAGGCGCCAAGGTGGTGGCCGTGGACCTCAATCAGGCGGCCCTGGCCGAGAGCCTGGCGGATCTGGGTGACCAGGTACTGGCCCTGGCCTGTAACGTCGGTGACGGTGCGTCCGTGGCGGACGCCATGGGCCAGGCGGAGCAGCACTTTGGCGGCCTCGACATCCTGGTCAATAATGCCGGCGTGGGCGCGCTGGACAGCTTCCTCGATACCCCGGACGAGAGCTGGGCGCGCGTGATCGGGGTCAACCTGGGTGGAACCTTCCTGTGCTGCCGTGAAGGCGCCAGGCTGATGGTCAAGGGTGGCCGCAAGGGCGCAATCATCAACCTCTCCAGCACTGCCGCGCTGACCGGTGATGGCCCAAGCCACTACTGTGCCTCGAAAGCCGGCGTGATGGGCCTGACCCGCTCAATTGCCCGTGAACTGGCAGCCAGTGGCATACGCGTCAACACCCTGGTGCCGGGCCCCACCAACACCCCAATGATGGCGGGCATCCCCGATGACTACATGCAGGCGCTGCTGAAAAACGTGCCCCTGGGCCGCATGTGCGAAACCGACGAGATCGCCAGGGTCGCGGTGTTCCTGGCCAGCGAAGACGCCAGCTTCATGACCGGGCAGAACATCGCCGTCAACGGTGGCATGGCCTTTATCTAATCAGGGAGACACTCATGAGCAAGCGTTTACAAGGAAAAATCGCCTTCGTTACCGGCGCCGGTTCCGGCATTGGCGAAGCCACCGCGCTGCGATTCGCCGAAGAAGGCGCCACTGTGGTGTTGTGCGGTCGTCGCATCGAACCGTTGCAAGGTGTGCAGGAGAAAATCCTGGCCCAGGGTGGGCAGGCCGACATCGCCGTGGCCGATGTCAGCAATGAGCAGGCCTACGTCGACGCGCTTCAAGCGACTGCACAACGACACGGGCGTCTGGACATTCTGGTCAACAACGCCATGGCTTACACGTGGGGTGGTATCGACACAATGACCACCGCAGACTGGCACGCCAACTTTGCGACCACCGTGGACGGCACCTTCTGGGGCACCCGTACCGCGATGCAGTTGATGAAAGAGCAGGGCGGTGGTTCGATCGTCAATATCGCGTCTATCTGCGGCCTGTTCGGCACCGCCTGGATGGCCGGCTACTCCGCGGCCAAGGCGGCGGTCATCAACTTCAGCCGTGCGGCGGCCAGCGAAGGCGCACCGCACAACATTCGCTGCAACGTGATTATCCCGGGCGTGGTCGATACCCCGGCCACAGCCGGCATGCTGGGTGACGCCAAGACCCGTACCAACACTGAAAAAGTGATCCCGATGAAACGGGTCGGCCTGCCGGTGGAGCTGGCCAACGCGATTCTGTTTCTGGCCAGCGACGAGGCTTCGTACGTCACCGGCGCCAGCCTGGCGGTCGACGGCGGGCGCGGTTCGGACCTGTACACGGTGCTCGACTGATGAGCCAGGACTCGAGCGCATTGCTTGCGCGCATCGATCGACTGGAGTCGCTGGACGCGATTCGCCAACTGGCCGGCAAATATGCCCTGGCGCTGGACATGCGTGATATGGATGCCATGGCCAACTGCTTCGCCCCGGACGTGCGCGTGGGGCGCGACAAGAGCGGCCGGGCGCACCTGAAGGTGTGGCTGGACGAAACCATGCGCAAGCAATTTCACGGCACTTCACATCACTTGGGCCAACACATCATTGAGTTCAGCGATGCCGATCACGCCACCGGCGTGGTGTATTCGAAGAACGAACATGAGACCGGTCCCGAGTGGGTCATCATGCAGATGCTGTACTGGGACGACTATGAGCGAATCGACGGGCGCTGGTGTTTCCGTCGCCGCTTGCCATGCTACTGGTATGCGACCGACCTGAACAAACCACCCATCGGCGGTTTGAAAATGCGCTGGCCCGGGCGCGAACCGTACGCCGGCTCCTTCCACGAACTTTTCCCTTCCTGGGAGGATTTCTGGACACAGCGCCCGGACAAGGACGCCTTGCCGCAGATCGCCGAGCCGGCACCGCTGGAAGGCTTTCTCAAAGCGCTGCGTCGCGGGGCCGATGACCCCAGGATTCGTGTGCGCTGAAGGGCCGATCGTTCCCACGCAGGGAGCGTTACCAGTGAAATCAGAAGGGGGAGCTTGCTCCCCCTTGCTGTGTCTGCATCTCACGTAAGCATCAATCTTTTCAGGCGCTGTTGTTAATGAGGGCCTCGTGGTTCACGTGGCATGCCCAATGCCCGTTCGGCAATCACGTTGCGCTGAATCTCATTGCTGCCGCCATAGATGGTGTCGGAGCGGGTAAACAGGAACAGCGACTGCAGGCGACTGAGCTGGTAAGGCGCGCCGTCGAGGATTTCCCCGTCATCGCCCAGTACGTCCATCGCCAGTTTGCCCAGGTCGCTGTGCCAGGTGGACCAGGCCAGTTTGTAGATCATCGCTTCGCGACTGAGGCTACCGTCTTGAGGGCCTGAGAGCATGCGCAAAGAGTTGTAGCGCAATACCTTGAGCCCGCTCCAGGCCTGAGCGATGCGCTGACGCAGCAGCGGGTCGCGTGCGGCGCCGTTGGCGCGGGCGATGCGGATGATCTCATCGAGTTCGTTGTGAAACTGCATCTGCTGACCCAGGGTGGATACGCCGCGCTCAAAACCCAGGAGCGCCATGGCGATCTTCCAGCCATCGCCTGGTTGTCCGATCAGGTTATCGGCATTCGTGATGGCCTGGTCGAAGAACACCTCGTTGAATTCACTGGTGCCGGTCAGTTGCTGGATCGGTTGTACGCGGATGCTGTCCTGGGCCATCGGCACCAACAGGAATGACAAGCCGTGATGCCCTTGGCTGCTAGCCTCGGTGCGCGCCAGCACGAAACACCAATCGGCTTCGTGGGCCAGGGAGGTCCAGACCTTCTGCCCGCTGATCAGCCAGTGTTCACCCGTGGCATCCAGTTTCGCCCGGGTCTGTACGTTGGCAAGGTCCGAACCGGCTCCGGGTTCCGAATAGCCCTGGCACCAGAATTGGCGGCCCTCGAGGATCCCGGGCAGCAAGCGCTTTTGCTGCGCCGGGGTACCGAAGGCGGCGAGTGTCGGGCCGACCAGGCCTTCGCCGATATGCCCCATGCGCCCGGGGCCACCGGCGCGGGCATACTCCTCATGGAAGATCACCTGCTGGCTGATGGAAAGTCCTCGTCCGCCGTGCTCCCTGGCCCAGCCGACGCCGATCCAGGCACCTGCGGCAAGCCGGCGCTCCCAGGCCTTGCGCTCCTCAGGAAAGCTGTGTTCATCCCCCGGACCGCCGCGAAAGCGCAGTGGGGCAAATTCCCCGCTCAGGTGCTCGGCCAGCCACCGGGAAACTTCTTCACGGAACATTTCGTCTGCACGACTGAATCCGATTCTCATGGTTGTTCTCCCAACAGGTGCTTGGCCAGGCGCTCGCGGTGCAACGCCGGGCTGCCTAGCAGGTGCTCGCTGGCGCGGGCTCGTTTGAAATACAGGTGTGGGTCGTATTCCCAGGTGAACCCGACGCCGCCATGCAGCTGGATCGACTCGGCGGCGCAGTTGAAAAACGCCTCGCTGGCATGGATTTTTGCCGTGGCGGCGGCCTGCTCAAGCTCCTGGGCCACGGCGGCATCGCCTTGGGGGGCCAGGCATTCCTGGGCCACGCAGGCGGCATAGTAGGCTGCCGACCGGGCGCACTCGACTTGCAGCATCATGTCGGCACAGCGGTGCTTGATTGCCTGAAAGCTGGCGATAGTGCGCTTGAATTGCCGGCGTTCAGCAATGTAGGCCAGGGTCAGGTCCAGGGCCTGCTGCGCGCCCCCGGTTTGTTCGGCGGCAAGGCCGGCAGTGGCAATCAGCAGGGTGCTACGCAGCACCGCCCAGCCTTGGTCTGGACCGCACAGTTGTTGTGACTCGCTGACCTGCACTTCATGCAGTTCAATGCGGGCAAGGCGACGGGTCTGGTCCAGGGTTGCCAGGGGGGTACGTACGACGCCAGGCGTATTGCCAGGCAAGACGAACAGGCTGATGCCTCGTTCGCCCTGAGTGCCTGGGGCGCGAGCGGCGACGATCAGCAGGTCGGCGCAGGCGCCGTCGATGACCTGTGCGTAGTGGCCGTCAAGGGTCCAACCTCCAGGGCGCGTTGCGGCCACGGCTTGCACACTGCCAGGCTCCAGTCCCGGAAGGCTGGCGAAGGCCAGGGTGGCACGTGTTTCACCGGCGGCAATCGCCCCCAGCCAGTGCTCCTTTACGGGTTCGTTGTGCCCCAGCAGCAGTGCCGGGGTGGCCAGGCAGGCAGTGGCGAACAGCGGCGAACCCAGCAGATAGCGACCGCTTTGTTCCAGCAGAATGGCCAGCTCTACAAAGCCCAGGCCCATGCCGCCAAAGCGTTCCGGCACCATCAGCGCCGGCCAGTACAGTTCCTGGCCGATCCGTTGCCAGACCTCGGGATCATGAGCGTCAGGCCGGTTCATGGCGGCGCGCACGGCATGCGAGTCGCTGGCCTGGGCGAGGAAACGCTCGGCGCTATCGCGAATCATCAGGTGTTCTTCGGTAAAAGCGAACTCCATGGGGCGGTCTCTGCAATGCGAATGGATGCGCGAGTCTGTGGCGTTGAGGGAGGTGTTCGAATCACTAAAACGGACTAGTACTGACCCGCTGCGCGTCGTTGTGCCGAGCTCTGCTTAGTCTCAACGGACGATGAAGCCTTGGGCGGCGCTTTGCACAATGCCAACCACGAAAGCCCATTCAGCCAACGAGGACCAAGGCATGATCGACATTCGCGGTTTGAGCTATTTCGTCTCGCAGATCGAAAACCTCAGTCATTGGCAGCGTTACGCCGAAGACGTGCTGGGCATGCAAGTGCAGGCGGCCCCAGGTGGTGGCCTGTACGTGAAGATGGACGAGCGTCCGTTTCGTATGCTGATCGTCGAAGGGAGCGAGGCGCGTTATCTGGCTTCCGGATGGGAGTTGGCCAACGAGTCGGCCTTCAAGTCTGCACTCGAGCACCTGAGCGCCGCCGGCATCGAATGGCAGCCGGGCTCTGCGATCGAGGTCGAGCAGCGCGGTGTACAGGCGCTGATCAAGGTCACCGACCCGTCGGGCAACTGTCATGAGCTGGGCTGGGGTCATCGCTCCGATTGCCTGCCGTTTGTGTCGCCCCAAGGGGTGCCGCGGTTCATCACCGGCGACATGGGCCTGGGTCATACCGTGCTGCCAGCACCAAACTTCGACGCCACCCTGGCGTTCGCCAAGGATGTGCTGGGTTTTGAGCTCTCGGATATTTTCAACTTTCGTCCCGACCCATCGGTGCCGGCGGTTCGCATTCACTTTCTGCATTGTCAAAACGCCCGCCACCACAGCCTGGCACTCGCCGAGTACCCGGTGCCGTCAGGTTGCGTGCATGTGATGGTCGAGGTCGATTCGATGACCGAGGTCGGCCGGGCGCACGATCGTCTGCACGCCCATGACGTGTCCCTGTCCGCGACCCTAGGCCAGCACCTCAACGATCGCATGACCAGTTTCTACATGAAGACGCCGTCCGGTTTTGATCTGGAGTACGGCTTTGGCGGTTTGCAAGTCGACTGGGCCGAGCATTCGGCGTTCGAGTTCACCCGTGTGAGCATTTGGGGGCACGACTTTTCGGTCGGCCATCAGTAAGGAATGATCCTGATGAACAAACAACTGACAGCGGCCGATGCGGTCGCTCAATTACGCGATGGCATGACCATCGGTTTCGGTGGCTGGGGCCCGCGGCGCAAGCCGATGGCTATCGTGCGCGAGATCCTGCGCTCACCGGTCAAGGATCTCACGGTGGTTGCCTATGGCGGCCCGGAAGTGGGCATGCTTTGCGCTGCCGGCAAGGTCAAGAAGCTGGTGTTCGGCTTCGCTACCCTCGATGCCATCCCGCTGGAACCCTACTACCGCAAAGCTCGCGAGGCTGGCGAGCTGGAACTGATGGAGCTGGACGAAGGTATGTTCCAGTGGGGGCTGCGCGCCGCTGGCATGCGCTTGCCATTCCTGCCGACCCGCTGCGGCCTGGCCACCGATGTCACGCGCTTGAATTCGCAGCTTAAAACGATCCAGTCGCCCTATGCCGATGGCGAGGTGTTGCTGGCGATGCCGGCGCTCAACCTCGACGTGGCGTTCCTGCACGTCAATGTCGCCGACCGCTTGGGTAACTGCCTGGTGACAGGTCCGGACCCGTATTTCGATCACCTGTTCGCCCGCGCTGCCAAGCAGTGTTTCGTGTCGTGCGAACGCTTGGAAGAGCGCTTGGAGCTGAGCGCCGATCAAGCCCGTTTTAACACCTTTGAACGTTACCTGGTGAGCGGTGTGGTGCATGCACCTCTGGGTGCGCACCCGACGCTGTGCGCACCTGATTACGGATGGGACATCAAACACCTCAAGGGTTATGTCGCCAGCAGCCAGGCGGAGAACGGCTGGCAGGACTATGTGCAGACCTACATTGCCGGTGGCGAGCTGGCTTATCAGGCACAGAACGGCGGTGCCGATTCCATGGGCGTCTTGCCCCTTCCCGTGTTCTGAGGATTAGCGACCATGTCTGCAACCTGTGATTTTACCCTCGCTGAACTGATGATCGTCGCGGCCTCCGAGGCCTGGCGCGGTAATGGCGAGGTGATTGCCTCTGGCCTTGGCGTGATTCCGCGCCTGGGCGCGAGCCTGGCCAAACTGACTCACAGCCCCGAGCTGCTGATGACCGACAGCGAGGCGTTTCTGGTAGAAGAACCGATCCCGCTGGGCCCAAGAGGTGACTACGTGCCACGGTACTCGGGTTACATGTCGTTCGAGCGGGTTTTCGAATGCGTGTGGGGTGGCCGCCGCCACGCGATGATCGGGCCGACCCAGATCGACCGCTGGGGCCAGACCAACCTGTCCTGCGTCGGCGACTATCAAAAGCCCAAGACCGCGATCCTCGGCGTGCGCGGCTTGCCAGGTAACAGCATCAACCACCTGAATTCGTTCTTCGTACCCAGTCATAACACCCGGGTGTTCGTCAGCGGCGAAGTCGACATGGTCTCCGGCGTGGGCTTCAAGGCCGAGCGCTGGCCCGAAGGTGCGCGTCGCGACTTGATGGACATTGACTGCGTAGTCAGCGACTTGTGCGTGTTGGATTTCAATGGACCGCAGCGTGCAGTGCAGGTCCGCTCGCTGCACCCCGGCGTGAGTTTCGATCAGGTCCAGGAGAACACCGGCTTCCCGTTGCTCAAGTCGGCGCAGTTGCACGAAACCGTGCATCCCACCCCTGAGCAGTTGGCCGTGATCCGTCGACTCGACCCCCACGATTACCGCGCCACGGCGATCAAGGGCAATCCGCCCGGCATCCGTACGGCCTGAGGCAAGGACACGACCATGCACAGCAGCGACAGTGAATTCATCGTCCGCCAGGACAACGCCGTTTACGAGACGGACACCCCGGTGCTGTACAGCGTGGCCGAGGGTATCGCCACGCTGACGCTGAATCGGCCGACCTTCAACAACGCGCAAAACTCGCAGATGACTTATGCCCTGGATGCCTGCTTTCGCCAGGCGGTGAACGACGACAGCGTCAAGGTCATCGTCCTGCGCGGCAACGGCAAACACTTTTCCGCAGGCCACGATATCGGCTCGCCCGGCCGGGATATCGACAAACCGTTCGAGCGCGCGCACCTGTGGTGGGACCACACCAACAAACCCGGTGGCGAGCAACTGTATGCCCGCGAGCAGGAAGTGTACCTGGGCATGTGCCGGCGCTGGCGCGAACTGCCCAAGCCAACCATCGCCATGGTCCAGGGCGCGTGCGTAGCAGGTGGGCTGATGCTGGCCTGGGTCTGCGATTTGATCGTTGCCAGCGACGACGCATTTTTCCAGGACCCGGTGGTGCGTATGGGCATTCCAGGGGTGGAGTATTTTGCTCACCCCTACGAAATGAATCCGCGTATCGCCAAGGAATTTCTCTTCACTGGTGACCGCATGAGCGCCACAAGGGCCTGGCAAGTGGGCATGGTCAATCGCCTGGTGCCGCGTGAAGAGCTTGAACAGGCGACCTACGCCCTGGCCGCAGGCATCGCCCGCCAGCCACGCATGGGCCTGGCCCTGACCAAACAGGCGGTCAACCACGTCGAAGACCTGCAAGGTAAACGCACGGCGATGGATGCGGTATTTGCCTGGCACCACTTTGCCCATGCCCATAACGAGTTGCTGTCCGGCGACAAACTGGGCGGTTTCGATGCCAAGGGGATGGCCCGCGCCAACAAGCAGGCCGAGGACGAAAACCAATGAACCGCTGGTTGGAAACACCGCTGACCGAAGCCCTCGGGTGCCGTTACCCGATCGTGCAGACCGCCATGGGCTGGGTCGCTGATGCCAACCTGGTGATCGCCACGACTCAGGCCGGGGGCTTCGGTTTCCTGGCCGGGGCGACCATCCCGGCTGATGAGCTGGAAGGCGAAATCCGCAAGGTAATCGATGCCACCGGCGGCAGCAATTTTGGGCTCAATTTCCATATGTTCCAGGACAACGCTGCGCAGTGTGTCGACCTGGCGATTCAGTACCGCTTGCGCGCCGTGAGCTACGGGCGTGGTCCGGACAAACAGACCATCGCTCGCTTCAAGGCGGCCAAGGTGCTGTGTATTCCCACCGTGGGCGCCTTGAAGCATGCGCTCAAGGCCGTGGAGCTGGGCGCCGACCTGATCACTGTCCAGGGCGGCGAGGGCGGCGGCCATACCGGCGGCGTACCCAGTTCGATCCTGCTGCCCCAGGTACTGGCGGCGGTCAGGGTGCCGGTGATCGCGGCGGGTGGGTTCGCCACTGGCCGTGGGCTGGCTTCGGTCCTGGCTGCCGGTGGCGCGGGAATCGCCATGGGCACACGGTTTCTCATGACCCGCGAATCGCCGACTCCGGCCGCGACACTAGAGCGCTACCTGAAGGTCAAGGATCCGCAGCAGGTGCGTGTGACCACTGCGGTCGATGGCATGCGCCACCGAATGATCGAAAACCGCTTCATCAATCACCTCGAACAAGCGGGCCCCTTCGGTCGCCTGCGCATCGCCCTGGGCAGTGCGTGGCAGTGGAAGCAGCAAACCGGCATGAGCCTGGCGCACATGGCCTCGGTGTTCGTCCGTGCACTACGCGAAGACCCATCGCAGCTGTCGCAGGTGGTGATGGCTGCCAACCAGCCGGTGCTGTTGCAGCGCTCCATGGTCGATGGCGCACCGGACGAGGGCATCCTGCCCAGTGGACAGGTCGCCGCTGCGATTGGTGAATTGCTCAGTTGCCGCGAGGTGATCGAAGGCATCGCCGGTGAGGCACAGCACTGCCTGGATACGCTCCTGGCACGCAGCCAGCACCTCCCATCGAATCGTCCCGCCAGTATCGGAGAACACCTGTGACCCAGGCATTTAGCACACAACTCAATCAGGGCATCGCTGAACTGGTGATCGCCAAGCCCCCGGTCAACGCCCTCGACAGCCAGGAGTGGCAGGCCCTGGCGCAGCACATCGAAGCCCTTGGGGCTAATCCCGAAGTGCGGGTGATCGTGATTCGCGCCGAGGGCCGGGGCTTTTGCGCCGGAGTCGACATCAAGGAGCTGGACAAGTACCCGGAGCGGATCGTCGAGGTCAATGCCGGTAACTACGCCACCTTCAAGGCCGTGCATCGCAACCCGGTGCCGGTGATTGTCGCGGTCCATGGTTTTGTCCTGGGCGGCGGCATTGGTATCACCGGTGCGGCGGACATTGTTGTCGCCTCCGACTGCGCGACCTTTGCCCTGCCGGAAGTCGACCGCGGTGCCATGGGCGGCGGTGCACATCTGCAGCGCCTGTTCCCGGTGCAAAAAGTCCGTTACCTGTTTTTCACCGGCGACAGCATCAGCGCCCCCGAAGCGCTGCAATACGGCTTCATCGAGCGGATTGTCAGCAAGGATCAATTACGCGAAACCGCCCTGGGCATTGCGACGAAAATTGCCGAAAAAAGCCCGGGCATGATCCGCATCGCCAAGGAAGCCTTGAACGGTATTGAAGACGGCAACCTGGAAGACAAATACCGCTGGGAACAGGGCTTCACCATGCAGGCCTATAGCAGCCCGGACTCCGCGGAAACGCGCCGGGCCTTCGTTGAAAAACGCGACGCCAAGTTCTGAGATAAACGCCATGGACCTGACTTACACCCCCAAGCAAATCGCTTTCCGCGCCGAAGTGCGGGCCTGGCTGGCAGCCAACCTGCCACGCGAGCCGCTGGCCAGCTACGACACTCGCGAAGGTTTTGAACAGCACCGCTCGTGGGAGGCCAAGCTGTTCGAGAGCCGCTGGTCGATGGTGATGTGGCCAGCCGATCTGGGCGGACGCGGTAGCGACCTGATCGAGTGGCTGATCTTCGAGGAAGAGTATTACGGCGCCGGAGCCCCCATGCGTGTCAATCAGAACGGCCAGCTGTTGCTGGGGCCGACCCTGATGGAATTCGGCACGCCGGAGCAGAAGCAGCGTTTCCTGCCGCGTATGGCCGCCAGCCTGGACATGTGGGCGCAAGGCTGGTCGGAGCCCAACGCGGGGTCCGACATGGCGGCAATCACCAGCAAGGCCCTGATCGACGGTGACCACTACGTGATCAATGGGCAGAAAACCTGGTCAACCCGGGCGACCTACGCCGACTGGCTGTTCGGGCTGTTCCGCAGCGAGCCAGGATCGAGCCGGCACCACGGGCTTTCGTTCATCATGGTGCCGCTGGACGCACCGGGAGTGAGCATTCGCCCGATCAAGGCGCTCAACGGCAAGGACGCCTTCGCCGAGGTGTTTTTCGATGACGTGCGGGTGCCGGTGGCTAACCGTATCGGTACCGAGGGGCAGGGCTGGCACGTGGCAATGGCCACCGCCGGTTTCGAGCGCGGCCTGTTGCTGCGCTCACCGGCGCGCTTCCAGGCCACGGCACGCAAGCTCGTGGCCCTGTACAAGGCACACCGCGCCAGCGCCGACCGCGACCCAAGCCTGCGCGATGCCGTGCTGGAGACCTGGATGGGCGCTGAAGCCTACGCGCTGTCGGCCTATCACACCGTGGGCCGCCTGAGCCGAGGCGAGCAGATCGGCGCTGAGTCGAGCATCAACAAAATCATCTGGTCAGAGCTGGATCTGAAGATGCACGAGACTGCCATGCGCATTCTCGGTGGGCGCGGCGAGCTGGTGGGCAAGGCCTCCCAGGCCGGCGATGCGGCCGGCTGGCTGGAGGGTTTCCTGTTCGCCCAGTCGGGGCCGATCTACGCCGGCACCAACGAAATCCAGCGCAACATCATTGCCGAGCGCATGCTCGGCTTGCCGAAATAAGGAACCGCCATGGACTTCACTTTTAACGATGACCAGTTGGCGTTTCACGAGGCCATCAGTCGTTTCCTGATGACCGAAGCCGCCCCGGAAATGCTTCGGGAAATCTGGGAAACCGATGCCGGCCGCTCGCGGGACCTGCGCAACAAGATCGCCGGCCAGGGCCTGACTGCCTTGTCAGTGCCCGAGGCCGAAGGCGGCCTGGGCATGGATGATGTGACCTGGGCACTGATGACCCAGGAACTGGGTTACTACGCCATTCCCGATTCATTGGCCGACACCGCTTATGTTGCCAGTGGCTTACTTGCCGGCCTGCCCGCAGGCCACCCGGCCCGCGCCGAACTGCTGCCCCGGATCGCCGATGGGAGCTTGCGCATGGCGATCAGTCATCCGGTCAATTTGCTGGTCAGCGATGCGCAATTGGCAGAAGTACTGCTGCTCACCCATGGCGATGAGATCCACGTGGTGCCTCGCTCTCAGGTTGAGGTAGAAAACCATCCGAGCATCGACGCTTCGCGCCGCCTGGGTGAGGTGAAGTGGATCCCAACGCCGGCGACCTGTGTGGCCAGTGGCGAGCAGGGGCGTGCTTTGCAGGACCGTCTGCTGGACCGTGGCGCGCTGTCGGTGGCCGGGCAACTGCTGGGATTGGCGCAACGCATGCTGGACCTGTCCGTGGACTACGTGGCCCAGCGTAAACAGTTCGGCAAGCCGATCGGCAGCTTCCAGGCAGTCAAGCATCACCTGGCCGATGTCGCCCGTTACATCGAACAGGCCAAACCCGTGCTGTACCGCGCCGCACATGCCCTGGCCCGGTGCGACGTCAACGCGGGCGTATGGGTCTCCCAGGCCCGCCTCGCGGCGAATGAGGCGAGCTGGATCGCTGCCCGCAAAGGCATCCAGGTTCACGGCGCAATGGGATACACCTGGGAAGTCGATTTGCAGATGTTCATGAAGCGCGCCTGGGCCCTGGATGCATCCTGGGGCGACCGCGGCTTTCACAAAAACCGCGTCAGCGACTACTTGTTCGCCGACACTACTGGCCTGGGGCCTGGACACACTTTCGAGGAATGAGTCATGGCACAGGCTTACATTGTTGATGCACTGCGCAGCCCCACCGGCAAGCGCAAGGGCTCGTTGAGCGAGATCCACGCGATTGACCTGGGCGCCCATGTGCTCAAGGCACTGGTGGAGCGTAACGTGATCCCCGCGCAAGACTACGACGACGTGATATTCGGGTGCGTCGACACCATCGGCTCCCAGGCCGGCGATATAGCGCGCACCAGCTGGCTGGCCGCAGGCCTGCCAATGACGGTCCCCGGCACCACCGTGGATCGCCAATGCGGTTCATCGCAACAGGCGCTGCATTTTGCCGCGCAGGCGGTGATGAGCGGCACCCAGGATGTGGTCGCGGTGGGCGGCGTGCAAACCATGACCCAAATCCCGATTTCCTCCGCGATGCTGGCCGGCCAGCCCCTGGGCTTTGCCGATCCATTCTCGGGCAGCGTTGGCTGGCGTGCGCGCTTTGGTCAGCAACCGGTGAACCAGTTCTACGCCGCGCAACGGATTGCCGATCATTGGCAGATCAGTCGCGAGCAAATGGAAGCCTTTGCCCTGCAAAGTCACGAACGCGCATTGGCGGCCATTGCCAACGGGCGATTTGCTCGGGAAATCGTCGCGTGCCAGGGCCTCGCGGTGGATGAAACCCCGCGGCACAGCAGCCTGGTAAAGATGGCTGAACTGCAGCCGGTGGACCCTCAGTACCCATCGATCACCGCCGCCGTGTCCAGCCAGACCTGCGACGCCTCAGCTGCGCTTTTGGTGGTGTCGGAGGCGGCACTCAAACGCTACGACTTGACGCCACGGGCGCGGATTCATCACCTGACGGTGCTGGGTGACGATCCAATCTGGCATCTCACTGCACCGATTGCGGCGACACGCCGGGCTTTGGCCAAAAGCGGGCTGAGCATGGCTGACATCGACCGGGTAGAGATCAACGAGGCCTTTGCCTCTGTGGTCATGGCCTGGGCCAAAGAGCTGGATTACGACCCGGCACGCACCAATGTCAATGGCGGGGCAATTGCCTTGGGGCACCCGCTGGGCGCAACCGGAGCAAGGCTGATGACCACGCTGCTCAACGAACTGGAATGCAGCGGTGGGCGCTATGGCTTGCAAACCATGTGTGAAGGCGGCGGCCAGGCCAACGTGACCATCATCGAACGGCTGTAATTCTTTTACGTGGGCCGCCGCTTCGGCTGCGTGTCCACCCAAATCCAGAGGAGTTAAACATGGCTATTTGTGCAGACCGCACCGTGATCATCACCGGGGCCGGAGGCGGGCTCGGTCGCGCCTATGCCCTGGCGTTCGCCGCGCAAGGGGCCAATGTCGTGGTCAACGATATTCGCGCCAATGCCGCAGAAGATGTGGCAGGTGAAATTCGCGCGAGCGGCGGCCAGGCCATTGCCAGCAGCGACGACATCACCACGCTGGCCACTGCGCAGCGCATCGTCGATGCGGCGTTGGCCGCGTTTGGTGAAGTACATGTGCTGATCAATAACGCTGGCGTCTTGCGCGACCGCATGTTCATCAGCCTCAGTGAAGAAGACTGGGACATGGTCATGCGCGTCCACCTCAAGGGTCATTACTGCCTGGCCAACATTCTCGGTCGGCGCTGGCGCGACCTTGCCAAGGCCGGCAAACCGGTCGACGCCCGGATCATCAACACCAGCTCCGGCGCCGGCCTGCAAGGCTCGGTGGGACAGTCCAATTATTCGGCGGCCAAGGGCGGCATTGCTTCGCTGACCCTGGTGCAAGCGGCGGAGCTGGCGCGCTACGGTGTCACCGCCAACGCGTTGGCCCCGGCGGCACGTACCTCGATGACCGAGAGTGCCATGCCCGACGTGGTGAAAAAGCCTGAGGACGACAGCTTCGATGCCTGGGCACCGGAAAATGTCGCGCCGCTGGTGGTGTGGCTTGGCAGCCCGGCGTCGGCTCATGTCAGCGGCCAGGTCTTCGAAAGCCAGGGCGGGCGGATCTCCCTGGGAGACGGCTGGCGCACGGGCGTCACCCGCGATAAAGGCGCGTTGTGGCAGGTCGAAGAGATTGGTGCGGCCGTGGACTCGATTCTCGCTGAAGCGCCCAAGGCACAGAACGTCTGGGGCAGCTGAAGCCCCGACCCTTTGTTCACGTCAACGTTCTCGACCTTCATACCCCATTTTGACGATGTGCTCGCTTGGCCCGCTCCGTAAAACTGCAGCGTATTGATTTCTTCGGAGGTAGACGCTGTGAAACAAGCTCCCCCTTATGTTCCCGGTCACCAATTACTGGCCGGCAAGTCGGTATTGATCACCGCCGCGGCCGGTGCCGGTATCGGTTACTCAGCGGCCCGACGCAGTGCCGAGGAAGGTTGTCGGGCGCTGATGATTTCCGACGTTCACCCGCGGCGCCTGGAAGAGGCGGTAGCGCGCCTCAAGGGCGAGACCGGCCTGCAGGCGATCTACGGCCAGCTGTGCAATGTCACGATAGAAGACGAAGTCCAGGCCTTGGTGGCGGCGGCTGAAGAGGCTCTGGGCGGGGTCGATGTGCTGATCAACAATGCGGGGCTGGGTGGCCAGAAGCGTGTGGTAGAGATGAGCGATGAAGAGTGGTTGCGGGTGCTGGACGTGACATTGACGGGCACCTTTCGCATGACTCGGGCGATGTTGCCGCACATGCAGCGCCGCGGCGCAGGAGCCATCGTCAATAACGCCTCGGTGCTCGGTTGGCGGGCCCAAAAGGAACAGGCCCATTACGCTGCGGCCAAGGCCGGCGTAATGGCCCTGACCCGCTGCAGCGCACTGGAAGCCGCTGAGTTTGGCGTGCGCATCAATGCGGTATCGCCGTCGATTGCCCTGCACGATTTTCTCAAGAAAGCCTCCAGCGAACAATTGCTCGCCAGCCTGGCAGGGCGCGAAGCGTTCGGTCGCGCCGCCGAAGTATGGGAGGTGGCCAACGTGATGATGTTCCTGGCCAGCGACTACGCCTCCTACATGGTCGGTGAAGTGCTGTCAGTCAGTTCACAACAAGCTTGAGGGCACGCTCATGAGTCACCTTTTCAGCAGCGCCCAGGCTCTGCTTGCGGCCGAAGGCCTGGACCTGGGCCACACCGCCTGGCTGACCATCAACCAGGAACGCATCGATCTGTTCGCCGAGGCCACGGGTGACCACCAGTGGATTCATGTCGATCCGATACGCGCCGCCAACGGGCCGTTCGGCACCTGCATTGCGCACGGCTACCTGACCCAGTCCCTGGCCAACCTGTTCATGCCGCAGTTGTTGACCCTTTCAAACATGACCATGGGCGTCAACTACGGGAGCGATCGGGTGCGCTTCCCGGCCCCGGTCAAGGTCGGTTCGCGGGTGCGCGGCAGCGGCCAGATTATCCGCGCCGAGCCAGTGGGCGACGCCGTGCAACTGGTGGTGCGCATCACCGTGGAAGTCGAAGGCCAGGCGCGCCCGGGCTGCGTAATCGACACCATCAGCCGCTATACCTTCAACCCAATTTGCGAGTGAGTTTCCATGGACCTGAATGAAGTCGTCATCGTCGCCACCGCCCGTACAGCGCTGGCCAAATCGTTTCGTGGATCGTTCAACGATACCGAGGCGCCAGTGCTGGGTGGGCATGTGGTACGCGCGGTGGTCGAACGTGCCGGCATTGAGCCTGGGGACGTAGAAGATGTGATCATGGGTGCGGCGGTTCAACAGGGCACCCAGGCCTATAACATCGGTCGGCTCTGTGCCTACACCGGTGGCTTGCCGGACAGTGTGCCGGGGATGGCGCTGGACCGCATGTGCGCCTCGGGGCTGATGAGTATCGGCGTAGCTGCCAAGAGCATAATGAGTGGCGAGATGAAGATTGCCATTGGCGGCGGCGTAGAGTCCTTGTCGCTGACCCAGACCAAACACAAAAACAGCTTCCGCGCCCAATCCGAAGCGGTGCTGCAAGTGATGCCCAGCGCCTACATCCCGATGATTGAAACCGCCGAGATCGTCTCCCGTCGTTATGGCATCAGTCGCGCCGCCCAGGATGAGTATTCATTGCAAAGCCAGCTGCGCACGGCTGCTGCTCAACGGGACGGGCTCTTTGATGAGGAAATCGTCGGCCTGAGCGTGGACAAGCTGCTGTTCGCCGCTGATGGCCAGCCCAATGGTCATGAGCGTGTGCAGGTTCTGCGTGACGAGTGCAACCGACCGAGTACGCGCCTTGAAGACCTGGCAAACCTGAAGCCGGTGTGGAAGGACGGTAAATGGATCGAGCAGGGGACGTTCGTCACCGCCGGCAACGCCTCGCAGTTCTCGGACGGTGCTGCGGCCAGTCTGTTGATGAGTCGTACCGAGGCCAAGCGTCGCGGATTGACGCCTTTGGGCATCTACCGTGGCATTGCCGTGGGTGGATGCGCACCCGAGGAAATGGGCATCGGTCCGGTGATCGCCATACCCAAGCTGCTCAAGCGTTTCGGCTTGGGGGTGAGGGATATTGGCCTGTGGGAGATCAACGAGGCTTTTGCCTGCCAGGTGTTGCATTGTCGCGACGCGCTGCAGATCCCGGCAGAGCGCCTGAACGTCAACGGCGGGGCGATTGCCATCGGTCACCCATTCGGTATGTCCGGCGCGCGGATGGTGGGCCATGCCTTGCTCGAAGGGCGGCGGCGCGGTGCGCGTTATGTGGTGATTGCCATGTGCATCGGTGGCGGAATGGGCGCCGCCGGCCTGTTCGAACTGCCGTGAAGCGAGCGGGACGCGGCCGCACATTCGATTAAAGCCATGGGGGCCCGCAGGTCGGGCCCGTTGCTGGGGAATGGATATGCAAAGTTGTATGCCCAATGCACAGGTCCTCGCGCAAATGGGCCTGGAGTTGGCCGAGTACGAACGGATCATTGGCAACATCTACGATTCGTCGATGAACACGGCCTCCTTGAGTGACTCGTTGCGCGACATACGCGCGCTGTTCAAGGCTAATTTCGTGACCTTGATCCTGCGGGTTCAGGATGAGCCGCTGCTGTCACCGATGGTGGTTGCCGGTGATGTCGAATTGGGCCAGGGCGGCATCAACCATTACGCCTACTACGCGAAATCTACCCTGTTCGAGGGTTTGCCCACCGACACGGTATTCACCATCGATGAGCTGATGAGCGATGCCGAATGGGCCAGTTCGGCGTTTTACCTGCTGTACTGCCAACCTTACGATTGTTACCACATGCTGGGTGCGGATATACGCATGCCGGATGGCGGCATCGTGCGTTTCCGGATCAATCGACCACAGGGCCACCCGCAATTCAGTGAGACCGAGCGGGCCTTGTGCGCCATGTTGCTGCCCCATTTGCGTCGGGCCTTGCACATGTATTCGCTGCTGGACCGCAGTGAGTCTCTGGGCAGCCTGTATTCGCAAACGATCAGCCGCCTCGCAGTGGCGACCTTCGTGCTCGACGAGAACGGCTGCGTAGTGCAACTCAACCCCGTGGCCAGGGAAATCCTTGACAGTCAGGACGGCCTTAAAGTGGTGGGAGGTCGACTGGAGGCTACCTATCCCAGTGACAATCGGGAGTTGGCGCGCCTGGTGCGCAATGCCTTCCAGCGTGCCAGGCAAGGCGCCGCCAGGGGCGTGCAGGTGGCCGAGGCGACGTCGATTTCCCGTCCTTCGGGACAGGTCAGCCTCGGCGTAGTGGTGGAACTGATTCCTTCACGGGAACTGCTCGAAGGCCACGGTAAACCCACAGTGGTGGTGTATGTGCGGGACGCGGTGAGCAAATCGCTGGTGAGCACGGTGCTGACTTCGCAGCTGTACAACCTGACCCCGGCAGAAACCGCGCTCGCCCTGGAATTGGCCAACGGCCTGTCGCTTGAGGACGCCTCGGAAATTCTGAATATCCGGCGCAATACCGCACGCGCGCACCTGCGTTCGATATTTTCCAAGACGGGTGTCCGACGCCAGACCGAGCTGGTGCGGATCATGCTCAATAGCGTGGTAGCGCTGGGTGCGCCCCAGCCGGCCGGGTCTCGGGTGTGACTTGGGGCCAGGCCAAAATGCGTTAGTCCGTGCGGACGATGCTCTCGGTTTCCTTGCCTGTCGATACTGGGCAACCGTTGTCGAACCCAAGGAGAATAAAAATGACCGGCAGTAATAAGTCCCCTGGCTGGGCCTTGACGTTGTTATTTGGATGCTGTGCCATCGGCACCGCGAACGCAGCACCGGAGGACATCCCGCGCCTTGGCAAAGACTTGACGTGCCTGGGCGCGGAACAGGCCGGCAATGCCGATGGCAGTATCCCGGCGTACAGTGGCAAGTGGCTGGGCGCGCCGCCCCATGTTGATTTCAAAGGTACGGGGCACCACCCCGTGGATCCGTACCCGGACGAAAAACCGTTGTTTGTGATCACCGCGCAGAACATCGCGCAATACAGTGACTCCCTGTCTGACGGGCAAAAAGCCCTGTTCAAATTGTACCCGGCCACCTACAAAATGCCGGTGTATCCCTCGCACAGGGATTTTCGCGTCAGTGACTCGGTATGCCAGGCCACTCGGGAAAACGCCAGCGTGGCGCGTCTGGTCGATGACGGCGAAGGGGTCGTCGGCAAGACCGGCGGCACACCATTCCCGGTGCCGCGCAGCGGGCTGGAGCTGTTGAAAAATGCCTCGACCTTCACCTTGCGGGCCTGGACCGAAGAGTACACCTCCGATAACGCCTACGTGCTCAAGGACGGCAATATCAACTGGGGCAGGGTGCATTCGCGCAACCTGGCTCCATCATTGGAACCCGGCAAGATCGGCGATACCAACGGCAACTCGTCGTTCTATCTCAACGAAACTCTGCTACCGCAACGGGACAAGGGTGAGATCAACACCGGCACCGAATTCTGGAACGACAAAACCGAACCGCGCCAGGCCTGGCGTTACGATCCAGGCACCCGGCGCGTGCGTCAATCGCCGGGTTATGGTTTCGACATGTCATTCCCCGGCAGTGGCGGCTCGATCACTGTGGATGAAGTGCGCCTGTTCAACGGGTCCGGCCAGCGCTACGACTGGAAGATCGTTGGCAAACGGGAAATGTACATTCCGTACAACACCTATCGTCTGCACGACGCCAAGCTCACCTACGCCAGCCTGTTGACTCCCGGACACATCAATCCCGATGCCATGCGTTATGAGCGTCACAGGGTCTGGGAACTGGAAGGCACGCTCAAACCTGGCTATCGCCACCTGTATGGCAAACGCAAGTTGTATGTCGACGAAGACACCTGGTTTCCGATGCTCGCCGACAACTACGACAACCGTGGCGAGTTATGGCGCACCTCGATGGTCAACTACTTTTATGCCTACGAGAGCCAGGCCCAGCAGGCGGGCGTCGGCCTGTACTACGACCTCAATGCTGGCAGCTACCTGGCGTTCAACCTGATCAACGAGCAGCGCAACGGTTACCTGTTGAACAAACCCGGTTTCAGTCCCAGGGACTTCGGCCCGGAAGCCGCTCGCCGCTTCGGCCAGTAAGCAGTCAACAGGGCGCCCGCTGTTTCAGGGGCGCACTTTGAGAGTAGCTCTCATTTGATCTAGTCCAACTGCACGATGATCTTGCTGCGCGACTGCTCAATGATATCCGCCATGGGATTACCCGGTATTTCTTGGGGGCATCGCCTGCCCCGAAGTCTGCATTTGAGGAATAATAACAATGACGAAACTCGCTGAAATCAACATCGAGAATGCCCAGCGTACCCACCGTTACGCGCGCGGCTGGCACTGCCTGGGCAATGCCAACGATTACCGTGATGGCAAGCCTCATACCCTGGAAATCTTCGGCACTCGGCTGGTGGCGTTTGCCGATAGCCAGGGCGTCATCAGTATTCTCGATGCCTACTGTCCGCACATGGGCGCCGACCTGTCACAGGGCACCATCGAGAACGACAGACTGGTATGCCCGTTCCATCACTGGAAGTACGACACCGGCGGCAAATGCGTGGAGATCCCTTACTGCAAGCGCATTCCTCCCAAGGCCAAGACGCGCAGTTGGTTGACCTGCGAGGAGAACAACCTGTTGTTCGTCTGGAACAACCCCGAAGGCCGTCCGCCCAAAGAGGGCGTGATCATTCCGCACCTCCCTGAGATGGACGACCCGGACTGGATTCATAACTGGAACATCGACACCATGCTGATCGAAACCAACCCACGGGAGTTGGTCGATAACCTGGTGGATGCCCAGCATTTTGGGCCGGTGCACGGTACGCCAACCAAGTATTTCGCCAACATTTTCGAAGGGCATATCGGCCATCAGATTTTTCATGGTGACTCCGAGCGCCTGGGCGGTGACCTGATCGCACCATCGGCCTACTACGGTCCGGCCACTCACTTCACCCATATCAGTTCCATGTTCGGCGATGCGCGGATCCACGCCATTCTGCTCAACAGCCATGTGCCAGTGACGCCAAACAGTTTTGACTTGCGCTTTGGTTGCATGGTCAAGCGCGTACCGGGCTGGACGGAAGAGCAAAACCAGGAAGTGGCCAGGGCGTATGTCCAGGGCAACCGGGACTCGTTCTACCAGGACGTGGTGATCTGGAAGCACAAAATCCGTATCGACAAGCCGGTGCTCGCAGAAACCGACGGGCCGGTCTATCAGTTGCGCGAGTGGTATGAGCAATTCTTCACCAATGAGGACGACGTGCCCGCGTCAATGGCGCTGCGTCGCGAGTTCATAACGGTCGACGAGCGCTGATAGAGGGAGCAGGGCGCCTTCGAGAAGCAAGTGAATACTCTCCAAGGCGCCGCTCCCAAGGACACAGCCACCCTTGAGTCCATGGTGATGACTCAGGTCCGATTTGAAGGCAATGAGGGAATACAAAATGAAAATAAAAAATGCCTACACCTTTCCTTTGTTAGTAGTGTTTCTCCTGGTGTTGGTTGTAAAGATGTCGGTGCCGGCGGAGTCGACCAGCGTCAAGGCGTGCAAGCGCTATGCGAGCTGCCTTTCGCTGAGTTCGGGAGTCTCAAACTGGCTGGATTTCCGTTAGGGCTGTTTCAGGGGAGGGTTGCCTCTGAACCGCCGGCAACGCTCCGCCCCTGTTTGTCGCGACAGTTGTTATCAATGGGGGCGGCCCCGTCGTAGAGGTGGGCGCCACAACGCTGCCCAGCGTTTCAGGCTGTATTAAAGTGCTCTGCTGATGGCTGTGTCAGCGTGCTAATGTCGAGGCGAAATGGCTGATCGCCTGTACGACCTGACGAGCACTGTCCTGAATATCGAGAATCACTTGACCCGCCTCACCGGCTAATTTGACGCCTTGTTCTGCCTTGTCTTTACTCGCCTCCATCCTGGCCACTGCCCCCGTGGCCAACTCACGATTGTGCTGCACCACCTCGACAATCTTCACAGTGGCTTGACTAGTACGTGCAGCCAAGTTGCGCACTTCGTCAGCAACCACGGCAAAACCTCGCCCCTGATCTCCGGCACGAGCCGCTTCGATGGCCGCATTGAGCGCCAGAAGATTCGTCTGCTCGGCAATCCCACGGATGGTCTGCACGATACTGCTGATTATCTCCGACTGCTGACTGACGGCATTGACACCTTCGGCTGCGTGATTCAATTCGTCGGCCAGGCTTTGCATGACATCCACGGTGTCCTGCACTACACGGGCTCCTTCGTGGGCTGTATCGTCAGTTTTCAGTGAAGTCTCATAAGCCATGCGCGCTGCTCGTGACTCGGTTTCCTGCTGTAGAACCTGATCCGTAATATCGCTCGCATACTTGACTATTTTGTAAAGATCGCCGTTGGCGTCGAACACCGGATTGTAAGTGGCACGTAACCAGACTGCGCGTCCCTGGTTGTTAAGGCGCTTGAAGCTGCCTGAGAAAAACTCGCCCTGATTCAGGCGCTCCCAGAACTGGCAGTAATCGGGGGATTCGATTTCGCTACGCTCACAGAACAGCCGGTGGTGCTTGCCAACAATCTCTTCCAAGCGGTAACCCATCACTGCAAGGAAGTTTTCATTGGCGCTGACGACTTCTCCCTGCCGGTTGAACTCGATGGTTGCCATGGACCGGTTAATCGCCTTGATCTGGCTCTCCTGCTCTTGTTCCTTCTGAACCTGGGCAGTTACATCCGTCGCAATCTTGACGACCTTGATCACCCGTCCGGTGGTATCGCGAACAGGGTTATAGCTGGCCTCCAGCCAGAGCTCACGCCCCTGTTTGTCCAGGCGCAGGAAGCGGTCGTTGATGAACTCGCCATTACCCAGGCGTGACCAAAAGCTTTGATAAGCAGCGCTGTTGGCGTATTTCGGCGTACAGAATAAGCGGTGATGCCGGGATTGGATTTCTTCAACGCTATAGCCCATTACCTTCAGGAAGTTGCGATTGGCACTGAGGATCGTGCCATCAGGCTGGAACTCAATCAGGGCCATGGAGCCACCTAAGGCTGCAAGGGTGGCTTCACTGTCAGCCAAGCGCCGCTGGCTGACGGCCAGTTCTTTTTTGATAGTCGAGTTGAACATGCATACCTCAGTGGATATAGGCTGCTTGGCATTTCCTTCAAGCCAACGGAAAGCTATGCAGGTCGATGTCAGATGTACGGAAACCTGTGAAATCAGATACGAATCGCGGATGCCGAACGAGCCGTAACGGCGTTAGTAAGGCAGGAGCTCCTAAATCGCCGGCAACGCTCCGAGCAATAACGCACTTCGTTCCAGCATCGCGCCCATTTCTTGCGCCAGGCGAAGGGCAATCCGCAGACCGCGCAAACTTTGACCGGGAGCTCACTCTTTTTCACAGCGACTCCCCGGCATCCAGTTTGGCGAGTAGTTTCTGGCCCCGCTCCCACAGCGCTTGCTGCTTGGGCTCGGTCATGCGGTCGAGGTTTTTGTAGACCATGCTCATGCGCTGGTTGCTGCGCAGCAGGTCGCCATGACGCATCAGGAAATGCCAGTAGAGTGAATTGAAAGGACAGGCGTCGTCCGTTGTGCTCTCACTGACTTTGTAGGCGCAGTTACGGCAGTAGTCAGACATCCGCTTTATATACTGACCACTGGCGCAATAAGGCTTGGAACCCAGGTAACCGCCGTCGGCGTGCATGACCATGCCCAGCGTATTGGGCAGTTCGACCCAGTCAAAGGCGTCCATGTAGATCGCCAGGTACCATTCGCAAATCTGGCTCGGCGCGATGCCGGCCAACAGTGCGAAGTTGCCGGTCACCATCAGCCGCTGGATATGGTGGGCATAGGCATGTTTCAAGCTCTGGCCGATCGCCTGTCCCATGCAGTTCATTCGGGTGTCGCCCGTCCAGTAGAACTCTGGAAGGAGCCGGCTGTTGCCGAATAGATTGCCATCGGCGTAATCGGGCATTTTCAGCCAATAGACGCCCCGTACATATTCGCGCCAGCCGATGAGCTGGCGAATGAAGCCTTCGGCGGCATTGAGTGGAATCCGGTGCGCCCAATATGCAGCTTCCACGTCGCTGCACAACTGACGCAGGTCCAGCAGTCCAATATTGAGCGCCGCACTGATGCGCGCATGAAATAGAAAAGGTTCATCACTGGCCATGGCGTCCTGATAGTCGCCGAATCCTGCCAGGCCATAATCCAGAAAATACGCCCACAGCGCCTGTGCGTCGGCATGGGTGACCGGATAGTCGAAGTCGTCGAGTGCGCCGTAGTGATGGTTGAAGCGCGCCCTGACCAGCGCAAGCACATCGCAGGTGATGGCGTCGTTACTGAAGTGCACCGGGTAGGGCGCTTTCACCCCTTTGGGCAGGGCCTTGCGGTTCTCGGCATCGAAATTCCACGCGCCGCCTACTGGAGAGCCGTCGCCATTGAGCAATAACCCGCTCTTGCGCCGCATCTCGCGGTAGAAGAACTCCATGCGCAACTGCTTTTTGCCTTGCGCCCAAGTGCCGAACTCAGCGCGACTGCACACAAAGCGCGTGTCGGCGTGCCAATGGATGGCCAGGCCACAGTCCTTGAGCGCCTGTTCCAGCCGCCAGTCCCCGCACTCGGTAACGTGTACTTCCTCTGCTTGCAACAGCTGTTGCCAGCGTCGCAATTCACTCGCCACCGAACCGCTGTTTTGCGGGTCATCCAGGGTCACGTACTCGACTTGCAGACCCTGTTCTTGCAGGGCCTTGGCGAAATGGCGCATGGCACTGAAAATCAGCGCGATTTTCTGCGGATGGTGGGGGACATGGCTGGCTTCTTCCATGACCTCGACCAGCAGCACCGTATCGCACTGGGCATCAAGTTTCTGCAAGGAAGCCAAGTCAAAGGACAACTGGTCACCCAGGACCAGGCACAACCGATGGCGCTTGTTCATATCTGTTCAGTCCAGCGTCTGCAGATTCATGCTTGTTCCCTGCCTACCAGGGCAGGCGCTCTCCGTTGTAGGCAAAAAAATGTCCGCTATCGGCCGGCGTCAACTGATCAATCAGGCTCAAGAGTTCAGCTGCGGCAACGTCCGCCGGACGTGCGCTGGTGGCCCCTCGAAATGGTTGCGACAACCCCGACACGACCGTGCCTGGGTGCAGACTCAGCAGTCGGCTCTGCGGACGAGTACGGGCCAATTCGATGGCGGCGGTCTTGATCAGCATATTCAGCGCGGCCTTGGAGGCGCGATAGGCGTACCAGCCACCCAAACGGTTGTCGCCGATGCTGCCGACTTTCGCCGAGAGCACCGCCATCGCGCCCCGGGCATCAAGCAACGGCAAAAAGTGCCGCAACACCAGCGCCGGCCCCAGCGCGTTCACTTGAAACACGGCCTGCAGCGCCTCATGCTCAATCGCGCTGTAGCTTTTTTCCGGCTTGATCTGGTCACGATGGAGCAGGCCGGCGGCGTGCACGATCAACTGGTAGGGCGCTTGCGCTGCCAATTCAGTGGCGGCGCTGGCGATGGTTTCGGGTTGCTCCAGATCCAGTGCGGGCACTGTATTGCGCCCCAGCTGGCGAACCCCGGCACATCGAGGGTCCTTGCCGAGCAGCTCGCAAAAAGCCGTACCCAGGGCACCACTCGCGCCGATCACCAGGGCGCGATATCCATCGCCGAGGGAGTTCATGGTGAACGCGTTCAATGGGTTTCTCCTGCACCCTGGCGCCGGAAGAACAACGTCACCTGGCCAACCTCGACGCCCAGCTTGGACATGCTGGTGCGGTTGATCAACGTGTCCTCGTCCATCAGGTACATCCAGTCGTCCATGCTCATTTCATAGGTTGTGCCGTCAACCGGCAGGTTCAGGCGATAACGCCAGCGCAAGGCATTGCCGGCGATTTCGCCTTTGGCGACACCCACTACGTCATCGGCGCGACCGCTCCAACGTCCCTGGCCCTCGGGCGTCAGGGTCCAGACGCGGCGTTGGCGGGTGCCGTCGCTGTACAGGAAGCGCTCATCGAGAATCAGGTTGTTGCCCTCACGACGGCTGACGATGTCGACCTCGAAACGCTTGGCCACCTCACCGGAACGCTTCTGAAACATCCCCCAGGCTTTGACCGGTGTGCTGAAAAAGCGCTCCAGATTTAATGCCGGTTGCTGATCCGCATAGTGGGCGACATCCACGCTGCCACAGCTCGCAATGCTGAGTACCAAAGCCAGTAAAACCAAACGTCGGGTCATTGCCGTTCTCCCTGGGTGAGCAGGTGCTGAGGGTGAATTTTGTTGCCTTACATGCTTGTACAGGTGCCTCGTGGTGTACAGGTTTCTGGTACCTGCCGAAAGATGAAGCCGCGGTTTTTGCGCAATGCAACTTGCCGGCTGCAGCGTCGTACGCGGCGTATGGAGTAGGGATCGTCAACGCGGGCTTGCCCAGTCCATTCTTTAATAGTTGTACGATAGTAACTGATCTGTATAGGTTTTAATCAAGATAGGCTGAAAAAAAACCCCTGACAATGCGTCAGCCATTTTTTTGTGTAGAAACGAGAACGTCAGATCAAGAGCGCGGGAGGGCAACGGAAGGGAGATAGGGGGAAATGCGCGCCCCCGGGGAAATGGGAGCGCGGTGCTAAACCAGGGGATTACTCGTAGGTCGGGTAATCCACATAGCCTTCGGCATTACCACCGTAGACCGTAGCCGGGTTCAGTGGGTTGAGCGGCCAGTCGTGGGCGATCCGCGCAGGCAGATCCGGATTGGCCATGAACGGGCGGCCGAAAGCGACCAGGTCTGCCAAGCCTGACTCAAGCAATTGCGCGCCGGATTCGGCGTTGTAACGTCCGGCATAAATGATCGCGCCACTGAACGTATCGCGCACCGCACGACGAAAGGCGTGCGGCATCATCGGCGCGTCGTCCCAGTCGGCTTCGGCGATGGACAGGTAGGCAATGCCCACATCTGCAAGCACCTTGATCGCTTCGATGTAGGTCGTGTGCGGGTCTTCCTCCACCATCCCCAGATAGGTCCGCGCTTCATCGGTGGTGGTGAACAGCGGCGCGAAACGCACGCCGACCTTTTCCCGGCCGATGCACTCGGCGACGCCCGCCACCACTTCACGCAGAAAACGCAGGCGATTGCCCAGAGAGCCACCGTACTGATCGGTGCGCACATTGCTGTGAGCAGAGATGAACTGGTTTACCAGATAGCCGTTGGCACAGTGCAGTTCGATGCCGTCGAAGCCGGCGTCCATCGCATTGCGCGCAGCCTGGATATACAACTGAACCAGTTCCTGGACTTCATCCGTGCTCAGCGCTCGCGGAGCGGATGGCGCAACAAGCGCACCGGCACCCGGCGCTGTTTCAATAAATACGCTGACACGCTCGGTGGCGATCGCGGAAGCTGACACCGGTGCCGCACCCTCAGGTTGCAACGCGGTGTGAGACACCCGCCCGACGTGCCAGAGCTGAGCGAAGATCACGCCGTCTTTGGCATGAACAGCCTCGGTGACCGTGCGCCATCCGGCGATTTGTTCAGGCGTGTGGATGCCGGGCGTCCAGGCATATCCCTGACCCCTAGGCTCGATCTGCGTGCCCTCAGTGACCAGTAGGCCGGCGCTGGCGCGTTGCTGGTAATACTCGGCCATCAACGGGTTGGCGATATTGCCCGGTTGCGAGCTGCGCTGGCGGGTGAGGGGGGGCAGAACGATACGGTTCTTCAGGGTATGCCGGCCGAGGGTGACGGGTGTGAAGTAAGCGCTGTTTTTCATGAGATACCTGTTCGCTGGGTATTAGACCAGTCAAATATAGATGGGGCGAAAAAAACACCGTGTGCAAACACGCGCACGGTGCCTGGGCAGTGAGTTGATATCCGTCAGGCCAGCATTTTCAGCAGTTTTTCGGCGACGGCCGCCGAGCTGGCAGGGTTCTGACCCGTTACCAACTGGCCGTCAGCGACGACATGAACCTGCCAGTCGGCCACCTTGGAAAAGCGCCCGCCCAGACGCTGGAATTCGTCTTCGATCAGGAACGGCACGACTTCCGTCAGGCCCACGGCTGCTTCTTCAGCATTGGTGAAACCGGTCACGTCCCGACCCTCAATCAACGGCTTGCCATCAGCAGCGAGGACGTGACGCAGTACGCCCGGCGCGTGGCAGACGAAGCCGTGGGGCTTGTGGCTGCGGTCGAAGGCTTCGATCAAGGCGATGGAATGTTTGTCTTCAGCCAGATCCCACAGCGGGCCATGTCCACCGGGGTAAAACACGGCATCAAAATTGTCAGCGCTGACATCGGCCAGGCGCCCGGTATGGGCCAGTGCCAATTGCGCTGCAGGGTCCTGACGGAACCGGTCGGTTTCGGCGGTCTGCGCACCGGGCTCATCGCTTTTTGGATCGAGCGGTGGCTGGCCGCCGGCCGGCGACACCAGGGTGATCTCTGCACCTGCATCCTTGAAGGCGTAGTAGGGGGCCGCGAACTCTTCGAGCCAGAAACCGGTTTTCTTGCCAGTGTTGCCAAGTTGGTCGTGGGAAGTCAGAACCATCAAGATTTTCATAGGGCGCCCTGTGTTGGTCGGGTGTCCGAGGACGGGTTCGCCTTCGACACCCGGGAAGGAGTGAGGGGCACAGCATAGTTTCCAATTAGACCAGTCGTCTAGTAAATTCTTTCAGGTGTGTTTCCGACCGCACTCTATGGCAAACTCCTGCCCATCAGAAATATACGACTGGTCTATTGTTTGGTACTTTGCGCCCCATGAAACCGACCTACGACGATACCCGCCAACACCTGCTCGATACCGGCCACCGAATGATGGCCGAAAAGGGCTTCACCAGCGTTGGCCTGAACGAAATCCTGCAGACTGCCGGTGTGCCCAAGGGCTCGTTCTATCACTACTTCAAATCCAAGGAATTCTACGGGCAGGCGCTGCTTGAGGATTACTTTGTCGGCTACCTGTCGGACATGGAAAGACGTCTGACACTGCCCGGGCTCAATGCCTTCGAGCGGCTGATGGATTACTGGCAGGGCTGGCAGAACCGCTGCACCCTGGAGGGCCATGGCGACGAATGCCTGGTGGTGAAGTTAAGTGCAGAGGTCGCCGACCTTTCCGAATCGATGCGCCTCACGCTACGCGATGGCGCTGAGCGCATCGTTGCGCGCATCACGACTTGCCTGGAACAGGGCCAGCTGGATAAAAGTCTTCCGGATGCCGACGCTCGTCAGCTGGCCGAAACCCTCTACCAACTTTGGTTGGGTGCCAGTTTGCTGAACAAGCTGCAGCGCACGGGGCAATCTTTGCAAACGTCGATGACGATGACGAAGCGGCTTCTGGAGGTTTGAATCTGACCCGTTAATGGGCCGGAGGACGGACAGCCTGATGCTCATGGAGAAGCGCCCAACCCCGGCCGGGCGCCATTTTACTCATCCAGTGTGATGACTGCTCGCCAGGCCGTAGACGGATGTGTCGATGCCTTCAAAACGCGCCTTCAGCTGCAACGCCAGGTACAGCGAATAATGCCGTGACTGATGCAGGTTGCCACCGTGGAACCAGAGGTTTTGCTGCTGCGTGGGCTTCCACATGTTGCGCAGTTCGCCCTCATACGGGCCAGGATCATTCGTGGTCCCTGAACCCAAGCCCCAGCAGCGGCCGACCTTGTCCGCGACTTCCTGGGAAATCAGCTTCGCCGCCCAGCCATTCATTGAGCCATAGCCCGTGGCGTAGACAATCAGGTCGGCCGGTAGTCGGCTGCCATCGTTGAGTACGACGGCATCTGCTTCGATGCGTTCCACACCCAGGCCCGGCGCGCTCTTGAGCTTGATCGTCCCGTTAGCGATCAGTTCCGAGGCGCCCACGTCGATGTAGTAACCAGAACCACGGCGTACGTATTTCATGAAAAGGCCAGACTCGTCGTCACCGAAATCGAGCATGAAACCGGCCTTGGTCAAGCGCTCGTAGAAGTCTTTGTCACGCTCCTTGATCGCGGCAAAGACGGGTTGATGAAAGCTTGGCATCACCTTGTAAGGGATCGAGGCGAACAGCATGTCGGCCTTGTCCGTGGTCAGGCCTGACTCCAGGGCGTCTTCAGAGTAGAGCCCACCGAAGACCAGATCCATCAAGCTATCGGAGCGCACGATGTGGGTACTGGACCGTTGCACCATGGTCACCTCGGCGCCGTTCTCCACCAGGTCGGCGCAGATATCGTGAGCCGAATTGTTGGCACCGATGACCACCGCGCGCTTGCCGCGCCAGGCGTCTCCGCCGGGATGGCGGCTGGAATGATGCTGCTGGCCGTTGAAAACCTCGGCACCCGCATAAACAGGAACGTTGGGTACGCCAGACATGCCGGTGGCGAGGATCAACTGGGCAGGCTGTAGCGTCACGCGCTCACCATCGCGTTGAACGTCCACCGTCCAGGTGCCACTTTGCTCGTCAAAGCTGGCGCTCACGCACTCGGTGCGCGGCCAATAATTGAGCTCCATGACTTTGGTGTACATCTCCAGCCAGTCGCCGATCTGGTCTTTTGGGGTGAAGACCGGCCAGTGATCGGGGAAGGGCAGGTAGGGCATATGGTCGTACCAGACCGGGTCATGCAGGCACAGCGACTTGTAACGGCCGCGCCACTGATCGCCAGGACGCTCGGCCTTGTCGACGATCAGCGTTGGCACGCCCATTCGCTTGAGCCGTGCGGCGAGCCCCAGCCCACCCTGGCCGCCACCCACGATCAGGCAGTACGGCTGGGTGGTGATGCCCAGTGATGCTTCTTCGTCACGACGGCGTTCCAGCCAGTTGCGTTTGTCGGCATGGGCGTGACCATGATTGGCACCCATCGGGCGACGGCGGCCCCTGGGTTCTTCAAAGCCTTTGAGCTCGCGCATGGTGGTCAGCAGCGTCCAGCACAGGCCCTCCTTCAGCCTGACGTAGCCTTTACCTCGCGCCGTAGCGGTCTCCAGGCTGATCCAACCTTCGAGCACACCGTTGTTGAGCGTGGCATCACCTTCGAGTGTCCATTGCTCGGGCCGAGTTTGATCAAGGCGTGTTTCGAGCATGTCGCGGATAGCAGGCTTGCCTTCCAGGGTCACCAGGTTCCAGCTGAAAAGCAGCAGGTCACGCCAGTGACACTCTTCGGCAAACAATTGCAGCGCGCCGTCCAGGTCGCGTTGGGCGAGACGCTCGCCGAGGTTGTCGACCCAGCCCGCGAGCTGGGCAGTTGGCGTGTGCAGGGGTGTTTCGACAGCGATGTTCATGGGCTTCTCCCGTTCTTGTTGTTTTTGTGACAACTTGCCCTGGAGCAAGGCTCGGGCCACCTTTATGAGAGGCCCGTTGCAGAGCGGCTGAAGCGCTGCGGCTCAGGCTTTGACTCGGGTCTATGTCACGATTTAGGGAATGGTGGATGACAGAGTGTCACGCGGTGCATGGGGCGCTCTCGGTCGGCTTTTCCTATAAGCTGGCAACAGCCCCGTGTCCTGACCGTAGCGGAGAACAAGAACAATGAAGCCGGCCTTTATCAACGCCCATGCACAACAGGTGCTGCAAGCTGTACAGGGCATCCCTGCCAGCCATGGCCATACGACTGACCTGGCTATTACCCGGTCATGGCGTCGTTGCCTGGATCAGCATCAGCTCGATCCCGCCAGCCGCCGCGCGCCGAATGTAGTTGAGCACCCACGCCTGCTGGATCACCGCGCGCCCCTGGAACACATCATCTCCGTAGCGCACTGGCAGATGACCAGCCTGCACCACCAACTGGGGGGTGACGGCCACGTGGTGCTACTCACCGATGCTCGTGGTGTGGCGATTGACAGCGTGTTCAACGAATCCGAACGAGTCGAATTCCAGCGTTCTGGACTGTGGCTTGGTTCGGTGTGGAGCGAGGATTGCGAGGGCACCAACGGTGTCGGCACCTGCCTGGTCGAGCGACAGCACGTCACCATCCGTCGTGATCAGCACTTCCGTGGCAAGCACGCCGGCTTGACGTGTTCGGCCAGCCCCATATTCGATGCGAGCGGAGAGTTGCTCGCCGTTCTTAACCTCTCATCCGTGCGCGAGGAACCGGGTCTTCAGCAGCACTTCAAAGCCATGGCGTTGACCAACCTCACAGCCAACTTGATCGAGAGCTGTTATTTCCTGGGGCATGATCCGCAACGGTACTTGCTGCGTTTTCACCCTGAAGCAGGCTTCGTCGGGCTGCTGGGCGAAGGGCTGCTCAGCTTTGACGAAAGTGCCTGTATCCATTCAGTCAATCATGCTGCGCTGAACCTGCTGGGCCTCAGCCGTGAGCAGGTGGTGGGGCAATCGCTGACGATGCTGCTGGAGACGCCTATCGATCAGGTGATGAGTCAAGCCAGCTCGCAACCGAGTGTCTGCTGGCCAATGCGCCTTCTGGACGGACGCCAGTTCTACGGACAGTTGCGAGAGCCCTTGCGCCATGCGCCTCTCGTCACGCCTGCAACTGCCCCGGTCAACGACGTGCACGTGTGCCTGGAAGACCCGCGCCTGCAACGTGGCTTTGCTCGCGCATTACGAGTTCTGGAGCGTGACGTACCGGTGTTTCTACAGGGCGAAACCGGTACCGGCAAAGAAGCCTTTGCCGCAGCGCTGCATCGCGCCAGTTCCAGAGCCAGTCAACCGTTTGTGGCGATCAATTGTGCGGCCATTCCAGAAACGCTGATCGAGAGCGAGCTGTTCGGCTATCGCGGTGGCAGCTTCACCGGCGCACGCAAGGACGGGATGATCGGCAAGCTGGAGCAGGCCCATGGCGGCATTCTGTTCCTTGATGAAATAGCCGATATGCCACTCGCGTTACAGACCCGGCTGCTGCGTGTGCTGGAGGAGCGTCAGGTGGTGCCCCTGGGCGGCGCTACGGTACGTGCGCTCGACATACGGCTTATCTGTGCCAGCCACCAGGATCTGCAAGCCTGTGTGGCCGAGGGGCGTTTTCGCGAAGATCTGTTTTATCGCGTCGCCGGCTTCGCCGTGCAGCTGCCGCCGTTGCGTGAGCGTTCGGACAAGGGCCGGTTACTCGACCTGCTGCTGCGCGAAGAGTCAAAAGGTACAAGGATTCGCCTGGAGACAGGCGTGAGAGAACGCTTGCTGACGCATCCCTGGCCGGGCAATGTCCGGCAACTGCGCACGTGCCTGCGCACACTGGTCGCATTGGCGCTGGAGGGACGTGTCACTCTGCAAGACGTGGCGGAGTTGCTGCCGGCAGCGCCTGCCGTGTTGGCCGAGAACCCACTGGGAGTGTCGGAACGGCAGACGCTGCTAACCTTGATTGAGGCGGAACACTGGCACGTCGCTCGTGTTGCCGCCCGATTGGGGATTAGCCGCAATACGCTGTATCGCAAACTGCGCCAACATGGGATTTCACGACCTGGTTGAGTGCGCAATCGCTGCTTCCTGGCCAACAACAACTGTATTGGAGTTCTGATGAGCCTCGCGCCTTTCCACCTCGCAATCCCCGTTTACGATCTCGCTGCTGCACGCACTTTTTACGGCGAAGTGTTCGGCCTCGAGGAAGGTCGTTCCAGCAACCAATGGGTCGACTTCAACTTTTATGGCCACCAACTGGTTATTCACGAACACCCGAAAACCACTTCCCAGGACAGCGTCCATAGCAACCCGGTAGACGGCCATGACGTACCTGTTCCGCACTTTGGCATCATCTTGGGCTGGGCAGAATGGGAAGTACTGGCCGAGCGCCTGAAGTCTTTTGGCACGCAGTTTGTGATCGAACCCTACATTCGTTTCAAGGGGCAGGTCGGCGAGCAAGCCACCATGTTTTTGTTTGACCCCTGCGGTAATGCCCTTGAGTTCAAGGCGTTCAAGGATATGAGTCAGCTCTTCGCGAAATGAGTCATCAACTTTGAACTTATCATTACGCCTATCCCCCTAACGCTGTGCAAATATCCCCTGGCTTGGGTCGACCCTGAGCTGGCCACTTACACGCAAAGGTTGGGTGAATCATGAAGAGTGAACAGGTCGAAGGTGTTGCGGAAAAACTCGCCGGCAAGGCGCAGAGCGCGGTCGGCAGGTTGTTGGGCGATTCGAAGATTGAAGCTGAAGGTGCTGGACACCAGGTTGCTGGTCAACTGACCAAAACCTATGGCGACACACTCGACAACGTATCGACGTTTGTTAAGGAAAAACCGGTGGCTGCACTCGCGATAGGTGCAGCAGTGGTGCTGTTAGTGAGTCGGTTCCTGCGCCGCTGAGCCAGGCGTAGAGGACTTCCAGCTGGCACGTACCCTCATGGCTTTACTCCCCCTCGTACTCGCTGGGATTGTCTGTCGGTAGGGTGCGGGGGCGGGCTTGTTGCTAGGCCCCTGCGAGCGCTATTCGACCGAAACTGGCATTGGAGTCGAGTGGTGTTATTGCCAGCAATTGGTCGAGTCGTAACTCGACCTTGCCGCCTTCATTCTCCACAACGAGAAATTCTTCCTTGCTCGGAGCGGTCCGTGTGGTCAGCGCCCTGGCCACGAAAGCCGGTCCTCGGAGCAGTTCGATATGCAAGTCGTAATGGTGCATACAGGCTATCTCCAGGTAGTCATGCAGGTCGCAGTTCAGGGGCTGATACGCTTTCATCTGATTTCTCCTAGCAACCTGTAGCTCAATGATGAAGTAACCCCGGCTGACTATTGCAGCAGCAACTTCTGGATTGGCGGCTTCGCTGTGACAAAACTGTCAACGGCGCAGTTCGATTTTAGCATCCTGAATTCGTCAAAATATCATCCATTCCTTATTTAGCGGATATCCGCTCCAGTGACGTGTTCATCATCAGAGGCGCGCTCCTCGCAATTTGCCGTTTTTACGTAGCTCGCGTGTTGGTATTTCCGGATCATCCGCTCGTTCACAAGATACCAATGGTGCCAAACGGCTGAGTGCTACCAGCAGTTACCGGACTAAATAATGCTGGCGAAACTGACGCGAAAGCCCCCGGTGCACTGATCGAATCATTTAATTCGAGGGGCGAAGCATGCGACGTTTATCGTGTTTGATTATGTGCTCAGCGGTGAGCTTGCCTTTGATGGCCCATGAACCGGGGGGCATCAACAGCGCTAAAGGCCAATCAGATGCTGCGTTTGATCTGGTCCACACGCATATTTATCGAGAAGGCGATAATCTTGTCTTTCAGCAAGTTGTCGCCGGAACAGCGGGCAGTAGCACGCCGAAATCCACCGGAAAATTCGCTGGTTCGGACGTTTACAGTTATGTCTGGCCAACCAGTCTGGGCAGCGACGCCGTAGGGTTCGAAGCCAAGTCCGGGATCCTCGCGCTGGCACTGACGTCGCACCCTGACTTCGACGATACCCCGCAGCTGGATGAGAACAACGACGGCAAAAAAGACAATGATGGTGGCTTGTGGCATTCCCATTGGGTCGTCCTGACCAAAGAAGCCAGTTGTGGGCCCAGCGGTCTGAAAGTCCGTGATATTCCCGAAGGAATGAAACCGAAGATGCCGGCGACTTGGCCTGGCGTTCCGCTGTATATCGATTCTCCAGGTTATGGACTCAATGTCGGCAAGGACACAGTGACTATCCAAGTGCCCCTGGCAGCTGTTGGATTTCCCGATAACTTCAAATACGACGGTGTGACGGCAGGGCTCAAGGTTAACGCCGACCTGCACGACCCGCTGCTGTGTGTGAGTTCGGTATGGGATGTCGCATCGGGTGATCTTTCTTTGCCGGGGACATGGAATGCCAAGGAAAAGCCCTGAGGCCTAAAGGGCCCAATAACGCCGAACGCGGCGCATGAGATCAATGGACCGACATACGCGCATGCCATCGTTACCACTAGCGATCTGGTCGAATTGCTTCGTTAGTGCCCTGAGAGGTCAACCTGATGAACGATAAAAACCTGACTCACGCCACCGGCGCCCCGGTTGTCGATAACCTCAATATCCAGACTGCCGGGCCACGCGGGCCTGCGCTGTTGCAGGATATTTGGCTGCTGGAAAAGCTGGCACATTTCGACCGGGAAGTTATTCCGGAGCGGCGCATGCATGCCAAGGGTGCCGGTGCCTACGGAACCTTCACCGTCACCGCCGATATCAGCCATTTCAGCAAAGCCAGTCTATTTGCCGAGGTCGGCAAGCAGACGCCGGCATTTGTGCGTTTTTCCACGGTGGCGGGGGAGCGCGGCGCGGCCGATGCGGAGCGAGACATTCGCGGCTTTGCGGTAAAGCTGTATACCGACGAAGGTAACTGGGACATCGTTGGCAACAACACCCCGGTGTTCTTCTTCCGCGATCCGCTAAGGTTTCCCGACCTGAACCATGTGGTCAAGCGCGACCCCCGCACCGGGCTACGCTCGCCAACCAACAACTGGGATTTTTGGACACTGCTGCCCGAAGCGCTGCATCAGGTAACAATCGTCATGAGCGATCGCGGCATACCCGCCAGTTATCGGCACATGCATGGTTTCGGCAGCCACACCTTCAGCCTGATCAATGCCCACAATGAGCGTGTATGGACCAAGTTTCACTTCGTCAGCCAGCAGACCATCACCAATCTCAGTGACGGTGAGGCGTCGGATGTCGTTGGCAGTGATCGCGAGAGTCACTTGCGCGATCTCTATGAATGCATTGAGAGCGGCGAATTTCCACGCTGGAAACTGTGCATACAAACCATGACAGAGGAACAGGCTCGTACCCATCGTCACAACCCCTTTGACTTGACCAAAGTGTGGCCACATGGCGAATTTCCACTTCAGGAGGTAGGAGTACTGGAGCTAAACCGGAACCCTGAAAACCATTTTGCCGAGGTTGAACAAGCGGCATTTTCGCCCGCTAACGTTGTGCCTGGCGTGAGTTTTTCGCCAGACAAAATGCTTCAGGCTCGCCTGTTTTCATATGGTGATGCGCAGCGCTACAGGCTGGGCGTGAACTTCAATCATATCCCGGTCAACGCGCCACGGTGTCCATTCCACAGTTACCACCGCGATGGTGCCATGCGCACTGACGGCAACCTCGGTTCAACGCTGTCCTATTTTCCCAATAGTTTTGGCGAGTGGCAGGATCACCGGCAACTCCACGAGCCGGCACTGTCGCTAGATGGCGACGCGGCCCATTGGGATCAGAGTGTGGTCGAAGATCATTACGAGCAGCCCGGTAATCTCTTTCGACTCATGACGCCGCTTCAGCAGCACCTGTTGTTTCAGAATACGGCACGGGCTATGGGTGACGCTCCGGTGATGATCAAGCATCGGCATATCGTCAATTGCTCGAAGGCCGATCCTGCTTACGGTGATGGAGTGGCGCAAGCACTTGGTCTGAGTCTTGTAGCGCAAGAACTGGAAAATGCGAAGTAAGTCCAAGGGCGTGCGGCCAACTTGAAGGAACAAGCCCTGCAGGCCACCCATTTCTATAATACGCGATTGGGAGAAAAATCATGGGCAGTACTGATTCGAACAAGAAAGCACTGGTGGTCGTTGATATCCAGAACGATTATTTTCCAGGTGGCAGATGGGCTCTTTCGCACGTCGAGGACGCGGCAGCCCAGGCGGCGCGAGTGATTGATCGGTTTCGTGAGCGCGGCGATTTGGTGGTGCATATTCGTCACGAATTCAAGGACGAAAATGCGCCTTTTTTCCGCCCCGGCAGTGAGGGGGCGCAGATACACGAAAGCGCAAAAAATCGCGAAGACGAGCCCGTGGTGCTTAAGCACTTCATCAATTCGTTCCGTGAGACCGAACTGAAAGCCATACTCGATCAGCACGGGGTCAACGAAGTGGTGGTCGTCGGTAATATGAGCCACATGTGCGTGGACGGCATGACCCGCGCAGCGATCGACTTCGGCTACACCACCACCGTACTGCACGACGCCTGTGCCACGCTCGATCTTGAGTTTAACGGGGTCAAGGTGCCCGCCGCGCACGTGCATGCCGCGTTCATGGCTGCACTGAGTTTCGGTTACGCGCCGGTCATTTCCACCAGCGAATACCTGAGCCGTTGATCCACTGCACCGGGCAGGCGGATGGGCGGCCATGGTCTTCCATCCGCCTGCCGTTTTCGTCGTCTATGCTGAGCACCTGGACTGATCTGGCACGGAGGCTGCCTTCCACTGTTTCGGGACCGGTGAGGTGCGGCGGTGCAACTGATCTGCTCGGAATTCGACGAATTCGAAGAGGCGTTGTACGGGGTGCAAGGTCGCTACGTGCTGCGCACTCGGCAACAACGCAACTGGCAACTCAACGTGGTCGATTTGAACGGCGTGGCACTGATGAGCGGGCGCGAAGGCGCGGGTACGGTTTACACAGGCATTGGGCTGCCCGGTTACTTCAACATCTTCCTGCCGCTGACGGGGCATGAGACCACCTTGGTCGACGGCCATCCGTTCAATCGCCGACGCATCGGCTGGATGGTGCCCAATGCCATGTTCCACATCAACGCGAAAAGCCCGGCCAGTTGGCTGACGGTGGCGATGTCCTGCGAGTTGGTGCTGCGCTGGGCCTCGGTGCGCGAAGATGAATTCGACTTTTGCGTACTGCATCGCAACCTGGTCAGCAATGCCCAGCGCAATCTCGGTCCGTTGCTGTGGCTGGCGCGGCGTCTGTTCCAGATCGAGGCCCAGTCACCCGAGGTTCTGCACACCGAGGGGGCAGAGGAGGCCGCGCGTCGGGAGGTGATGGATGTAGTGTTTCGCATGCTGCTGCCAGTGGACCCACTGCACGCCGCCCCACGGCACCATCGCGATCACAAGGATATCCTCAAGCGTGCGCTGGAGTTACTGGATACGCTGGAGACCCAGTCGGTTTATACCGAAGACATCTGTCAGGCGACCTGCGCCTCGGAACGTACTGTGCGCAATGTCTTCAACGAGTACCTGGGCATGAGCCCGCACCGATATCTGATGATTCGCCGCTTGCACGGGATTCGCGACGCCATCCGTCACGCTGGCCCCGAGGATACGATCACCAGTATCTGTGCGCGCTTTGGCGTCTGGGATTTTGGCCGGTTCGCCAGTTTGTACCGCCAGTACTTTGGATTGCTGCCGGCGCAATCGCTTAAAAACGCGAAGGCGTTGACCTCTGCATAGACGCCGGCGCTCACCGCAGCGTTCGCATCAGGGTTGTGCTGGGGTACTCACCGAACAGCCTGTTGTAGTCGGACGCCATGCGGCCACTGTCGGTAAAGCCGAATCGTAGAGCTATCTGACCAACAGATCCGGTATCCGGACCGGCGATCGACAGCGCTACTCGAACCAGGTGCAGGCGTCGAATGTGCAGGTAGCGATTAGGCCCGACACCGAACATCTCCTTGAAAATCGAGCGCAATGTGCGCTCGCTCACACCCGCATCGCGGCACAGCTGTGACAAACCGATCGGTCGCTCCTCATAACGTTGAAGTAGCTCCATCACCTTGGCGATGTTGCTTTGGCGCGTCAGTTGCTGCCAGCCGCCCCCTGCGGTCGGCGGCGTGGGATTGCAACTCGGGAGCGTGGCCAGGGGCTTTTCCATTTCAACCTGCTATCAAGCTCGGTCAGATTGATAAAGACTCTCGCGATCTCAATGGCGGCACTACGTAAAACAGGCAAATAGCACAAATTTTCGATGGAATCGTAAGACTCTGAAAACGACCTGCAACCTTTCAAATTGCCGAATTTACGTAGTTCATATCTGATCGATTTGCGCATGCTATGAGCGTATCGGGCTATGGGCATACGCACTTGATCGTCCACGCAGTGAGGCTTCAGTCATCGCAACAGTTCGAGGAAATCATGACAAAACAAAAAATCGACATCGATGAAGCCCGGCGCGCGCTCCTCATGGGCGGCGCAGTGCTGGCGATCGGAGCCTGGATGCCGGGCTTGAGCCTGGCGGCCTCGCAATCCGCTACACCTGCATCCACCCAGAAAACCTCCAAAGGAGTGCGTAAAACCATGAGTATTTTCACCACCCAAGAAGGCGTAGATATCTATTACAAGGATTGGGGCACAGGCCCGGTTGTGGTCTTCAGCCATGGCTGGCCGCTCGACGCGGACAGTTGGGAATCGCAGATGTTTCACCTTGCCTCCAACGGCTGTCGCTGCATCGCCCACGACCGGCGTGGTCATGGCCGCTCCAGCCAACCCTGGGACGGCAATGACATGGATCACTATGCGGATGATCTTGCGCAGTTGCTCGACCACCTGGATGTGAAGGACGCGACCCTGTTCGGTTTCTCCACGGGCGGAGGCGAGGTGGCGAGGTACATCGGTCGTCATGGCACCAAGCGCGTGAAGAAGGCCGGGCTCATTTCCGCCGTGCCGCCCCTGATGATCAAAACCGAAGCCAATCCCGGCGGTTTGCCCATCAAAGTATTCGATGACATTCGCGAAGCCTTCCTGGCCAACAGATCGCAGTTGTTCATCGACATCCCGAGCGGACCATTCTTTGGCTACAACCGCCCTGGTGCGAAGCCATCGCAAGGCGTCATCAATGCTTGGTGGATGCAAGGCATGTTGGGTGGCCACAAAAATACGTATGACAGCATCAAGGCATTTTCGGAAACCGATTTCACCCAGGATCTGAAGAAGTTCGATGTGCCAACACTGATCATCCATGGAGATGACGATCAAATCGTGCCCATCGATGCAGCTGGCCGCGCATCGGCCAAACTGATCAAGAACAGCACATTAATCGTCTACGAAGGCGCACCTCATGGCATTACGGACACCCACAAAGAGCGCCTGAATGCCGACCTCCTGGCATTTGTGAAATCCTGAGAAGCACATATCTGGCGCCGCATAGTTGGGTATGACACCTTTCGGCATGCTGCATACAGCCGGCCGGAAACTACGTTAGAGTGTTGATCAATGTCTACTCTCAAGCACCCTCCATTCGATTCGCGTAGTCGCGCCAAGCGGTTGCAGCGAACGAACCGGGCCAAAAAATCGTATATCAATCGTTGTTTGAAGAATGAATCGTCCGCTGTTTGTTTCTCTGGATGGGCCCAAGGGAGCCGGAAAAACCACATTGTTGGAGGCCGTTACGAAAGTACTGAGGGCAGACAACAAAATGGTGATCCGGCTTTGCGAAAAAAAAAGCGATCCCTACAGGGGTGAAACAATGGCCCTCGTGAACAAACTCGTCAGGCATCCCTCCCGGGATCTGGAATTGGAAGTTTGTGAGCGCCTGGCTGATAGCCGTAACTGGATTTCCCGGCATGTGCTGGCTAAACAGCCACCAGGCAGCATCGTCCTGATCGATCGCTGGTACCCGTCTGATGCCGCGTTTCGCCGGATAGTCCCGTTTGCGGAAATTCTCCAGTTGAACATTGATCGAAACGTACAAGTGCCAGACCTGCACGTCGGAGTTGTCACCACCCCTGAAATTTCATGGGCGAGGGCCGCGGCACGCCGGCGTGGGCTGAGCAGTACCGTGATCCACAAGCTGGAAGAACAGGTCGCTTGTACCCAGGCGTTCGAGCGAGCGGTTGCAGATCACGGCTGGGTGTTATGCCGTAATGAAGGAACGATCGAAGACGCAACGATGCAGGTGGTTTCCGAGATCCATAAAGTCCTTCGATGCCCGTAGGCGAAGTTCACCGGGCTGGTTTGTGTTCATGAGAATGTGAGACCTGGTCAACAGTGCTGTTCTGGACGGTTTTCTTGATTGATCATCGAGAGGCTTTGCGGAGTTGCTCGATTATCTTGCGTGCGCGGTTTGCTCCCACGTCCACATGGATGTCGACCATCGGCTTGGGGCCGAACTCGAGCATGTTCCGGTACTGAGCTTCGATAACGACCTTATCCTCATCAAAGGTCATGGCTGTCTGTTCGACGACCTTCGCCATCACTTCTTTAGAATTGCTCTTCGGATTGGATGCGATCGTCCAGAAGTAGTGGCTGGTGGTTTGCGTTTCCGGGGTCACGCCGTGGAAACCGCGCATATGGAATCCTCCGCGCTTTGGGTCATCGAGCGACACTGTGTTTGCATCAGCCGCCCCTGTCCAAATGCGCAGATGCGTCACCTGGAACTCGATTTCCTGCCAACGATCCACTTGGCCGTGGAAAGGATAGGCTGCGGTGTAGGTGGGGGGCGGTACCGAATCCGGCAGGTGACGAGTCACCTTCACAGTGGCCTCATCACTTTCGACACGCATTTGCGCATTCATGTGGATTTTCGCATTGCCGCCGATAGTGCGCAGGTGCACGTAGCCCAGATGGCTCAGATCAAGGAGGTTGTCATGGATGAGCTGGTAGGGCGCGTCATAGTGGTAAACGTCCCCTTCGAAGAGATATTCGCCCTCGGTGTGGATGTCGTATGCCGGAGGCTCACTGGCGGGCTCCTGTTGATCAGTGCTACCAAACCAGATCCAGATGATCTGATCGCGTTCCTGGACGTGATAAGCAGGAACTTTTGCTTTGGCAGGAATTTTCGCCTGACCGGGCACTTCCAGGCATTGTCCTTTACCGTCGAACAGCAGTCCGTGATAGCCACAGCGCACGCCTTGCTCTTCCAGGCTACCGTGAGAGAGAGGCAGCGCTCGATGGCAGCAGCGATCCTCCAGGGCTGCCACCTGACCATCTGCTGTGCGGAACAGAACAACGGGATGACTGAGCAAGGTTCTGCCCACTGGCTTGTCCTTGAGCTCCCAGGAAAATCCTGCGACGTACCATTGGTTAAGTGGGAACTTGGGTAGCTCGGTCAGTGCTCCAACTTCATAGGCAAGGGACTGGGTTTGCGGCGTACTCATGGCGATCTCCGATTCTCAGGTTGTTCTTGTCAGGGGTCACAGATCCAGCACAAGGCGTGGACTGTTAGAGCGGGAACAGCAAGGTGTAAAGCTGTCGTTGCGAGCATGTTCCAGAACGTTCATATACTGATCCCGATGGTCAGGTTCACCCGCCAGAACGCGAGTAATACAAGCGCCGCAGATGCCTTGCTCGCAGGAACTTTGAACCTCCACATCGTGCTCAAGCAGCACTTCAAGAACGGTCTTTTGCGCGGGAACTTCGAGTGCACGACCCGAGCGGGACAGCTCGATTTCAAACGGCCGATCGCCTTCGAGAACCTGAGGTGGGGCGCTAAAGTCTTCCCGATTGATCTGTTGGTCACGCCATCCAGACGCCTTCGCGGTGGATTGAATGTGTGACATGAACCCAGATGGGCCGCAGACGTACAGCTGATCGCCAGCGACTGGATTCGCCAGGATCCGACCAGCATCCAGGCGTTGCTCAGCCGGGCCATTATCAACATGAATCCGGAGATGATCAGCGAAAGGCGCTTCATTCAGGATTCCCAGAAATGCCAATCGCTCAATGGATCGACCACAATAGTGAAGCTCAAAGAGCTTGCCCGCTGCGATTAAGGTGTGCGCCATAGCGAGAATCGGAGTGATGCCGATACCACCGGCGAACAAGACATAGCGCCTGCCTGAAAGGTCTAGATCGAAGAGATTTCGGGGCATGCCAATGGAGAGAACCGAACCCACTGAAACATGGGCATGCATGCTTCTGGATCCGCCACGAGACGCGGGCTCGTCAAGTACCGCAATGAAGTACCTGCCGCGTTCGTGGGGAGCGTTGCACAGCGAATACTGCCGAGTAATGCCTGGAGCCACATGTACGTCGACATGTGCCCCGGCAGAGAACGCCGGCAGTTCAGCACCGTTGGTAGCCAACAGTTCGAAGCTGCAGACACCAGCAGCTTCAGATATTTTACGAGATACATAAACTTCGAGCATGAGCGTAACCCCACCGCGGATGTGCAGTGTTTGAAGGCAAACGGATGTTGTGCCGGCGTTAGCGGCTAAATGCGTTAAGCGTGCAGATCAACAAGAGGGGGATCGGAGCAGGAAAGTCATTACACGGTACCTCTGAATTTTTTATTGTTTTGTCGCGCGCTTATGATGCACACGTGCAATCGTTGTGTGATTCTTATCCTAAGCATTTTGGTTGCGGTGTCAACTAATTATATCGACTGTCAGGAACCATTCGTCATGACCCAACCCTCTCCCCTGAATCTTGATCAATACGTTCCTGCATTGCTGACCTCGCTGACCAACAAGATGGCGAGCGGTGCTTCAGCTTGCTACCGCAAGCACTTCGGGATCGGAATCGTTGAGTGGCGGGTGCTGGCAATGCTTGCTGTAGAAGACAAAATAAGCGCAAACCGGGTGGTTCAGGTCATTGGGCTGGACAAAAGTGCCGTGAGCAGAGCGCTGAAGTTGTTAGAGCTCGAGGGTCATGTGTCTACGCAAGTCGATGTGGAGGACGCTCGCCGATACACCGTATCTCTGACACCGTCAGGTCGTAAGCTGCATGACCAAGTGCTGGTGACGGCCCTTGAGAGAGAGAGGCTGCTCCTGGCAAATCTTGAGAAAGCAGAAATTGAAACGCTAATTGGTTTCTTGCATCGCATGAGCGCTCAGCTGGATGCAGTGAATGCAGTTGAGCCAGATGTTCAGGGGTAGGCCGGAAAAGCGTGCCGCAGGCTAAAGCGGGTAGAAGACAACTTCCCTGAGGATTTGGCGCAAGGGGGTGTCACACGCGGCCATGGCCGATAACTGCGACCAAAACATTGTTCGAACTGATCCATTACCTGCAGATGCGCAAAATGATTCTGCTAGGTGGATGCGCCGCAAGGCCGGTTTTGCACCTTGCGGCTGTTTCGCCGTTTCATCGTGCGAACATGCGGTGTGACAAACTAGAACACCTTGATCGGTACATTGACGATAAGCCTGAATTCATCAAGATTGCCTTCCAGTTGATATTCACTGGCACGGTGCGAAGAGTAACTGGTGATCAGACTGATGTTCTTGAAAGTGCCCGATTGCACCGTGTAGCTGGCATTGGCCCCCACTTCATAGTGACTCTCACCGCGCTGCTTGAGTACCGAGTTGTAGATGCCGTTCGGGCCACCGTCGTAATGACTGCCGTCGATGCCCATGCCCTTGATGTACCAGAGCGTTGTCTTGAGACCAGGCAGACCATAGGCCACCCAATCATTGTTGTAGAACATCCCTATCGAGCGCTCATTGGGGCCGTTGAAAAAGGACATCATGGTGTTGGGCAGGCTGATGGCATTGGACTCGAAGGGATAATCGAAATATTCGTCGCCCTTGATCTGTTGAAGGCCAATTTTCAACGAGTGGTTGCGCCATTGGGGAGTGATACTTAGACCGTAGGCCTGCTGATCGATTGTGCCGCCAATTTCGCGACCACTCGACTGGGTATTGTAGGCGTCCAATTGCACATCGACGTTAACCGATCCCCAGTTGGTTTTCGTGCCCAGGCCCAAATACTCGCGATCCCAGATATCATCGAAGCGGGAGACATAGGCGCTGCTGCGCCAGCCAGCGCTCGACACATAGTCGGCCCCGGCGTAGGCGTTAAAGTCACTGGTGACCAGGGGCGAACCGTAAGTGGGACTCAAATCCTGGCTTCCGGCCCCGGTACGCGGCGAGCCCTTGTCGAAGTAGCCAGACTTGATCGTCAAACCTTCGACGTCATGACTTTCCAGAGACACACCATTGAACGTTGAAGGCAATGTACGGGTGTCGGTGTAAGACATCATCGGTGTCCTGACTTGCTGCCTGCCAACCTTGAGCAGTGTGTCGGCGACCTTGAACTTCAGCGCCGCAATGCCAAGTTTGCTCCAGTCATCGACTACATCGCCGTCCTTGTCGACCAACAATCGATTACTGCCGCCCGCCGCCGCTATGCGGCTGCGCTCCAGCGCCACTGCCGAGAAGGTCGAAAGATCCAGCCCGAACTTGACCGGCCCTTGAGTAAAGCCGGAGACGAAGTCGAGCCTGAAGCCTTCCAGCCAGGCCGTGCGGTCACGCAGTATGCGTACCCCGTCTGGTGTTTGCAGTTTGAAATAAGTGGCCTTGTGGCCGACCTCGTGTGAGTACCACTGACGGGTATTGAGCGTCAGTGAGCTGTCATCCAGAAAACCTTGTTCCTCGGCATGGACGTTGGAAGTAAGAACTGCGGCCGCCAGCGTGCCGACGGTGAATAATGCCAAGTTACCTGTGCGATACATAGACCATGCCTGTTGTTGTTTTTAGGGCAGATAAGAAGTAAGTCGCCTAGTCATCGTTTTGGAGTTTTTGCGCGGGCAGGGCGTGGCCCGACTTGCCCATCAGGCCGCAGAGGCCTGATGGTGGTCGTTCAGCTATTGGGTGCCGGTTTAGCGGCTCGAGCACTTTGAAGTCATCAACTATCGATGAAGATGCGGACCCAAGCCTGCGACCTCAGTGGAGATAATCCTTCACAAGTTTCAACCAGCAGTCGGAGCCGATACGAATCAACTCGTCATTGAAGTCGTAGTGGGGGTTATGCACGGAGCAGCCATGAAACTCGCCTTCGCCGTTGCCCAGGAAGAAGTAGCAGCCTGGAACCTCTGTCAACATCCACGCGAAGTCTTCTGTCGCCATGATCTTCGCCGCGTGCGGCAACAAGTGTCCGGGCTTGAATAGCGGCTCCAGGTAATGGCGAAGCATCTCCGTCTCCTCAGCCGTGTTGACCAGCGCCGGCGCCAGTTGCGTGGTTTCAAGTTCAATTTCGACGCCGAACATCTGTTCATGTCCTTGGGCGATCTCCGCCAGGCGCTGATTGATTTTGCCTTCGGTCTGCGCTGTGTCGGTACGCACGCTGATCAGCATCGATGCCGTGTCAGGAATGATGTTGTAGACGGTGCCGGCTTCGACCATGCCGATGCTGATCACGGCATGTTCATCGACGCGGAGATTGCGCGATTTCACTGTCTGGATCGCGTTGATCATACTGGCCAGAACCGGTATCGGATCTATGGCGCGCTCGGGCATTGCTCCATGACCGCCGCGACCTTTGATAAACACGCGCACGCATTCCGAAGAAGCCATGGTCGGGCCTGCCTGGATCACGGCAGTACCCACCGGTATTCCCGGCAAGTTGTGCAAGGCAAAAATTGCGTCACAAGGAAAACGGTTGAAAAGACCGTCATCCATCATGGCCTTGGCGCCGCCCAGGCCTTCCTCGTCAGGCTGGAAAATTAGGTTGAGCGTGCCATTGAAATCGGGCGTCTGAGCGATGTGCCACGCTGCGGCCAGCAGGGTAGCGGTATGGCCGTCGTGGCCGCAGGCGTGCATGCGTCCCTCGATTCTGCTTGCATGGGCGAAGCGGTTTTTCTCCTGCATCGGCAGGGCATCCATGTCGGCGCGCAGGCCCAAGCGGCGAGTGCCGCTGCCTCGACGCAGTACGCCGACCACGCCATGTCCACCGATACCGCGATGAACTTCGTAGCCCCAGTCTTCGAGCTTGCTGGCCACCAAATCGGCGGTCAGCGGGGTGTTTGCGCCCAATTCAGGGTTTTGGTGGATCTCCCGACGCAGCTGGATGAACGTCTCCAGGTCCAATTCGGCCAGGGTTTGGGTTCCGGTTTGGGTCAATGCATTCATCAGGTCACTCCCGACCAGGGTTTTCGGGGAACGCAGCCAGGCACGCCAAACTGATGGCACCGCCGACAAGTAAATACAGTGCTGGCGCCTGGGGGTTATCCAGGGCCGCCGTGAGCCAAGTGGCGATCAACGGGGAGAACCCGCCGAACAAGGTAACGCCGAAGCTGTAACTGACGGCAGTGCCGAGCGCGCGGCGATTTTTTGGAAAGGCTTCCATGATCAGGGCGAAGAAGGCACCCGAACCGATACAGCCGGGCAGCACCAGAAGCGCGATGACCAACATAGCCACCCACAAATTTGTGCTCAAGCCGAGCAGGTAGAAGGCTGGCCACGCCAGTAGCACGGGCAGGGTGATCGTCCAGGCCAGCAGTTTTTTGCGCAGGCCGTGTCGATCCGCAAAGCGCCCGGCCAAAGGTGTGATAACAGCCAGACAGGCACTTGCCACACAGGCGATAGCCAAGGCGCTACGTTGCGGGTAACCCAGGGTGACAGTCAGGTAGGCGGGCATATAGAAAATGAACAGGTAGATGCCGATGGTCGCGCTGGCCATCAGGCCAGTCGCCAGCAGGGTGTGACGCAGATCGATGTGGTCGCGCAACCGACCTTCGCGCTGGGTCGGGTGGGCTTCGTGTGTCTCCGGCAGGCAGCGACGGATGTACCAGCCCAGCGGCCCGATCAGTAGCCCCAGCACAAAGGGAATGCGCCAACCCCAGCTTTCGAGGTCCTCGACGCTCAACGTGTTGTTGAGCAGCAGACCCAGACCAGCCCCCACCATGGCCGCGTAACCCTGACTGGCCGCCTGCCAACTCACATTGCGACAGCGGTTGGCCGTAGCGCTGGATTCCATCAGATACACCGACGCGGTGCCTACTTCACCTCCTGCTGAAAAACCCTGGGTGAGGCGGCCCGCCACCAGCATCAGGGTGCCGAACAAGCCGATATCCTGATAAGAAGGCGCGAAGGCAATCATCGCCGTGCCGAAGGTCATCAAGCTGATCGTGAGGCTCAACGCGGCCTTGCGGCCACGGCGGTCGGCAAAGCGACCGATCACCAGAGCACCGACCGGGCGCATGAGGAACCCGACACCAAAGGTGGCCAACGACATCAGTAGCGATGCCACTGCCGACTGTGCGGGGAAGAAGTTCTTTGCGATCACCACAGCGAAGAAGCTGTAGATCGTGAAGTCATACATTTCCAGGGCATTGCCTAGAGCGCAAGCGACTGTGGCTTTCCTGGAACCGATCACGGAGGGCGTCGCGGCGCAGCGGAGGGGAGGCGCTTGCAGAGTTGTCATCGATTTTTCCTGTGACAGTTTTGTTGTGGCCCGAATATCCGGCAAACACTGTCACTGCGCACTTGCGCTTTTCTTCGATGATTAACTGTTAGTTATGATGCATAGCAGCCTCTGGGAAAGACAGCGTCAGTTCGGTGCGATATTGTCCGTTTATCGATCACGCGCACCCTTTTACGACAGCGACACAATCGACGTGGCAAGCCGCGCAGGCTGCTGTTGTGCGGTGGAAACCAAATGACCTCCGGTTCAGGGTGTCCGGCCCCAGGAAACGGGGACAGACTTAACCGTTGGGCATATCGTTGCGTTTTTCTTAAGTTGCTCGAGTCGATTGCGCACTAGCGCGACGTATCGATTGACTGATTTTTTGAGAGTACGTTTTTGATCGCGTAGTAAAGGTCGCTGGCTGTCGTTGTCAGAGCGTTGCGGTCAATACAGACCAGGTAGATCGGGTACTCGGGGATACTTTCTTCGATCTTGACCTGTACCAGATCTTCGTTGAGCCCTTTGGGCAGTGTGTTTTCCATTCCGGCTTCACTGAGCGTCATGAAAGCATCGGCGTGGTGCAACAGATCCAGCGCCAGCAATACCGAGGAACACTCGGTTATTCGCTGCGGCGCAGGGATCTCATTGTCTTCGAACATTTGATAGAACTGGGATGAGTGATCGTCGATCGCATCGAGGCTGATCCAGTTCGCGAACTGCAGCTGGCGGAGAGAATGCGAGTGGCGCAGAGGATTATTCTTTCTACAGACCACCAGCCCCTGCATGCGGCTCAACGCTTCCCAATCCAGGTTCAGCCTTTGTGTGTGCTGCTGCGAGGTAATGGCGAAATCCAGCGTACCGTCGCGTAGTCGCTGCAGCATCTGGTTGGGACGAAGGTCCACCAGGCGAATCCGCACACGTGGATTCTTCGTCTGGAACCCGGCAATGCATTCTCCCAGCCCTTTGAGCACTGATGTCAGGGACGTGACCCCGATGCTGACCTCACCGACCTGCATATCCCTGATGTTTTCAGCCTCCAGTTGCAGTCGTCGCATGCTCTCGACCGTCAACTGTGCATGGCGAATGATGCGGCGACCTTCGTCGGTGAGCGACATTCCCCTGTGGGAACGCTGCAGCAGTGCCAAGCCCAGTTCGCTCTCCAGATCCTTGATTGATCGGCTGATGGCAGGCTGGGTGACATGCAGGATCTGCGAGGCCTCACTGATGCTTCCGGTCTGGTGGATGGCTACCAGTGCCCTGATTTGATGAAGTTTCACTTAACGACAGGTCCTTGCGGTGCGACGAAGGTGCTGCACGTTACTGCAAGGCCGAGGAGCAAAAAAGCCTGGAAACGTTTTTCTCGCGATACTGCTTGGGCGTCATGGACAGTTTTTCCTGGAACAGTCGGGTCATGTGGCTCTGGTCCGAGAACCCGCAATCCATGGCGACAGCTTTCAAAGGTACATCACGCACCGTAGAGAGGATTCGCTCAGCTTTTTTCAAGCGGCGCGACTGAACGTACTGATGGGGAGACACCCCATACACAGCCCCGAACACCCGTACAAAATACGACGGGCTCAGGTCGACTATTGCGGCCATGTCCTTGACCGAAATCGGGCAGGACAGGTGTGAGTCGATGTACTGCTGAAGCTGGTCGCGTTTAAGGTTTGTCAGGCGAGACGCTTGATCGTTGCCTCTCAGATCACAGCGCACATACTGGCGCAGCAGATGAATGCACATCTGTATTTCCAGCGTCTGGGCAAAGAGGCTGCTTCCCGGTTCACCACTCAGGCATTCCATTTCATAGGCGGCCATGAGCCTGGAGAGGGTCGCGTCGTTGACGATGGGGCAATGGTCGACAAAAACACGGTCAACATCCTGTTGAAAGACTTCATTGGCAACCTTGGCCATCATTGTTTGCGAGATGTAGATATGACTGACTTCGATATCATTCATCCAGTACCACCTGGACGATTCGCCTCGGGTCAAAATGGTCACGTCGTTATCGCCAACGGACCATTTTTGCCATTGCTTGCCATCGTGGAAACCCAGATTGGACGTTCCCGATTTCCATCTCACCAATTCGTAATCGCGCATGCACGGAATGCTGACTTCGGTTTTGTCAAAGCGGTAGCCCCGGATCGACATGCCGTTATCGGATGCAGTCTCGACGGTACCGTTGATCGTGACTTCGCCGGGGATAACGTCCAGCATTTTTTCTGGCGTTAGGAGGATGGCACTCATCACAACTCCCTTTTTATTGGCAGTGGAGTTTTTTATCAGCACTTGGCAGTTTTAGAATGTTGATCGCAGTGTCATGACATTCAAAAAGCTAACACATCCTTAGAGTTTGTACGAAAAACTGGCTTGCCATCGATCGGGGATTTCCACCCGACCGCATGGCAAGCGTTCTCTTACTTCGCCTGGATTTCGTGATCACTGGGCTCGGTCAACTCCGGTCGCCATCGGCGCAAATGAGTCTGACGCTCGTAGGCCTGCGCCGACGGGTAAGTCACCAATTCAATCGTGCTTCCCCAAGGCGTGCGGGTGTAGACGTAACGATTACCTTTCCCGGCGTCACCGCCCGGGAGCTCACCAGGACGGCTGAGCAGAGTTCCACCGGCCTTCTCCAGTTGTTCGGCCGCAGCGTCGATATCGTCAACGTAGATGCAAATGTGCTGAATACCCAAGTCGCTTGGAACTACTGGCTGCAACTGCTGCACCCCGGTGTAGGAAAATAGCTCCAGGTTGGGACCGTTGCCAAGGCGCAGCATGCGAATTGCGCTAATCACGGCTCCGGGTGCAATCCCCAGTCCCGCCTCCACTTCAGGGCCCCCCAAGGGCGCTTCAAGCATGTCGTAAAGTTTCTCGGCACCGAAGGCCTCGATGAAGAACTGCGTCGCCGCTTCCATATCGGGAACCGTAATGCCGACGTGTTCGATCGCGCGAACATTCATGACAGCTCTCCTATTTTCGCTGCCGCCCAGAAGCCAGACTGGGTCGCCTCATACATCCGACCGCCACGGAACCTCGTTCCGATGCTGTGGACGCGAATGTCATCGACGGCCGACGCCAGGACAGTCGAGGCATTGCGCGCAGTCGCCATCACCACGTAACCGTCATCCGCCGCCGCGACTGCCGTTCTGATCGATACGTCGAGACTGTTGAGAAGCCCGCTCAGATGGTCGCGCTGCATATCATTGGTATCGATTCCTACCCCATCTGCGGGGGAGACGAGGCTGACTTTTTTACCTTGCTCGGCCAGCCATAGGGCGGCAAACATTGCAGTCTCTGTTTCTCCAAATACGGTGACTTCGTCAGCCATGGGCAGAGCCCCGTTTGCCAGCATGTCGGCCACATCCGCGCCCTGATTCTGCGCAACGGTCCCGGTGGCGAGCAGTACGGTGTCCCATGGGGCCAAGTCGATGTCGGTTGCATCGGTATTGAGTTGCACGTCGACGGCCACGCGTTCGAGTTCGCTCTCGTAAAACTGGATCATGTTCCTGACCTCCATGCGAAACGGGCTCGCAGCGGCCCAGGCATGAAGCTGGCCGCCGATACGATCTGATTTCTCAACCAAGCGCACACTGTGCCCGCGCTCGGCAGCCAGGATCGCGGCTTCACAGCCGGCAGGCCCACCACCGACGATCAGAACCCGCTGCTGTATGGGAGCAGGGCGACGAGCATCACTCGCCCGGCGCTCCTGTCCGAGGGTGGGGTTTATCACGCATTGGGTACCCTTACCGTTGAACATCCACCGTGATATGCATTCATTCACCGCAAGGCAGCGGCGGACACTCTGCGGTTGCCCGCGCCGTGTCTTGTTAACCGTTTCGGGGTCCGCTAGACCCGATCGACCCAAGGCTACGAAGTCGAGTTCGCCGTCAGACACCGCTTGTGCCATCTCGTCGAACAGCCAGGTGAGACGACCGACGCCGATTACCGGGATCGAAACACGCTTTTTTACCAGCTTGGCGTAATCCACCAGCGATCCTGGCGCGACCATAGGCAGCAACGTCATCGCCGTGTCGTAGTTCCCGGCACTGACATCCAGGGCGTCGACGTAAGGTTCGAGCATTTCGCAAAAGGCCAGGCCATCTTCCAATGAGAGGCCTCCCTCGTAAGGCTCCATGACGCTCAGGCGATACAGGATCGGGAAATCCGCACCGACCTGTGCGCGAATCCCGCGCACGACGTCGAGTGCAAAACGGGCGCGGTTCTCCAGGGACCCGCCCCAGCGGTCAGTGCGTTTATTTGTAAAAGGTGAGAGAAACTGACCGAGCAGATAGCCATGTGCACCGTGCAGTTCAACGGCATCAAAGCCAGCAGCCATGGCGCGCCGGGCCCCCTGGACGTACTTGTCGATCAACCCGGGAATTTCATGTTCTTCGATGGCTCGTGGCGGAGTGCCGAACGCGCTGGTGATGCCTGCAGTCGGCGCGAGAGGCGGTTCGTTACGTTCCGTGTTGCCTTGGGAGTTCTGGCGCCCGGTGTGGTGCAACTGCACCGCGATCTTTGCGCCTTCACCGTGGACAGCGTCGACCAGATTGCTGAGTGCGCCAATGAACCTGTCGTGGTCAATTCGCATAGGGTGGCCGGCTGTGCGCCCGACTTCCCAGTCGATAGAGGTGTTCTCTGTAATGATGAGACCAACTCCTCCACGAGCGCGGGCCCGATGGTACTCGATGAGCTTATCGTCAACTTCACCGAAGGTGCTCGCGAACTGAGTGAAGATCGGTGCCTGCACAAAACGGTTGCGCAATTGCAGTGAGCCGATCCGCCCGGGCTGGTAGAGCGCCGCGGCAGGGCTGTCTGAAGCTACAAGATTTCGGATGTCTGGGTGTGCCATTGCCATCTCCTCATTATTTTTTTTGTTTTGAGCTTCGAGCATGGAGTGAGAGGCGGCCTGAGTATTGAACATTCATGCCGAGGCGTTGAAGAATCCTCCTTTAGCACCTCAGCGGTACTCGCTCAGGTGACTTAATCTGAGAACAACTCAAACATCAGCTGGCAAAGCTCTCGATCGGCCGGCCTCCTGTAATAGCGTGCGTGCCAGAACAGGTTTATTTCGATGTTGGGCAGCACCACCGGAGTCGGTAGCACCGCGAGCCCGAAGGGTTGTTCGCAACTGCTGGCGAATCGTTTAATGCTCGTCCTGAAGAGTAATATTCACAACCGTGATGGCATGTATGGGATTTACGGTATTTATCAATAGAGCTCAGGTGGCGATGATTTGGTGACTCCAATAACAATCAGCCTACTGGGTAACTTGCTATGCGTACTTCTGAATCCAAATTGCACATCGGTATTGTTGGCGGTGGTATTGCCGGCGTGGGGCTGGCCCTTGACCTGTGCCGTCATTCCCACCTGAGTGTGCAGCTGTTCGAAGCGGCACCAGCCTTTGGCGAGGTCGGAGCAGGTGTCTCTTTCGGCGCCAATGCCGTTCGAGCCATCGCGGGTCTGGGTATTGCCGAACCCTACCGCAAGATTGCCGACCAGACTCAGGATCCCTGGCAGGACATCTGGTTCGAATGGCGTCGCGGTGAAGATGCCGGTTATCTGGGCGCAAGCCTGGCCGAAGGGGTAGGGCAGTCATCGGTACACCGTGCTGACTTTCTCGATGCCCTGGCCAGCCAGTTGCCCGAAGGGATCGCCCAGTTCGGTAAACGTGCAGTCAGCGTAGAGCAGGATGGCGAACAGGCTCGCGTGGTGTTCACCGATGGCACTGAGCATCGCTGCGATCTGCTGATCGCTGCCGACGGTATCAAGTCTTCAATTCGTGATCATGTGCTCAACGGTCTTGGCTACCCCCTGGTGGCGCCGCGTTTCAGTGGTACCTGCGCCTACCGCGGGATGATCGACAGTGAACAGCTGCGCGCAGCCTACCGGGCCCGGGGGGTCGATGAGCATTTGATTGACGTGCCGCAGATGTACCTGGGACTTGACGCGCACATTCTGACCTTCCCCGTTAAACAAGGCCGGTTGATCAACGTCGTCGCCTTTATTTCCGACCGCAGTCGCCCTGATCCCACCTGGCCAAGCGATGCGCCATGGGTGCGCAATGCCAGCCAGGAAGAAATGCTGTCCGCCTTCGATCATTGGGGTGACGCTGCAAAGGTGCTGCTCGAATGCATTCCGGCACCCACTCTTTGGGCGCTGCATGAGCTCGATGAATTGCCGGGCTACGTGCATGGCCGCGTGGGGCTGATAGGCGATGCTGCGCACGCCATGTTGCCCCACCAGGGCGCTGGTGCAGGTCAGGGGCTGGAAGACGCCTGGCTGCTGGCGCGCTTGCTCGCCGATCCGCAGGTCCTGGACAGTCAGCCACAAGCAGTGCTGGCGGCTTACGACGCTATCCGTCGTCCACGTGCCTGCCGTGTGCAGCGCACCTCATGGGAAGCCGGGGAGCTTTATGAAATGCGTGATCCAGTTGTAGCCGATGACGAACAACTGCTGGGCAAAACCCTCGCCGAGCGTTTCGACTGGCTGTGGAATCACGATATGCAGTCCGACCTTCAAGAGGCGCGTGCCCAGTTAGGTTGGCGAGCATCTGCTTAACGACTTGACCGAAATGCACGGGAGGGAGCGTCCAGCGGCTCTCTTCGTGGATACCAATAAGATCAGGTGAATCAAGATGATCGTAAAAATTTCTCAACTGCCGCAATTGCAGCAATTCTTCCGACAAGCCTCGGGACTGGATAACAACCAAGGCGATCCACGCCGCAAGCAGATCGTTTTGCGTTTGCTGCAGGAAGTCGCCCGAGTAATTGAAGATTTGCAGATCAGCGACGATGAATTCTGGGGGGCGGTGGACTATGTCAACCGCTTGGGTGCCAAAAACGAAGCAGGTTTGCTGGTCGCCGGACTCGGCATCGAACATTTCCTTGATCTGCTGGCGGATGCCAGGGACGCAGAGGCGGGCCGGACCGGAGGCACGCCACGGACCATCGAAGGTCCGTTGTACGTAGCAGGCGCGCCACTGTGTGAGTACCAAACTCGCATGGATGATGGAAGCGAGGATGGCACAGCAACGGTGTTGTTTCTGGAAGGGCGCGTAACCGACTTGAACGGTGAGCCTATCGCCGGAGCCACTGTGGACTTGTGGCAAGCCAACACCCAAGGCAACTACTCATACTTCGATAAGAGCCAGACGGCGTTCAACTTGCGGCGCCGGATTCTCACGGACGCCAATGGTTGCTACCGGGCTCGCAGCATCGTGCCTTCGGGGTACGGTTGCGATCCAACCGGCCCCACTCAGGAATGCCTGGATCAATTGGGCCGTCACGGGCAGCGACCTGCGCATATCCACTTCTTCATCTGCGCCCCAGGCCACGAACATTTGACCACGCAGATCAACCTGTCGAATGACAAGTACCTGTGGGACGACTTCGCGTATGCAACACGTGACGGGCTGATTGGCGAAGTCATTTTCGTCGACGACGAGGAACAGGCTGCTGCCAATGGTGTGACGGGGCGCTTTGCCGAGATGACGTTCAATTTCAGCCTGCGTCCGGCCGCGAGCGTTGCAGCAATCCATCGTAGCCAACGCCCGCGAGCGTTGCAGTCTGCCTGACAAACCGACGTTTTCTCGACTTCGACGAACTACTCCAAGGAGACAACAATGTCCCAGACCGCTGCTCAATCGATGAGAGTCCGTGCCGCAGTGCTGCGCGCCTCAGGGGCTGCATTAGAAATTGAGGATGTCTTGCTCGAGGCGCCTCGGCCCACAGAAGTGCGCGTCCGTGTAGTCGCTACAGGCGTTTGCCACACTGACATGGTGGTGCGAGATCAGTTGTTCCCAACGCCACTGCCGATCATCCTCGGTCATGAAGGTGCGGGCGTCGTGGATGCAGTCGGTTCCGCTGTCACCACGGTTCAACCGGGCGATCACGTGGTCATGACGTACATGTCTTGCGGCCTCTGCCTGCCTTGCGAAACCGGCCACCCGGCACATTGCACGCACATGCATCCGCTGAACTTCGGTGGCGGCCGACTCGATGGCAGTACGTCCGCTTGCGCCTGTGGCAGCGACCACGCCATCCACGACCATTTCTTCGGTCAATCCTCGTTTTCCACTTACACGATTGCCAATGAGCGCAACGTGGTCAAGGTCGCGAAACAGGCGCCATTGGAATTGCTGGGGCCGCTGGGTTGTGGCATCCAGACGGGCGCAGGATCGGTTCTCAATGCACTCAAGGTCGAAGCCGGATCGAGCTTCGCCGCCTTTGGTGCGGGCGCAGTCGGACTGGCGGCGGTAATGGCCGCGAAGGTCGCCGGCGCTACGACCATCATCGCTGTGGACGTCACCCCGAGCCGGCTGGAACTGGCACTGGAACTGGGCGCAACCCACGTCATCAATAGCCGCGAAGAAGATCCGGTTCAACGCATTCAGTCCATCACCCAGGGTGGCGTCAATTACAGCCTTGAATGTTCCGGCCGTTCCGAGGTTCTTCGCCAGGCAATCGACGCACTTACCACGCTTGGCACCTGTGGCATCGTAGGCGCTACCAAAGTTGGCACCGAGGTGGCATTTAATATCAACGACGTGATGATTCCCGGAAAACGGATCATGGGCATTGTCCAAGGCGATGTCGTTGCCAATGCCTTCATCCCGAAGCTGGTTGATCTCTATCTGCAGGGCCGATTCCCCTTCGACAAGCTGTGCAGGTTTTACGAGTTTGATGAGGTGAACCAGGCGATGGCCGATAGCGAACGCGGTGTCACCATCAAGCCGATCCTGCGCATGCCAGTCCCCGCTTCGGTGTGACTTTTTCGATCTCTATAGGAACCCGCAATGACCGTTCAACTCGTAATAGACAACCAAAAACTTGCCGCCTCCACTGGCAAGACTTTTCAACGTGTCGATCCGCTCAGTTCCGCGACTGTGAGCGTAGGTGCAGCCTGCAGCGTCGAGGATGCCATCCGCGCCGCCGAATCTTCCCAGCGCGCTTTCCGGACGTGGTCCAAAACCGGCCCAACCGAGCGTCGGCGGATTCTGCTGGCGGCAGCCGACTCCCTTGAATCGAAAATGGCGCAGTTCTGCTCGGTCATGGCTGAAGAGATCGGCGCTTCGCAACTGTGGGCACAATTCAACGTGGGCGCATCGGCGAACCTGCTGCGTGAAGCCGCGGCCCTGACCACGCAAATCAAAGGTGAAACCATTCCGACTGACAAGCCAGGCGCACTGTCGATGACGTTGCGCCAACCGGTGGGCGCAGTGCTGAGCATCGTGCCCTGGAATGGCCCGGTCATTCTTGGCGCACGCGCCATTGCCTACCCTCTGGCATGTGGCAACACGGTGATCTTCAAGGGGTCTGAAAGCAGCCCACGTACGCACGCGCTGCTGGCCGAAGCGTTTTACGATGCCGGTTTGCCGGCGGGAGTATTGAACTTTCTGATCAGCGCGCCAGAGGACGCGTCTGCTGTGACTGAAGCGTTGATCGCCCATGACGTGGTGCGTCGGGTGAATTTTACGGGTTCGACCAAGGTCGGCCGCATGATTGCCCAGACCTGTGCCACTCATCTCAAACGTTGCCTGTTGGAACTGGGTGGCAAAGCCCCTTTCATCGTACTGGATGACGCGGATATCGACGGGGCAGTCAACGCTGCCGTTTTCGGCGCATTTCTTTACCAGGGACAAATCTGCATGTCGACCGAGCGCTTTGTAGTCGATGAAGCGGTTGCCGACCAATTCGTTTCCCGTTTCGCGGAACGCGTACGGTCGCTTGAAGTCGGCGTGCCAGCGACAACACCCGCCTGCGTGATCGGTCCAATGATCGGCCAGGGTTCAGTGCAACGGATCAATCATTTGCTTGACGACGCCATCGGGAAAGGCGCTGATATCGTGGCTGGCGGCTTGGCGGAAAATGCCTTGATGGGGCCGACACTGGTCGATTGGGTGACCCGTGAGATGTCGATCTATGACGAAGAGACCTTTGGCCCGGTGACAACGATCGTCCGGGTAAAAGGTGCCGAGCAGGCGCTGCAGGTGGCCAACGACACCGCCTACGGCCTTTCGTCATCCATATTCAGTCGCGATGTCACACGGGCATTGGAGTTGGCTGGCCGACTGGATGCCGGCTGCGTACACATCAATGGCGCCACCGTGCAAAACGAGCCGCAGGCCCCGTACGGTGGAATGAAGAAGAGCGGCTATGGACGCTTTGATGGCAGCGCAGTCATCGAGGAGTTTACCGAGGTCAAGTGGGTCACGGTTGAACCCTCCAACCAACCTTATCCATTCTAAATTTGAAACCGGCGCGTAATGCGCCGGTTTTTTTTGCACTCGGGTACCACGGAACAACCTTGTCTCATTAGCCGCACTACCAGACCTCCAAGGCTTACAAGCGCTACTGCTTTTGCGGGTCGAACTGCTTGTCCCTGATAAACAGCGCCGGAATCACGCCGCAGATAAAGTAGGCAGCGCCCATGACCAGAAAACCCACACCGATCGAGCCATGAGAGGCGAGGAACCCGATAGCAGCCGGAGCAATCGCTGCACCCAGACGCCCAATATTGTAGGCCCCACCCACGGCAGATCCACGAAATTTGGCTTCGAAGCTTTCGGTCATGTACGTGGCGTTCACGCCGTAGGGAATACCGTACAAAAAGCCGAACACCACCAGCATCCAGAGTATGTTTTCCTGGCTCTGGAACAGCACGATCACCGGCAGAAACACTGCCGTTCCCAGTGCGCCAAAGGCGAATACGCTTCTACGTCCCACGCGGTCTGCAGCCATGCCAGCGAGAATTTTGCCGAGGATCATGGCGGTGTAAGTGCCCACCATGTAGCCGGTCATGGACTTGAGGTTCATGCCCAGCTCACTCTCCAGGTAGGTTGGCAGCCAGTTGTTCACTCCGTAGTAGCCGAACTGTAGGAAACCGGCAGTCAGCGCCCAGCAGAAAAACATCCGGCGCGCCTGGGGATCGCTGAAAATCTGCTTGTACATGCTGTCACGTTTCACCACTGATCCCTGACGGATTCCCGCGAGTTTTTCTTTGGCTCGCTCGGCCTGGGCGTTGATCCAGGCCTGTGGTTCCGGTACGAAATGTTGCATCACCAGAGCAAGGATCACCGGGATAATCGCGATATAGAAAAGCCAGCGCCAGCCATGGACCGGCAAGATCCAGCCAGCCAGCAAGGTCGCGACAATGTAGCCCACAGACCAACCGGCCTGGAGGGTGCCAAGCACGGTGGTGCGATAACGGGTAGGGACGTACTCGGACATCAGGGTATTGCACGCCACATACAACGCGCCGATTCCTAATGAAGCCAGGAACCGGATAGTTGCGAACTGCCAGTAGGTTTGCGTCAGGCCCAGGGCGGCTGTGCCGACGGAGAACAGCAAAATACTCCAGACCACGGTTTTCACCCGGCCGAATCTGTCACACGCCCAGCCACCGTAGATTCCGCCGATCGCCATCCCGGCCAAGGTGAAACTGCCCAGGCTTCCGGCCTCTACGTTGGTGAGGCCAAACTCAGCCTTCAGACTATTGAGGCTGTAAGACAGCAACATCAAATCGGCGCCGTCGATTAACAAGCCGAGAAAACAAAAAATAAAGACCAGTACCCAAGTACTGGACTTGGCGTGCGCCGTCGCGCTTGCCTGAGCAGCAGCGTCCATAGAGTTACCTTATTGTATTTATGGGGTAGAACTGGAGCAGGAAAGGGCGTTTGCCTCAGCCTTGAGCGTCTCGAATCATGTTTCGCGCAATTACAATCTGCTGGATCTGGGTGGTGCCTTCATAAATGCGGAACAGGCGCACATCCCGGTAGAAGCGCTCTATGGCGTATTCGCTGACATAGCCGGCGCCGCCATGGATCTGCACACAGCGATCGGCAACGCGCCCGCACATTTCCGTAGAAAACATCTTGGCGCACGAGGCTTCGGTGCTCACATTGTGGCCATCGTCGCGTTTGCGGGCAGCATCCAGGACCATACAGCGGCTCGCGTAGATTTCCGCTTTGCTGTCGGCCAGCATTGCCTGGATCAGCTGGAACTCAGCGATAGGTTTACCAAATTGTTTGCGTTCCAGCGCATAGCGCAGGGCATCGTCGAGCATCCGCTCAGCCGCCCCCACACTCAAAGCCGCAATGTGCAGGCGGCCCTTGTCGAGGACTTTCATGGCGGTTTTGAAACCCACGCCTTCGAGGCCGCCGATCAATTGGCTGGTTGGCACGCGAGCGTTTTCAAAGATGACGTCACAGGTGTGGGCGCCTTTGTGGCCCATCTTGTGGTCGGGTTTGCCCAAGGACACACCGGGTGTACCGCGTTCGACGATAAACGCGCTGATACCGCCAGCACCTTTAATTTCGTTGCTTGTACGCGCCATCACGGTATAGATGCCGGCGTGTGGGGCGTTGGTGATGAAACGCTTGGTGCCATTGAGGATGTAGCTGTCGCCATCGCGCACGGCGCTGGTCTTGAGCGAGGCGGCATCAGAGCCGGCATCGGGTTCAGTCAGGCAGAAAGAGCTGAGCAACTCGCCGCTGGCAAGCTTGGGCAGGTAATGCTGTTTCTGCTCGGCGGTGCCATCCAGGAGAATACCGATGGAGCCAATGCCGTTGTTGGTGCCGATGTAGGATCGAAACGCCGGGGATGTGCGCCCTAATTCAAAGGCGATATTCACCTCTTCTTCCATCGTGACGCCCAGTCCGCCGAACTCTTCCGGCAGCGTGAGACCGAACAGCCCCATGGCCTGCATCTGTTCGACGATGTCCTGGGGGATCGAGTCGGTGTCAGCCACCTCATTTTCGCGAGGAATCAGCACCTCGCCGACAAATTGGCGAAGTGAATCCAACAGAATCTGCAGGGTTTCGGTATCACGGATCATGTGCGCTCCTAACGCTCGCAGGCGAGCGGTTCTTTTATCAGGGCGCCGTTACTCCGTTGCGTCAGCGAGCAGCGGCGCCAATGTTGTTAACCATGTTGATCAGGCGCGGCCCGATATCGTCCATCAGTCGTTCACGCGGCAGTTGAAAACTCGGTCCGCCGCAGTTGAAGGTCAGCAACCCGTACTGCGGATGCAGCAGCGGTACCGCTACGGAGTTCACGTCGCGATGCCACTCGCCGATCGACAGGCAAAAGCCATAGTCGGCGTAATCCCTGAAGGCCCGGTCCAATCCCTTGCGAATGGTTGGCCACTGCTCCGATTCACGCTGGCGGATATGGTCGAGCAAAAACTCTCGCTCGGTCTCGGGCATTGCCGCCAGGCAAGCGCGGCCTACCGAGCTCTGTGCCAGTGGCAAGTAACTGCCGGTCTGGCGGCGCATGGTCATGTTGCCCTGACCCTGAACCACATCCAGGTACACCATCTGCAGGCGATCACGGGAAGCCATGGCGACCGCCGCCTGCGCATGATTGGCCAGCTCTTCCATCAACGGATGAGCCACCGTGCGAATCGCCAGGTTCGACAGCATGGCGTAGCCAAAACCCAGCACCCCGACATCCAGCTGATACTTGCCCGAATGCACTTCACGTTTAAGGCAACCCAGACGCATCAGCGTGTTGGTCAATCGCGTAACGGTCGGTTTGGGCAGGCCGGTCAGACGTGCCAGATCCTGATTGCCCAACACGTTGTCGCGTGGGGTAAAGCACCGCATCAACTCCAGCCCGCGTGCCAGCGCCGTTACGAACTGACCGCTGTTTTCGTCATCGCTCAACGCGCTGGTGGGGTCGAGCATGCCCATCTTAAGTAACCCGATTTCGTCCGCTCCGCTTTTCGTGTCGGCGGCCTGTTGATCTGCCTTGATGCGAGCCATGGTAGAACCCCAATTTAAATAAATGCAAGAAAATAAAATGTAGTTTCGCTAGGCGAAATTATATGCGCTAGCGTTCTAAAAACCAACAGACATGTTTTATGTCGGTAAAGACCAGTAAATACTGGTCTTTACGCAGGGTTAAGCTTTTTCTGTTTACAGGACTTCGTAAGAATACCTATGATTGATGGTAAATACGGAATCCAGTTTCGCCTGGCGAAACAATAATAAGAGGTCGATATGAACTCCCACCCAGAGCACGTCGTGCATCTGCACATACAAGACAATGCAGTCGCAGTCGTGCGCATTGAGCGGCCCGAAGTCAAGAACGCCCTTAACAGCGCCGTCCGTGAGCAACTGGCCGATATCTTTCGCGCCTTGGCCGCAGATGACCGCGTGCGTTCAATCGTCCTCACGGGCGGCGAGCAGTGCTTCGTTGCCGGCGCCGACATCCGCGAGTTTGCCCAGGCCAGCCCTGTCGAGATGTATCTTCGTCACACGGAACGCTTGTGGGACGCTATCGCTCGCTGCCCCAAACCGATCATCGCTGCCGTGAATGGGTTTGCCCTGGGCGGCGGCTGCGAACTGGCGATGCACTGCGACATCATTGTTGCCGGTCAATCGGCGCGCTTCGGTCAACCCGAAGTCAAGCTTGGCCTGATGCCTGGAGCTGGCGGCACTCAACGGCTGATCCGCGCAGTCGGCAAATTCCAGGCCATGCGAATAGCGTTGACCGGATGCCTGGTGCCTGCCCCCGAAGCACTTGCGATGGGCATGGTCAGCGAAGTGGTCAGTGATGAGCTCACTCTGCCCCGATCCCTTGAACTGGCCGCGCAAATAGCCGCGTTGCCGCCTCTGGCCGTCGCACAGATCAAAGAAGTCATGCTGCTCGGTGCCGACCTGCCTCTGGAGAGCGCATTGGCCTTGGAGCGCAAGGCATTTCAGTTGCTGTTTGATTCCAGGGATCAAAAGGAAGGCGCCACTGCGTTCCTTGAAAAACGCCAAGCAACCTTTACTGGAGAATGACCCATGACACGTGAAATCAAACGGATGGCTGTCGTGGGCGTGGGTGTCATGGGCACGGGCATTGCCCAGATTGCGGCACAGGCCGGCGTTGAGGTCATGCTGTTCGATAACCGTGAAGGTGCCGCGCAGGCCGCTCGCGAAAACCTCCAACAGACCCTGGACAAGTTGGTGGCCAAAGGCAAGGTCCCGGCCAGTGATGCCCAGGCAACCCTTGAGCGCCTGCATGTCGCCGGCGCATTGACTGATCTCAGCGACGTTGACGTAGTGGTGGAAGCCATCATTGAGCGCCTCGATGCCAAGCAAGCCTTGCTCGCCGAGCTTGAGGGCGTCGTTGGCGACGACTGTATTCTTGCTACCAATACCTCTTCGCTGTCGGTCACCAGCATCGCACGCGAGTGCCGCAAGCCTGAACGTGTGGCAGGGTTTCACTTTTTCAATCCGGTGCCGCTGATGAAAGTGGTGGAGGTCATTGATGGCCTGGCCAGTGATCCTCGCGTCGGTGACAGCCTGCAGGCATTGGCCGCGCGGATGGGGCACCGAGGGATCCGCGCCAAAGACACCCCTGGCTTCATCATCAACCACGCGGGTCGCGCTTACAGCACTGAAGCCTTGCAGATACTCAAGGAAGGCGTCGCCGAGCCCGCCGAGATTGATCGCATTCTGCGCGAAGGCCTGGGTTTCCGCATGGGCCCCCTGGAGCTGTTCGACCTCACCGCGTTGGATGTCTCCCACCCAGTGATCGAGTCTATTTATAACCAGTTCTACCAGGAACCCCGTTATCGGCCCGCTGCGCTGACCCGCCAAATGCTTGAGGCTGGCTATGTAGGGCGTAAGGTGGGGCGTGGTTTTTACCGCTATGCCAACGGCCAAATGGTCGATGTTCCGCAACCCCAGCCCGTGCCTGTTGTGGAGTCTATGCCGCCTGTGTGGTTGGGTACCGAGAATGATGCTGACCGTACCAGCCTCAGCGCGCTGTTGGGGCGCCTGGGCGCCCAGGTGGAGCAGGGCAGCACGCCTTCCGACGCTGCGCTTTGCCTACTGGCGCCCTATGGCGTGGACGCGACACGCGCAGCGCAGCGTTTTGGCGTAGACCCGACGCGCACGATCTGTATTGACCCGCTGCTCGATTGCACGCGCTACCGCACACTCATGCTCACACCGGCAACCGGCATCGATATGCGCCAAGCGGCTCATGCGCTGCTGTCTCGCGACGGTGTGGGCGTCAGCGTGATCAATGACAGTGTCGGCTTCGTCGCTCAGCGGGTGCTGGCGATGATCGTCAACCTGGCGGGCGATATCGTCCAACAACGCATAGCCAGCGTCGAAGACCTTAATGAAGGCGTGCGTCGTGGGTTGGGTTACCCGCAGGGCCCGCTGGCCTGGGGCGACAGTGTCGGCGCGCAGCGCTTGCTGACCATCCTCGAACGCATGACCGAACTGACCGGGGACCCGCGTTATCGGCCTGGCCCCTGGCTGCGCCGTCGTGCGGCCCTGGGCTTATCGCTGTGCCATCCAGAACCGACACTGACCTGATCTATCAACGCTTAGGAAACTGCCATGCTTGATGCTTATATTTTTGCGGGGTTACGTACGCCTTTCGGTCGCCATGCGGGCGCCCTCGCGCCAGTACGGCCTGACGACCTTGCGGCCCACGTGATTCGGGAACTGCTCGCGCGCAACGCCATCCCTGGCGAAGCTATCGAGGACGTCATTCTCGGCAATACCAATCAGGCCGGTGAGGACAGTCGCAATATTGCGCGTCACGCGGCACTGCTTGCCGGGATGCCCGTTACTGTGCCTGGGCAGACGGTCAACCGATTGTGCGCCAGCGGGCTGGCAGCCGTGATTGATGCCGCGCGCGCAGTCACTTGCCAGGAAGGTGAATTGTATGTGGCCGGTGGGGTGGAGAGCATGTCGCGCGCACCCTTCGTCATGGCCAAAGCCGAGGCTGCCTACAGTCGGGATTTTACGGTGTACGACAGCACCATCGGCGCGCGTTTTCCAAACCCCAAAATCTTGGCGGAGTTTGGTAATGACACCATGCCGCAGACTGGCGACAACGTGGCGCAGGAATACGGCATCGACCGTGAACAGGCCGACGTTTTTGCGGCCCGCTCGCAAGCCAATTACGAAGCCGCGCGGGAAAGCGGTTTCTTTGACGATGAAATTCTGGCCGTCAGCGTGCCCACTGGCCGTAAAACACCGCCCAACCTTGTGGAACACGACGAACACCCGCGCCCGCAATCTGACCTCGCGGCGTTGAGCCGGCTGCGACCTCTGCACGAGGGCGGGGTGGTCACCGCCGGCAATGCATCCGGTGTCAACGACGGCGCTGCCGCGCTATTGATCGGCTCGCGTGCGGCAGGCGAACACCATGGTCTGGTGCCCATGGTGCGCATCCTGTCGAGCGCAGTTGCAGGTATCGCACCTCGCATCATGGGTGTGGGGCCTGTGGAGGCAATCAATAGAGCGCTGGCGCGGGCAGGCCTGACGTTGGCGGACATGGACATCATCGAAATCAACGAAGCATTTGCCAGCCAGGTTCTGGGTTGCCTCAAAGGGCTCGGCGTGGCGTTCGACGATCCTCGCGTCAACCCCAATGGCGGCGCGATTGCGGTGGGCCACCCCTTGGGCGCCTCCGGTGCGCGTCTGGCCCTCACTGCGGCGCGCACGTTGCAACGCAGCGGTAAGCGCTATGCCGTGGTGAGTCTGTGTATCGGTGTCGGCCAAGGGCTGGCGATGGTGATCGAGCGTGTGTAACCGCTCAAGCAAAGGTGAAATGACATGGGTGCTTTGACTGGATACCGCGTACTCGACTTGAGCCGTGTGCTTGCCGGCCCCTGGTGCGGACAGACACTGGCCGATCTGGGCGCAGAAGTGATCAAGGTTGAACGGCCGGGTGTGGGCGACGATACCCGGGGTTGGGGCCCGCCCTGGATGAAAGGCCAGAGCGATGAGTTGACCTCTGAAGCGTCGTATTACCAATCAACCAATCGCGGCAAGTTATCGGTAGCGCTGAACCTGGCTAGCCCGCAAGGGCAGGAGTTGGTGCGTGCACTGGCGACCGGCTGTGATGTGCTGATCGAAAACTACAAGGCTGGCTCCCTGGCCAAGTACGGATTGGATTACGCCTCGTTGTCGCAGTTGAACCCTCGGCTGGTGTACTGCTCCGTCACAGGATTCGGGCAGACCGGCCCGCGTGCGGCCGAACCCGGTTACGACTTCATCGTGCAGGGCATCGGCGGGCTGATGAGCATTACCGGCGAGCGCGATGACTTGCCCGGTGGCGGTCCGCAGAAGGTTGGCGTGGCTTTTTCCGACCTGATGACCGGCCTTTATTCCACGGTTGCCATCCAGGCGGCGCTGCTCAGCCGGGAAAAAACCGGTGCAGGGCAGCACATCGATATGGCGCTGCTGGACGTGCAGGTCGCAACCTTGTGCAATCAGAGCCAGAACTACCTGGCCTCGGGCAAACCGCCGGGGCGTTATGGCAATGCTCACGCCAATATCGTGCCGTATCAGGTGTTCCGTGCCAGCGACCAGGACTTCATCATCGCCTGCGGCAACGACTCGCAGTTTGTCGCGCTGTGCGACGCCATTGGCCTGGGCCACCTGCCGGCAGACCCTCGATTTACGCGTAACGCCGACCGTGTGGCCAATCGCGAAGCGATCATCGAGATCTTGTCACGGCACTTCCTGGATGGTCGGGCACAGGAGTGGATTGACCGAGTCCATCCGCGTGGCGTGCCCATCGGTGCGATCAACAGCATTGCCCAGGCCCTGGATGAACCTCAGGTCAAGGCGCGCAACATGCTGGTGACCATTCCACACCCGCTCAAGGCAGACTTCGTGACGGTTGGCAGCCCGATCAAGATGTCGGGCACACCGGTGGAATACCTGCGTCCGGCGCCGATGCTGGGCGAGCACACGGATGAGGTGCTCAAGCGTCAGCTGGGGTTGGACGACGAGCGTCTGGCGCAGTTGAAGGCCAGCGGTGTGATCGAGCAACTGGGCGAGCACTGATCTTTTTTCCCGGTATGCCGGTGGCGTATCGGGTTCACTATGTTGCTATGGAGTTATCCATGAAAGTTCTGGTAGCCATCAAGCGGGTGGTCGACTACAACGTGAAAGTTCGCGTCAAGGCGGACAATTCCGGCGTTGACCTTGCTAACGTCAAGATGTCGATGAACCCTTTCTGCGAAATCGCCGTGGAAGAAGCCGTACGCCTGAAAGAGCTCTCTATAAAAGAAGGGCGCGTTGCGACTGAAATCGTCGTCGTGTCCGTCGGCCCGTCCACCGCTCAGGAGCAACTGCGCACTGCGCTGGCCCTGGGTGCCGACCGCGCCATCCTCGTCGAATCCACTGAAGATCTGACTTCCCTGGCCGTTGCCAAACTGCTCAAGGCTGTTGTCGACAAGGAACAGCCACAGCTGGTGATCCTTGGCAAACAAGCGATCGACAGCGACAACAACCAGACTGGCCAGATGCTCGCGGCATTGAGCGGTTATGGCCAGGGCACGTTCGCGTCGAAAGTTGAAATCAGCGGTGACAGCGTTGCCGTTACCCGCGAAATCGACGGCGGCGCGCAGACGGTTTCCCTGAAACTGCCGGCCATCGTCACCACCGACCTGCGTTTGAACGAGCCGCGTTATGCGTCCCTGCCAAACATCATGAAAGCCAAGAAGAAGCCTCTCGAAGTAGTGACTGCGGATGCTTTGGGCGTTTCCACCGCCTCCACCAACAAGACTGTGAAAGTCGAAGCGCCTGCTGCACGCAGCGCGGGTATCAAGGTCAAGTCGGTGGCTGAACTGGTCGAGAAACTGAAAAACGAAGCAAAGGTGCTTTGAGCTTAGGAGCCTAATCATGACTATCTTGGTAATCGCTGAACACGACAACAAATTAGTGGCTCCAGCCACCCTGAATACCGTAGCTGCTGCTGCCAAAATCGGTGGCGACATCCACGTTCTGGTTGCCGGCCTTGACGCTGGCGCCGTGGCTGAAGCCGCTGCGAAAATCGCTGGCGTGGCTAAAGTGCTGGTGGCCGACAACGCCGCCTATGCGCATCAGTTGCCGGAAAATGTTGCGCCTCTGATCGCTGCTCTTGTCCAAGAAGCAGGTGGCAAGAGCTACAGTCACATCCTGGCTGCCGCCACTTCCAACGGCAAAAACATCCTGCCGCGCGTTGCTGCTGCGCTGGACGTTGACCAGATCTCCGAGATCATCTCGGTAGAAAGCGCCGACACCTTCAAGCGCCCGATCTACGCCGGTAATGCCATTGCCACCGTTCAGTCGAACGCGTCGGTGAAAGTGATCACCGTGCGTGCTACCGGTTTTGACCCGGTGGCGGCGGAAGGCGGTTCGGCATCGATTGAAACCGTTGCTGCTGCTCACGACGCTGGCACTTCCAGCTTCGTTGGCGAAGAACTCGCCAAATCGGATCGTCCGGAACTGACCGCTGCCAAGATCGTCGTTTCCGGCGGCCGTGGCATGCAGAACGGCGATAACTTCAAACACCTGTACGCCCTGGCTGACAAGCTGGGCGCTGCCGTGGGTGCTTCCCGCGCCGCGGTCGACGCAGGTTTTGTCCCTAACGACATGCAGGTCGGTCAGACCGGCAAGATCGTTGCGCCACAGCTGTACTTCGCCGTCGGTATCTCCGGCGCGATCCAGCACCTGGCCGGCATGAAAGACTCCAAGGTGATCGTCGCGATCAACAAGGACGAAGAAGCGCCGATCTTCCAGGTGGCCGATTACGGCCTGGTGGCGGACTTGTTCGAAGCCATCCCTGAGCTGCAGCAGGCTCTGTAAGCACCGCACGCCAGGCGAGCGAAAAGCTCGCCTGGCACAGACTCAATCGTACGAGCCCTTGCCGGGCATTTTGATGCCATGCGCGTTCACTTTGCGGTACAGCGTTGCACGGGAGACCCCCAGTTCGCGCGCGGCCAACAGAGGTTTCCAGCGGTTGCGCACAAGCGTGTCGATCAACGCCTGGCGTTCCGGGCTGCCGCTGGCCGTATCCTGGCCTTTTACCGGCGCACTCGCGCCGAGCGTCGCTGGCAGATCGTCCACGCCGATCACCTGGCTTTTACACACAGCACAGGCGTATCGCAGCACGTGATGCAGTTGGCGCATATTGCCCGGCCAGCTGTAATTCAAGAGCATTTCCAGCGCAGACTCGCTCAGTTCAACACGCTCGCCCGAGCGCTCGCACTCATCGTCCAGGAGTCTGTTGATCAACGCCAGTTTGTCTTTGCGTTCGCGTAGCGGCGGAATATCGAAGCGTGCGCCGCTCAGGCGGAAAAACAGGTCTTCACGAAAGCTGCCAGCTTCAACCAGCGTGGCAATATCACGGTGGCTGGCACACACCACCTGAATATCGATGGACTGGGTGCGTGCACCGCCCAGGGGGGCCACTTCGCCTTCGCTGAGTACTCGTAACAGGCGGGTTTGCAGGGCCAGGGGCATGTCGCCGATTTCATCGAGAAACAATGTGCCGCCGTCAGCCTGCTGCAACAGTCCTCGCATGCCTTTGGTCGAAGCGCCGGTAAAGGCGCCAGCGGCATAACCGAACAACTCACTCTCTATCAGGCTTTCGGGAATCGCTGCACAGTTCACTGCGACAAAGGGCTTGTCTCGACGCTTGCTGGCGGCATGCAGTTGCAGGGCAAAAAACTCTTTGCCCGCACCGGTCTCACCATGGATCAGCACGGGCAAACCGCGATCCTTGACACGTACCGCCAGCTCCAGCGCCTGCGCAACCTTGGGGTCCAGCGCTGATGCCGGGCTGCTGGCCAGTGGGGCGCTAATGGGGCGGCGGGGCGCCTTGAGGCGCACGTGCAACCCCATCGACGGCAGAAAGTGGATGTTGTCGTCCCCAGCGGCGGGCAGCTTTGCTGAGGCAAAGGCTTCGTCGACATGTGCGGGGATTCGGCCACAACGCTGTAGCAGCAGGCGCCGCGCAGCGGGGTTGAGCGCCTCTATGAGGCCATCCCGGTCCCAGGCGAACAGGCATTGCGGTTGGCTGTCGACATAACCGGGCAGAGGGTGTGCCCTTAGTACCCATAGGTCTTGGGTGCTGTACATGAAGTACGCGTTTTCGAGTTCGGTAGCACTTTGAATGACCATTTGCCGAATCAAATGCTGACTGCGCCGGTCATCGGGAGCACGCACTGAAGAAACGTCCAATACCGCCAGGATCTCGCCGCCAGGTGAAAATATCGGCGCCGCAGAGCAGGTATTGCCGATAAACGCTGCACGGAAATGATCGAGTTTGTGCACGGTGACCGGCAGCTTGTCGATTAACACCGCGCTGACCGCTGTCGTGCCTTCTTCCTTCTCCGACCAGCACGTGCCGACGTCCATGCCGGAGCGCCGGTACTCGCCGCGCAGGGCTGAGTCGATCCGGTAGTCGACGGTACATCCCAGCGTATCGGTGAGCATCACGCAGTAATCGGCGTCGCGTACGCGGCTGTGAAGCCGTGACATTTCATCACCTGCTAGATGCAGGAAGTCGTCGACACGCTGGCGGTGCTCATTGATCTGGTGAGCCTCCAGCACCCTTGGCCCCTGCAGGGACCCAGGGTCGAGCTTGTAATGCTGCACCGAGCGACGCCAGGAATCGAGGATGGCGTTGGGCACTGGCAGGGTCGGGGCATTCTGGGCAGTGCGCAGTACGCGACTCACGTGTTCCACATGAGTCTTCGAAAAACCAGAGGACATGGTACCTCCGAAGGTTGGATCTTATTTTTCTGTTGATGGCCATTAAAGGCGGCTTGGCCAATCTCTTCAAGCTGAATCAGTCGGCCGGTGCCGGTGAGACATAACCGCTCAGTATTCGCAGCGCCTCACGGGAGACACGAGCGGTTATGTCTTGCGGCGGCCGGTCGGGCAGCAGCGATCCATCATGCGTCTAGCGCTCTATTCCGGGCGTTATAGCCCGACAGCAAGAGGTTGGCACCCGACTTGCTCTGTCAGTCTCAGCAGGCCGCGTCGAACGGTCGCATCTCAACAACAATAACGACAGAGGCAATACATGAGCGAATTCAACGCTGTGAATTTCTCCCTGAACGGCAAGGTTGCCCTGGTGACCGGCGCTGGCCGTGGCATTGGCCAGGGTATTGCGCTGAGCCTGGCCCGGGCCGGTGCAGAACTGGTGCTGGCCGATTACGACCTGGGCATCGCGCAAGAGGCTGCCGCCTTGGTCCAGGCCCTGGGTCGTCGGGCTGTGGCCCTGCAAGTTGATGTCAGCAAACCCGAGAGTGTCGTCAGTTTGATTGAGCAGGTCAGAGCGCAATTTGGCCGCCTGGATGTGGCGGTCAACAACGCGGGCGTGGTCAGCCTCGGTCGGGTCGATGAACTGGCCGTCAGCGAGTGGGACCGCATCATGAATATCAACGCCCGTGGCGTATTCCTCTGCTGCCAAGCCGAACTCAAGCTGATGCGTGAGCATAACTTCGGCCGCATCATCAACCTTGCCTCAATTGCCGGCAAAGTCGGTTTCCCGGACCTCTCTCACTACAGCGCCTCCAAATTCGCCGTGATTGGTTTTACCAATGCCTTCGCCAAGGAAGTTGCCCGCGAAGGCATCACGGTTAACGCCCTCTGCCCCGGTGTGGTGGGCACCGGAATGTGGCGCGGTGATGAGGGGCTTTCTGCGCGTTGGGCGCAACCCGGCGAAACCGAAGTGCAATCCTGGGAGCGGCATCAGTCCAGCCTGCTGCCTCAGGGGGAAGCGCAAACCGTGGAAGACATGGGCCAATTGGCGGTTTACCTGGCGTGCGCTCCCCACGTTACCGGGCAGGCGATCGCTGTTGATGGCGGCTTCTCGCTCTAACTGCCCCCCGTTCACTTACCAGGTTCATGTCCGCTGAATCCTTATTCAGGGAGCGGATACGGCTTGCCTGCAGCTTTGTTGTTGAGTGAAGCCTGCAGGCGCACTGATCGAAACAGGAGAACATAATGACAACTACAGTTCTGGCCAAACGTTCCGTTGGCACCGACGTTATCAACTACGACGCCATCGTGATCGGCGCAGGTTTCGGCGGCATTTACATGCTCAAGAAATTGCGTGATGAATTAGGCTTGAAGGTGCGCGCCTTCGACAAGGCCGGTGGTATAGGCGGTACCTGGTTCTGGAACCGCTACCCCGGCGCCTTATCCGACAGTGAATCGTTTGTCTATTGCTTCTCCTGGGACCGTGAGCTGTGCCAGGCGTGGGACATCACCACGCGCTACCTGACCCAGCCCCAGATCCTGTCCTACCTGAACCACGCCGTGGATCGCCACGATCTGCGGCGCGATATCCAGCTTGAGACAGGCATCACTGCCGCCGTGTTCGACGAGCAGAGCAGCCGCTGGCTGGTCACGGCCGATGACGGTCGTCAATACAGCGCCAAATACCTGGTGACGGCGCTAGGCCTGTTGTCCGCAACGAATGTGCCCAAGATCAAAGGCCTCGATCAGTTCAAGGGGAGCATGTATCACACCGCCAACTGGCCGGCCGATGCCGTACTGGAAGGCAAGCGCGTAGGTGTGATCGGTACGGGTTCGACAGGTTGCCAGGTCATCACCGCGATCGCACCGACCGTTGGCCACCTGACCGTTTTCCAACGCTCTGCCCAGTACACCGTGCCGGTGGGCAACGGTCCGGTCAGTCGCGAATACGTCGACGATATCAAACGTAACTACGACGCCATCTGGCAGGAGGTGCGGTCCTCGCGCCTGGCATTCGGCTTCCCCGAAAGCGACATTCCGACCATGAGTGTGGACGCAGCTGAACGCAAAGCCATCTTCCAGCGCGCCTGGGATGGCGGCGGCGGCTTCCGCTATATGTTCCAAACCTTCAACGATATCGCCACCAGTGAAGAGGCCAATATCGAGGCGCAAAATTTCGTTCGCGAGAAAATCGCCGAGATCGTCAAGGATCCGGAAATCGCCCGCAAGTTGATGCCCCGCGATCTCTACGCCAAGCGCCCGCTGTGCGACAGCGGTTACTACGCGACCTTCAATCGTCCCAATGTGTCTCTGGTTGACGTCAAGGCCAACCCGATCGAAGAAATTACCGCCAAGGGCATTCGGACGGCCGATGGCATAGAACACGAGCTTGATGTGCTGGTGTTTGCCACCGGTTTTGACGCCGTGGACGGTAACTACAAACGCATCGATATTCGCGGCCGCGATAACGTCTTGATGAAGGATCACTGGGCGGACGGACCGTCCAGCTACTTGTCGGTGGCCACCGCCAAATTCCCGAATATGTTCATGATCCTGGGGCCTAACGGTCCGTTTACCAATCTGCCACCAACAATTGAGACCGAAGTGGAGTGGGTCTCCGATCTGATTGGTTTCATGGAGCAGAACGAGTTGGCCTGTGTGGAACCGTCTGCGCAAAGCGAGCAGGAATGGGGCAAGACCTGCCAGGACATTGCCGATCAGACGCTGTTTGCCAAGACTGACTCATGGATCTTCGGCGCCAATATCCCCGGCAAAAGCAACAAGGTGTATTTCTACATGGGGGGGTTGGGCGCGTTCAGCGAGCAATTGGCAGCGGTCAAGAACGATGACTACCGGGGCTTCAAGTTCAAGGCCGTGAGTGTCGAAGGGGCGCCCAAACGTCGCGTAACGGAGAACCTGCAATGAGCTTGAACAACCCCGAACTCTTGCGTCATCGAGCCTTTATCGACGGTGAATGGCTGGCTGCAGACAACGAAGCCACGATCACGGTGAACAACCCGTCGACGGGCGCCACCATTGGCCAAGTACCGCGCATGGGCAAGGCTGAAACCCGCCGCGCCATCGAAGCGGCCGAGCGCGCTCTGCCGGCGTGGCGTGAGCTTTCTGCCAAGGCCCGCGCCAATGCGTTGCGGCGTTGGTACGACTTGATTATCGAAAACCAGCGCGACCTGGCTCACATCATGACCTTGGAACAGGGCAAGCCGCTGCCTGAGGCGCTGGGTGAAATCGTCTTCGGTGCCTCCTATATCGAGTGGTATGCGGAGGAGGCGAAGCGGGTCTACGGCGATATTATTCCGGGCGCAACGGACAAACGCTTGCTGGTCATCAAACAGCCCGTGGGCGTGTGCGCCGCCATCACGCCGTGGAATTTTCCCAGCGCAATGATCACCCGCAAAGCCGGTCCGGCGCTGGCCGCTGGTTGCACAATGGTCATCAAGCCGGCATCCCAGACGCCGTTCTCGGCATTGGCGCTGGTTTACCTCGCCGAACAGGCGGGCATTCCCAAGGGGGTGCTGTCGGTGGTGACGGGCGCAGCGGCAGAGATTGCCGAGGAGCTGACCAGCAACCCGGTGGTGCGCAAGATTTCCTTCACGGGGTCCACTGAGATCGGTCGCCAGATCATGGAAAAATGTGCCCACGACATCAAGAAAGTCTCTCTGGAACTGGGCGGCAACGCGCCCTTTATTGTGTTCGACGATGCCGATCTGGACGCTGCCGTTGAAGGCGCACTCGCGTCGAAGTTTCGCAATGCAGGGCAGACCTGCGTCTGCGCGAATCGACTGTATGTGCAAGACAAGGTGTATGACGCCTTTGTCGACAAACTTGCCTCAGCCGTGGCCGCTCTGAAGATTGGCGATGGTTTTACCGAGGGCGTCACGCTTGGGCCGCTGATTGATGGCAAGGCCGTCGCCAAGGTGCGCGAGCATATCGAGGATGCTTTGGCTAAAGGGGCCAAGGTTGTCCAGGGCGGTGGTGCGCACCCCCAGGGCGCCAATTTCTTTGAGCCCACGATCTTGGTGGATGTGCCGGGCACCGCTCGTGTCGCCAAGGAAGAAACTTTCGGTCCGCTTGCACCGGTCTTTCGCTTCTTCGATGACGCCGAAGTTATCGCTAAAGCCAACGACACCGAGTTCGGCCTGGCGGCGTATTTCTACACCGCGAACCTCAGCCGGGTGTTTCGTTTGGGCGAGGCGCTGGAGTACGGCATCGTTGGCGTCAACACCGGGATTATCAGTTCCGAAGCCGCACCGTTTGGTGGGGTCAAGGCGTCGGGTGTCGGCCGGGAAGGCTCCAAATACGGGCTGGAGGATTACCTGGAGATCAAATACCTGTGCCTGGCCGGCATTTGATCTGTATCGACCCATTTTCAACTGATTGCTTTCTTGAGTGACCGCAAGGGCGCTGCCCTGCGGTCCGGTCAACGCTGTGTCGTAAACATAAAAACAATAGGGTAAATCGACATGAACATCGCTTGGACATTGCCGCTGGGGCTCGGGCTCCTGTCATGCATCGCTGTGCCTGCCTCTGCCGACGACGCTTACTCGAAATGGGGGACCGGAGATTGGGGAGGGGTACGCAGTGAGCTGCTGGAGCAGGGCGTTGACGTGATCGTCGGTTATGTCGGCGAAGCCGCCACCAATGTGCACGGGGGCTATAACCATGACCGCACGGCGCGCTACACCGCGCAATGGGCACTGGGCACGCACCTGGATCTGCAAAAATTACTGGGCTGGAATGAGGCCGAGTTCCAACTGCTGGTGACGGAGCGCAATGGCAACAACCTCTCCAACGATCGCGTTTCTGACCCCCGCGCACCGCAACTCAGCTCGGTGCAGGAAGTGTGGGGCAGGGGACAAACCTGGCGCCTGACCCAGATGTGGTACCGCCAGAAATTTTTCAACAGCGCCTTGGACCTCAAATTCGGCCGCGTGGGCGTCAACGATGACTTCGCCAGCTTCCCATGCGACTTTCAAAGTCTGTCGTTTTGCAGTGCCCCCATCGGCAACGTCGCCGGCGATATCTGGTACAGCGGGCCGGTGAGCCAGTGGGGCGGGCGTGTGCGCTATAACCTCGATGAACACTGGGCGGTGCAGGTCGGGGTGTATGAGCAGAATCCGTCGTATCTGGAGACAGGCAACGGTTTCAAGCTCAGCGGCAGTGGTACCAAAGGCGCGTTGGTACCGGTGGAGATTATCTGGAAGCCAACCCTCGGCGAAGAAGCCTTACCCGGTGAATACCGCCTGGGTTACTACCACAGCAGTGCCAGCGCCAACGACCTGTACGACGACGTCAACGGTAACCCGCAGGTGTTGACCGGGCAGGCGCCAAAGTCGCGCAGCAGCAAACACGGCGCATGGATCATTGGCCAACAGCAGCTCACTGCCCATAACGGCGATGCCTCACGCGGTCTGAGCGTATTTGCCAGCTTGACCGTGCACGACAAGGCCACCAGTGGCATCGAAAGCTTCCAGAATATCGGCGCGGTCTACAAAGGCCCGTTTGATGCGCGGCCCAAAGATGACCTCGGCGTGGGCATCGCCCGCCTCAAGGTCAATGACGACGTCACTAAGCGCCAGCGCCTGATCAATGACAGCACCGGCATCAGTGACTACAACGACCCGCAGTACGTTCCCGTGCAGCACAGCGAATACAACATCGAACTCAATTACGGCGTGCACGTCACCGATTGGCTGACCGTGCGCCCGAACGTGCAGTACGTGCGCAATCCAGGTGGCGTTTACGAGGTGGACAATGCCTGGGTCGCCGGTGTGAAGCTGCAGGCGAGTTTCTGAGCCTGGGCAGATGTGTGAGCAGTCTTTAACCCCCCATCACGAATAAGAAGGAACACCAGCATGAGTAAGTCCTTGGGAAAAGTTGCTTTTGTAACCGGTGCCGGTCAAGGGATCGGAGAAGCCATTGCCGTGCGCTTGGCGGCGGATGGTTTCGCCGTAGCCTGCGCCGATATGAATCTTGAAACGGCCGATCAAGTGGCTGAAAACATCAGGAAAACGGGCGGCAAAGCCCTGGCGATAACGGTCGATGTGGCCGATCGGGAGGATGTTTTCAAGGCCGTCCAGGCAGCGGTGGATGGCCTGGGTGACCTGCATGTGCTCATCAATAACGCAGGCATTGCGCCCATTGCTCCCATCGAGGCGATTACGCCAGAGATCTATCGGCGAACGTTCGACATCAACGTGGGCGGTGTGCTCTGGGGCATACAGGCGGCAGTCAACGCGTTCAAGGCGTTGGGACATGGCGGCAAAATCATCAGTGCTTCGTCGCAGGCGGGCCATATCGGCAATCCGAATCTGGCGGTGTACGGCGGAACCAAATTTGCCGTGCGTGGCATCACCCAGACAGCGGCGCGGGAATTGGCGCACCTGGGTATCACCGTGAATGCCTACTGCCCTGGCATCGTCAATACACCGATGATGCGCAAGGTTGCCCAGGATGTGGCTGATAACGCCAGTCAAAGCATTGAGTGGGGGATGGAACAGTTTGCCCAGCACATCACCTTGAAGCGGCTTTCCCAGCCCGAAGACGTGGCAGCCTGCGTGTCGTTCCTGTCCGGCCCTGACTCCGACTACATGACCGGTCAGGCCGTGATCATTGATGGCGGAATGGTATTTAACTGATTCGTCATCAGCGCAGAAGATCGCTCAAGCGTGCACACGTTGAGCGTTCTGCCCAGGCGACATGAGGGAATGAGATGACTATTACCAAAGGCATTGCATCGCCGGCCAAATTTCTGGTCCAGGCCGATGCGCTGGTGGATTTAGCGATACATGGCAAAGCGTTCGGGGCCAATGGCTATTTGATCTGCGATCAATTTATCGTCGGCCGGGTTCATGAGAAAGCGATGCCGGGGTTCAAGAACGAACAACGCGCGGAGTTGGCCGTGTTTGGCGGGCAGTGTTCCGACAGCGAAATCAACAGGCACGTGGAAGCGGCACGTGGGGGTGATGACGTGGTTCTAGGCGACACGCGCATTCTGGCCGAATCGAGGAAGTGGTAGACATTGCGATAGCCGTCGGTTTGCCACTGACGCTCGAAGACTTGGGTCTCAAACACTTCAAGGAAGCGGAGTGGAGAAAATTGGCGGAGTTGGCCTGCGATAAAAACGACACGATGCACAACATGCCGTTCACGGTGACGCCGGACCTGGTGTATGACGCGATCGTGGCGACGGACGCACTGATGCAGGCGTTCAAGCGACAAAAGGCTGTGCACTAGCGATTTGATTGAGTACCCGTTTTGAGGCGTCCATAGCGCTGAAACGGTTTGGCGCCGTCAATCGTTCAACCGGATTGCCGGCGCCTTTTTTGATCACGAAACTCAGACCGGCTCAAGCCATTACATCGGCAAGGGATTCGGCGATCAGTTGATAGGAGCGGCAACGCGCCTTGGCGTCATAAATGCGCGCATCAATGATCACTTCATCGACTTGGGTCGTTGTAATGAACTGGCGTAGCCAACTGCTGACGTCGTCCTGGTCACCTGTTGCGGTGCATAGCATCGCCTGATTGAGCGTGTGCCGATCACTATTTGTAAGCTTATCCATGAAGCCCTCCGAGGGACGGGGCAGCGGGCCTGCTTTACCTGTGTACAGGTTGCACACCCACTGCCGGTGAGAGCTGGCGATGTAATCGGCTTCGGCCCGCGACGGGGCTGCAAAAACATTGACGCCTGCGATCACATAGGGCTGCTCGAGCGTCGCCGATGGGCGAAACGACGTACGGTAGTGCGTGATCGCATCCATCAAAAAGCGCGGTGCGAAGTGTGACGCGAAGGCATAGGGCAGCCCGAGCTTGGCGGCAAGGTCTGCGCTGGCCATGCTTGAGCCCAGGAGCCAAAGTGGCACGTCGTGGGCTCCGGGAATCGCCCGCACCGGCTGATGCCCGTTGTCTGCCAGGTAATCCTGCAAGTGTTGAATATCCTGAGTGAAGTCACGCTCAGAAGCGTCACCACGCAAGGCGCGGATGGCTGCCCCTGCAGAACCTGGTGCTCGACCGATACCCAGGTCGATGCGGCCAGGGAACAAGGTGGCCAATGTTCCGAACTGCTCGGCCACCATCAACGGGGAGTGGTTGGGTAGCATGATGCCGCCGGAGCCCACCCGCAGGGTGCGTGTGGCCGCTGCCAGATGCTGGATGAGCAGGGTGGTGGCCGAAGAGGCGATGCCCGGCAGGTCATGATGCTCGGCAACCCAGTAACGTTTGTAACCATGGGCTTCCACTTGTCGCGCCAGTGCGACCGCGTCATCCAGGGTGTCAGTGAAGGTTTTACCTTCGCCTATCATCATCAGGTCAAGCACAGAGAGGGCAGTCATTGCAGACTCCTTTTTCATACCAGGTGGAGAGGGCGTTACAGCGATGAAAAGTCCGACCAATGCGGATGACGTTCCAGGCGACTATCAATGTCCCTAAGGGTTACCAGGCAGCGTTGCAGCTTCAGGTAAATATCGCCGCCGTAGTCCCAGCCGAGCACGCCAATGCTGCCTGTGTATCCCACGCTGTTCAGCGCTGCGACCACGGCGAAGTTGTCCAGCTCTCCACGGTCAACCGGCTCCATGGTGGCCACGCCGCCCCAGCCCAGTTCGCTGAGCGCGCTCCCTGAAAGTACGACTTGCATCAACCAGGGTTGCATGGCTTCAAGACGCTGCTGAAGTCCGCCTTCCTGGCTGGCGTACCAGTGATAACCATTGAACGATGCACCCAGGCGCGGATGAGCGAAGTATTCACAGATCTGAATCACCTGAGCCGTGGTCTGGGTGACGTGATGAAGATGGGGGTACAGCGCGATTCTCAAGCCTCGACGTTCTGCAATAGGCAGCACCGACTCGATGAACCGCATAATGGCCGGGCTGCCGTTGACCGAGGTCTGGACCGCCAGTTCGATGAGTTCCACCCCTTCGACGCTTTCGATGATTCGCCTTATGAGGTGATCATTGCGACCTTCGTGCAGCACCAGGTAGAGGCCTTCGACGCGCAGGCCATACAGTTCACCCACGCGCGGCAGCAGGCGCAGGTCGGTCAGCGGCGTGCCGCCCCAGGCCGAAACGGTGAGGCCGTCATAACCGAGTTCGGCGAGCATTTCGCACTGCGACTGGAAGGCGTAAACGCCCATTGAAGAGTAAAAAAATGAATCGAGTGCATGGACGCGATGGGCCACGGTCTGTCTCCTCGCCTAGCGTGGCGTTTCGGTCAATAAGGCCCATTCAGGGTGTGCGGCCAGGCGTTGCTCCATGGAGCGAAATGCCGCGGCTGAGCGGCGCAGGTTGCCGTAGACGTCGCCACCCATGCTTTGCCACCCCAGCACGCCAACACGCCCGGTAAAACCGCGGCGCTCAAGGGCGCCCAGCAGAACGAAATTATCCATCTCGCCTTCATCAAGCGGTTCGATGGTCGCCAGACCACCCCAACCCAATGGAGAGCGACGTGTGCCGGCAATATTCACGTGTTGGAGCCAAGGCCATATCGCATCAAGGCGTTCTTCCAACGCTTGTTCTTCAGTGGCGTACCAGTGATAACCGTTGAACACGATATTGAGCAGGGGATGGTTGAACTCCCGGCACAGTGCGACGGCTTCCGAGGTCGTTTGCATACCGTAGCGTGCGTGGGGATAAAGGTTGATGTTCAGGCCTCTGCGCTCACAAATAGGCAACAGGCGCTCAAGCATGCGGCGGTCAAAATTCGTGACTTCATCACCTGAATGCAGCGCCAGTTCAATCGTGGTGCAACCTTCAATGCTCTCGAAAACCTGGGTCACGAATGATTCCAGGCCCTTGCGGTAGATCAAGTAGACCGCGCCTACGTCCAGGCCCCAGGTCGGTTTGACGCGAGGAATCGACTTCAGGTCTTGGCTCCACGCAGACATCGTCAAGCCTTGATAGCCATGCTCGGCGAGCATTTCGCACTGTGCGGCCAGAGGATAGGTGCCCATGGCGGTCTGGAAGATAAAATCCATGTGGTGAAGGGGGTGTTTCATCGGGCGGCCTGCGTAGGTTGAGGGGCAACGGGGAGGGCGATGCTTGGAAAATGCGGAAGGAGGTATTCAGCCAGTTCGTCGATGACTTCAGCGGCAGGGCGGCGCTGTGGTTTGAAGTGCAGGGCGACATGACCCACGCCCTGATCCTGCTGGCGTTTCCAATGCTCTATCAGGGTATTACGCCCGGCGCGCAGCACGCGTCCCGCCTCAACGGGATGGTTCGGATCGCGATCCAGATCAAACAACGTGCCGTAGCCATAGGGTTTGTGCACCTCGTTGCCGCAGACGGCACGCCAGCGCTCGATCACCTGGGGAATCAACGCGGGGTTGGAGGTGTAGGAAAGAATCCCGTCAGTGTGTTCACCGATCCATTCCAGCGACTGGCCCGCGTGGCCGACGATAAGGGTGGGCAAGCGCGCCCCGACGGGTTTGGGGATCAAGTCAATTTCACCGTTCAACTGGCCATAGAAACGCGACGTATGCGTGGCCCAATGGCTTTGCGTGGTCGCGCAGATGATGCCCAGTGCGTCCCGGAAGCGTTCGGCGCGGTTGTCAAAATTCAGTCCGAACGCCGGGTATTCGATCGCCGGTCGCCGGTGGCCAGCCCCAGGATGAACCGCCCGCCCAGCAGTTGGTCCACGCTCGCGGCCTGTTTGGCAACAATCAATGGATCACGCAACGGCAGGACGATACCCGCGGTGCCAATCGCAATTTGCTCGGTAACGGCAGCCAGGTAGCCCGCATAGACCAGTGGATCGAGAATCTGGCCAACGTCCCCAAAATTAGGGTCATAGAACGGCACATCGCGCAGCCAGATCGCGGAAAATCCAGCTTCGTCTACGCGTTGAGCCATCTGCGCGTGATCCTGCAAGGTGGGGCCTGGGCTGTTGGGGTAGCTTTCCAGCGGAGCAATGAAACCGAAGGTCAAATGCCCCGGTTTGAATACACGGGCATAGCCGGGGTGCTGCTGAAGGTCCTGGGCGATTGCGCGCGCGCGAGTCTGAGAGGTCATCGGGGTAGGCTCGTATTAGCGGATGGCCGCGACGTTGAAGGCAAGAAACACTCCCTAAAGTCACGATGGAGGGGACTATAAACGGTATAGTTAGAAAGAAAAACAGGATGCAATTCCGATCATTTATGAAAATAAAGCTCAAATAGGCGAGGCTGTTTATGGATCATTTCGGCGCGCTCAGCGCATTCGTTCAGGCGGCGCATACCCGCAGTTTTACTGAGGCCGGACGCAGGATCGGGGTGTCTTCGTCGGCCGTTGGCAAGGCCGTCGCGCGGCTTGAGGAAGAGTTGGGAGTGCGCCTATTCCATCGCTCCACGCGGGCGATTACCTTGACGGCGGAGGGCAGTCTTTTTCTGGAGCGTTGCCAACGGATTTTTGCTGAGTATGAAGTCGCCAAGCGAGAGCTCACGCAGGCTGCAGGCAATCCCCAGGGCAAGTTACGCCTCGGTTTGCCACAGCTCGGCATGCGGTTGATGCCTCATTTGATTGCGTTTCAGCAAGCGTATCCCGAAGTGGAATTGGAGCTGGAGTTCAGTGATCGCTTGGTCAATGTGATCGAGGAGGGCTTCGATGCGGTGATGCGCATCGGCGAAGTCGACGACTCCCGACTGATGATGCGTAAGCTCAATGGCTACAGCCATCGGTTGGTTGCATCGCCAGACTACCTTTCGCGTAGGGGGGTCCCTTCGCGGCCAGCGGACCTTACGAACCATGCTTGCCTGCGATACCGCTATCCCACCAGCGGTAAGCTTGATCCCTGGCCATTGGTGATGAAGAAAGGGCAAGACACGCTGGAGCTGGGGCAATCGGCGACATCCAACGCGATTGAAGCCTTACTGGCTATGGCGGAGGCGGGGCAGGGCGTTGCCTGCCTGCCCGATTTTTTTATCGAGGACGCCATCGCGGTTGGGCGCTTGGTGCCGGTGTTGGACCGCTACATCAGTGATCACCGTACGTTCAGCATCCTGTGGCCATCCAGCCGGCAGCCCCTGCCCAAGATCAAGGCGTTTGTCAGCTTCATGGCCTCACGCTTGACGTGAACCCCGCTGTGCCACAAGCGCAAATGCCGGCGCACTGGGCGCCGGCAGCTGTTATATGGGGCTCAATCAAGCATTGTTGGATGGCTTGGCCGCAAAGGCGCCTTCACCCAGCAATGCAACGACCAGTGCCGTGACGCTCAGGTAGATCGGATATTCCCAGCCGCCGTTGGCGTTGGTGAAGCTCCAGCCATTGCCGAAGTGCACGGTCGCCGCGACGAACAACTGGACCACGGCCAGAGCGGCAACCCAGCGGGCATAGACCCCGAGTACCAGCATCAAACCGCCGATCACTTCGAACGCCATGACCGGATAGGCCAGGAAGCCCGGAAAACCAATGGACTCGAAAAAGCCTGCGGTACCCGCTGGCGTGAACACCAGCACTTTGGTCAAACCGTGGGCGATGAACATGACGCCGAGTGCCAGACGCATCACGACTGCGGCGTAGGGTGCAGTGCGAGAATCAATCATGGTGTAGCTCCTTTTGTTTAGTTGGCAAGGGACAGCGTGTGGCTTAGCCATTGAGAAAAGTCGGCCAGTTCTTCACCGATAATCTCGTGGGCCATGTTGTAGAAATGGGTTTCGTGCTTGACGCCGATACGATCCAGCCAGGCATCTGCCTCGTTTGCCCAGTCCACCGGCAGGACGGCGTCCTGGTGGCCGTGGGCGATGAACGCCGTGACTGACTTGAGACGCTCGGTTGAGGCGATCCGAGGCGCAATCTCGCGCAGCATGCGGCCGCTCAATATCGCAAAGCCCACCACCAGTTCGGGTTCAGTGACACCCAGGCTCGCGCTCATGATGCCGCCCTGGCTGAAACCTGCGATGACCGTCGGCAGGGCGGGTAGCGCTTCGATAAAGCGCTGCAACAGCAAGCGACTGGCTTCAGCCTGTTCCTGGTTGAAGGATGGGCCGTTGTTGGTGAAGTTCACTGGGTACCAGGCGAAGCCTTGGGGGCCCACATGCAAGGGCGCGCGCACCAGAATGACCTCCAACTCTTCGGGAAGTGATTCGGCCAGGGAAGCAAGATTGCCTTCGTTCGAACCCACACCATGCAGCAGAATCAAGCGGCCTTTCGGGGTGAAGGTACTGCAGCCTTTGCGGAAAAACAGACCGGTTTGTGGTTCACGGGCTGCGTCGGAAAATGTAGTGTCACGCATGGTCGAGAGTGCCTTGAGTCAGTTGAATAGGTTCGTGTCCATTGGACGGGGCCGAGGTAAACAAGTAACTGTCCATTGCCAGCACGCCGTAGGTCACGCCGCCCTCCAATACCTGTGTCTTGTAGCCTTCCCCGGCCGCGCCCAGGGCGATCAGCAAGGGCAGAAAGTGCTCGTCGGTGGGGTGAGCCCGCTGAGCAGCCGGGGCATAGTGCATGAAGTCCAGCAATTGCCCGGTGTTACCGTCCTGCAGGGTTTGGGCTGTCCACGCGGCAAACGCATCGACGTAGGCAGCGCTCTCGCGGGTTGCGCCGCGGAACTCGTACAAGTTGTGGGTCAGGCTGCCTGACGCGACGATCAGTACATTCATATCCCGCAGTGGCTTCAGCGCGTCGCCCAGCTTCCACGCCTGATGGGTGTCAAGACTGGCCGGCATGGAGACCTGGACCACCGGGATGTCCGCCTCGGGTGCCAGGTACAACAGCGGTACCCACGCGCCATGGTCCAGCCCGCGTTGAGCTTCCAGTCGCGACTGCCAGCCGGCGACCTGCAACAGGTCTACGATGTGCCCAGCCAAGGCTGGAGCGCCCGGTGCGGGATAGGTCAGTTGATACAGTGCGTCGGGAAAACCGCCAAAATCATGGATGGTCGCAGGCGCGGTGCTCGCCGTGACAAGGACTTCGCCGCGCGTCATCCAATGCGGAGAGAGGACGACGATGGCGTCAGGTCGCGGCAGGTCGCGACCGACCTGAGCCAGGCGGGGACCTGCAAGTCCAGGCTCGATGGCGAACATGGGAGCACCATGAGACACAAACAGCAGAGGGAACGGGGTGTTCATGGTGGAATGCTCTAAAGGAGTAACGGGTCAAGGCAGGCAGGACGACGGAAATGCCGCGCTGATGCTTGTTTCGATGGGCTCAGTTTATAGGTTGTGAATTTGAGATAAATAAGGCCACATGTGATAGATAGTTCCACTAAGTGAGACAGTTATGGATAGGGCGTTGGAGATGCAGGTGTTCTGCACGGTGGTCGATAAAGGTACTTTTGTAGGCGCAGCCGACGCCCTCGAAATGTCCAAGGCGGCTATCTCGCGGTATGTAAGTGCCCTTGAGGAGCGGTTGGGGGCTCGGTTGCTGCATCGCACCACGCGCAAGCTCTCGCTGACCGAGGAAGGCCGGCAGTTCTACCATCAGGCGCGAGAGGTGCTGGCCCTGATGGATCAGGCCGAGGAGGCTGTCTCGTCCGCCGCGCCGGAACCAAGCGGTGTACTACGAGTGAATGCGCCGGTCAGTTTCGGCGTTCTGCACCTTGCGCCGCTGTGGGGAGCGTTCATGAACGCCCACCCGAATGTCGAGTTGGATATCAGCCTGAATGATCGTTTGGTGGATCTGGTGGATGAGGGCTTTGATGCGGCCATACGCATTGCGCGCATGGAGAATTCGTCCCTGGTGGGGCGACGGCTGGCTGGCACGCGTATGTGCCTGTGTGCAGCCCCCGATTATCTGGCCAGTCATCCGCCGCTCCGCACTCTGGCGGACCTGGCTGACCATGGCGTCATTGCCTATACCAACTTTGCGACTGGCAATGAATGGTTGTTCGACGGGCCCGATGGTCGCGTCAGCGTGCGCACCCGTTCCAGCGTGCGTTGCAACAATGGCGATACGTGCCGCAGCATCGCCCTGGCGGGTGGCGGCATTGCCCTGCAGCCAAGCTTTATGGTCGGTGAGGATTTACGCAGCGGAGCCCTGGTGGAAATCCTGCCGGAGTACCGCTCCATCGAGTTGGGCATTTACGTGGTTTACCCCACGCGCAAGCACTTGGCGAGCAAGGTGAGGGCGCTGATCAGCTTTCTGACTGAACGTTTCGCACATCCCGAGTGGGAGCGCTAAAGGGTTTAATTGGCACGCATCAGGGCTGCGAAAAGCTGTGCAGGTCAGCGGCGAACTCCAGCGAATTCTTGAATGCCAGGAAGTAGTCGCCCTGTTCAGCCTTCTCATACAGATACAGAGAGTTGAAGCATGGGTTGCTTTAATGCCAACCGGTCAAAAATACCCGCGCATGCCCGGATAATCCGAACATGCGGGGCGGCAGATTAAACGAACTGCAAGACGTCGTTCACGGCTTTACGCGGCTTTTGTGGCCAGTTGGCCGCGCCCGGGTAGCCAACCGTGACCAACATCACCGGCACTTCTTCATCTGACAGGCCAAATTCCTTGGCCACTGCAGCTTGATCGAACCCGATCATCGGCGTCGAAACCAGGCCCTGGCCCTTGGCGGCCAACATCAGGGTCATTGCCGCGAGTGAGCCAGAGCGAATGGCCTCGTCGCGCTGCAATTGAGCATTTTCCTGGTACATGCCTTGAGCCGCACCCACCCACATGTCGTAGATGGACTGGTCAATGATTCCGGCATCCAGGGTCGGCTTCAATGCAGCAGGCAAGGTTACATGTGGGTTAAGGGTGCCGCAGACAATAAACGTCACGGCGGCATCCATGACCTTTTGCTGGCCGAACGCTAATGGCAACAAGCGCGCTTTGGCTTCGGTGCTGCGCACGGCCAGAAACTTCCAGTTTTGCAGGTTGAAAGCGGAGGGGGCGTGGGTCGCCAGATTGACCAGCTCGGCGACCTGGGCGTCCGTCAATGAACGTTCAGTGTCGTAGCTATTGGCGGAGATGCGGGACTTAATAACTTCAGCGATAGCGGACATGGTGACCTCTGTGCGGGATAGGGATGCGCAGGACACGGTTGTCACTCTTGAGCCTGCGCCTCGTTTCAACTCAGCGGCTGAAACCGTCGAACGGGGTCATGTAAACGGCGCCGAACGGGTCCAGGCGCTTGCGGATTTCAGCATCGGGGGTGCCATAGACCACCAGGCTAGTGATGGTGCACAGCTTCAGGAAGCGCTGGCCGAAAGGCGCGAACGTGGTGTCTACGTGGCTCACCACGGTATCGACGTTGTAACGCTCAAGGATGTGAACGGTGCTGTTGTCTTCATTGACGCTGTACTCGTAAACCAGTGTGCCCGGCTCAGCACGAGTTGCAGCGACGATGGTGGCTATCAATGCCTTGAACTCAGTGAACTCTGCGGGTTTGACCGCGAGAGAGAACAGGCAGGAAATATGCGGCTGCATGGTGGTTTTCTCCGGCAGATTTATCACAAATACCTGCACGGCAGCATTGCAGGTGTAGCCGATGCATGCAGTGCAGGTCGGGGGCGTCAGGACTTGGCGGGTGCTTCCCCGAAAAGCTTGCCAGCGCCAGCCCAATCCGAAGCCGCAACGTCCTCGAAGATGACGTAGATGTAATTAGCATCTGTACCGGTGTGTTTAACGATGCTTTCAGTGATGTCGGCGGCAACCGCGGCTTTTTGCGCGTGTTCTTTACCTTCGAACCAGCTCACACGTACGACGGGCATGGTGATGTCCTTTTTGGGCTTTGATGATCGGGAGAGCGGTGCGCGGCGTGCGAACACGATCTGCGCCGTTGCATTGCTGGAGCCCATCTTACTGTCGAGTATGCTGGCGATAAATAGCCTAAAACTATAGTCTGGGTAGATCTAAACTCTACAATTACCGGGCCTCTGCATGGTACCTATCGATTCGTTTCAAGGCGTCATCACGTTCGTCGTGGCGGCGCGCTCGACCAGCTTCACCCAGGCTGGCGAACGCCTCGGCGTGTCAAAATCCGCCGTTGGCAAAGCCATTGCGCGCCTGGAAGAACGCTTGGGCACACAGTTGTTTCATCGCACGACGCGTCGTATCTCCCTGACCGCAGATGGTGAGGCCTATTTTGTGGCGTGCTCTACTGCCCTGGAAGAAATCGGTGCCGCAGAGAGCGGGTTGGGGCCCGGTGGTGGTGAGCCCTCGGGACGCCTGCGAGTCGACATTCCTGTGGCATTCGGGCGTCGGGTCGTGGCCCCATTGCTGTTTGAGATCGCCAACAAGTACCCGGCTTTGCAACTCAGCCTGACGTTCTCCGACCACTTGGTTGATCCGATTGAGGAGGGCATCGATTTGCTGGTCAGGTTCGGAGAACTCCAGGACACCAGCGGCTTGGTGGCTCGGCGATTGACCCGGCAACGCTGGGCCATTTGTGCCGCCCCCGACTATCTGACACGCTTTGGCATTCCGCAGACCCTGGAAGACTTGAGCCAGCACCGTTGCATTGTCGGGCATCGACGCGGCCAGCCGCTGTCGTGGCGGATCATGCAGGCGGGGCAAACCGTACGATACGCACCACCGTCGACCCATCAGATTGGCGACGGGGAAGCCATGATTCTCGCGGCGGTCGCCGGCACCGGTTTGTGCCAGATGCCACGCAGCCTGTTCCAGGATGATATCCAGGCGGGCAGGCTGGTGGAGGTTCTGCAAGGTTATGAACCCGAAGCTGTCGATGTGCATGCCGTATGGCCGAAGGTGTCGCATCTGCGGCCGAAGGTCAGGTATGTGGTCGATGAACTGGTCAGGCTGTGTGCGCATTGGCAGTGATTCAGGCTGACAGGTGCAGCAGGTCTCAATTGAAAGTCTTCCGGGTCACGGAAATCACCAGCGCAACACTAGCGACAACGACGACCACCCAGAAATACTCCATGCTCGCGACCAGAGCACTGGCTAGCTAATTATCAGGATCATCGCCAATAGAGGGCAGCCGCCAACCGTAGTGAAGTGACGCCATGCGCAGCGTGGTACATCCCGCGGCGGTCAGCCACGAGGTCACCACCGAATTGGCGCCGCTGTAGCTGAACAAAACCTCTACAGCTGCGCCTGCCAACGCGGCTGACGCGTAGATTTCCCGCTGCAGGATGCCTGGCACGCGTGACAGCAAAACATCCCTGAGTACGCCGCCGCCGACAGCGCTGACCATCCCCAGAACTATCGCGACCTCGGCGCCGGCCTGCACGGCCAGCGCCTTTTTCGCGCCTGCCACTGCAAACAGTCCAAGCCCAATGGAGCCGAACAGCTGCACCGGTGATTTCATTCGACACACCATCGGGTAAGCACACACCACCCACGCTGCAGCGAACAGCGACACCACCAGATAGCGCCAACTCGACAGCCCGGCCGGCGGAAGTGTGCCTAGACATAGATCCCGAAGAATTCCGCCACCGCATGCGACGATGAACGTGATGGTAGCGATGCCGAACAGGTCCAATCGTTGCTGGCGTGCGGCAACTGCACCGCTTACACCAAAGGCAAACGTGCCGAGCAGATCGATGACGGTGTAAATCAGGTGGGTGTCCATGACTGTGTTACTCGGCGTTGCCGAACCAGGCGAGTGCGGCGCAAATCATCGTTTCCAGCCCGGTGCGCAATGTAGGGTGCAGTAAAGGCGCGAACTGGGGTGAGTGATTGCTCGGGATGCTGTTTATTTTTCCCTGAGCCTTGGCCTGTTCGTACACGTGTGGGTCCGTACAGCCGACAAACCAGAACACGTAGGGCACCTTCCATGCGCGGCCGAACACACTGAAATCCTCACTCGCGGCGGCCGGTGCCGTTTCATAGGCTCTGTCGCCAAACCAGGCGCCAAATGCACCAGCCAAACGGGCAGAGGCGCGCTCATCATTAACCGTCAACGGGTAGCGGTTGATGGTGGTGATCTCGGGATCGCGTGGTGCGTTGGATGCGGAGCATTCAGCGCAGCAGATGCGTTTGATGGCGCCCAGCATGTGCTTGCGCACGCCCTCGTCGTAGGTGCGCATGTTGAGTTTCAGCGTCGCATTGTCCGGGATGATGTTTTCCTTGGTGCCAGCCTGTAACGAACCAACCGTAAGGACTGCCTGATCCAGCGGGGAAATCTCCCTCGACACAATGGTCTGCAGGCGCAGCACCGTCGATGCCGCCATGATCACCGGATCTACTGACGTTTGTGGCTGTGAGCCATGAGCCCCACGGCCGAACATCTTGATTTTCAGGCTGTCACCTGCCGAAAGGATGGTGCCGCTGCGGTGACCCACCGTACCGGCTGGCCCCACCATTACATGCTGCCCCAGAATGATGTCTGGCTTGGGAAAGCGATCGAGCATGCCGTCGTCGATCATGTTCTGCGCGCCCACACCCACTTCTTCACCCGGTTGGAAAACAGCCAGGAGAGTACCCCGCCACGTGCTGCGGTTTTCGGACAATACCCGAGCAACCCCCATCAACCAGGTGACATGCATGTCATGCCCACAGGAGTGGCAGACAGAAACCTCAACACCGTCTTCGTCACGGGTGACTACGTCGCTGGCATAGGGCAGGCCTGTCGCTTCGGCCATCGGCAACGCGTCCATGTCGGCGCGCAGCATCACCACCGGGCCGTCACCGTTGCGCAGCACGCCGACAACACCGGTGACACCGATTTCGCGTGTCACCTCGTATCCGTAGCGCACCAGGTATTCGGCGGCGATTTCTGCGGTGCGATACTCATACATCGACAGTTCAGGATGACGGTGCAAGTCCTTGTAGACCTCTTCCAGCTCAGGTAACAAGGCATCAAGATCGGGAATCAACTTTTCTAGGGACGACATGGGGTACTCCTTTATGTAAAAGAGGGCGCAAAAAGTGGGAGAGAGACGGTGTCAGGAAGGCGGAAGCAGACTTTCCATCAGCTTTGAAAGCAGGCCATCAAGTGCCACGCGTTCCTTGGGCGAGAGCGCGCAAACCAGTTGGTCTTCCAGTTGAGAACCGACGACAGAGGACTCGTCAGCGATCCGCGAGCCCTCGGCGGTTGTGCGCAAACCAACGCTGCGGCGGTCGACAGGGTGAGGGGCGCGCGAGATGAGCTCACGCGACTCCAGCTGCGCCAACGTCTTGGAGAGCAGTGTTTTTTCGAGAAAGGCGCGTGATGAAACTTCTTTTGGAGTGATGTCCGGGCAGGCCTGAATCAGACGCAAAACCCGCAATCCGCGGACATCCAGATCCCAGTGCTGACGGTACACGGCGTTCGCGTGCTCCATCAGCAGGGCACTGGTCATATCCAGCTTGAAATTCAGAAAGTCGGAATACATGGCAGGCTCCAGTCGAATGGCTGAAGTATAGCTATATAGTTGAAACATTCAACTATATTCTGATGACTGGTCGCTCTCTGTGTTGAGCCCTGGAGCCGTGAACCCCCGTTGCCGGACAAGCTTGAATCCGTCCGGCACATTGCTGCGTGACCCGTTCAGAGCGCAGCTTTCACCTGCAAACCGAACACCAGCGCATTGTCGATGTCCTGCCCGGAAAACGCGCCTGGTTCGATGATGTATTGCACATTCGGGCGCAGCGTCAGCCAGGGAGTGGCCTGGTAGCCGTAGCCAAGCTCGATCAATTGTTCGGCACTGTCCAGATTCGGAAACGATGCGCCATTGGCGAGCGCGGCGTCCTGCTGCACATCCCGGCTGCGTGGATTGGGCACCGCCCGGCCATAGCCCAGGGCGACGGTGTCACGCGGGCGATTTTCGAACGGTTTGTAAAGAACCACGCCGGTGCCGTACCACTTGCTGAAAGGTGAAGCCGCTTCGCTGGCCGCCGAGTATTGGCCGAAGGCGTGCAGACTGCGGCCCTCGGACGATTGCGAACGCCACACGGCCTGATCAACCAGCAGGTAATGACCGCCGCGGCCGGACACTTTTTTATCGCTGCCGATGCGTTTCACATCGGAACTGTCGTAGTAGTAGCCAACCTTGTACTCGCCGGGCAACTCACCGGCATGCTTGTACACCAGTTCGATCGGCACCACGGTGCCGGTCGTATTTTTCGGGCCCGGATGCCAGGCACGGCTGGAATTGCCGTTGCTCTCGGGATCGACATTAAAGGCCGCCACGCGCAGTTGCCAGGCCGACGACAGGTCGTACTTCACGCGCACGCCCAAGTGGGCGTTGGGGTAGTTGGTCCAGCCACTCCCGCCGGACATGTTCAGCGGATGGCCGCAGAAACCGGCGTTCATGAAGTTGCAGAGAATGCCACTGTCCAGGCCCCCGAGGTCGTTGCCCATGGCCATGTAGCCCAGTTTCACGTTGAGCGCCGGGGTGAACAGGCTGCGCTCGTAACTCAGTTCGGTCAGGCGAGTGTAGAGACCGCCGTAGTTTTCCTGGATGGGCAGACGGTTGCCGACCAGATCCTCGGAGGCGCTATTGCCGCGTCGGTCGTTGATGGTCAGTTGAATCTTGCCGGCGTTATCCACGCCATATAGTTTGCTCAGGTCGAACTGCGCGCCGAGCTTGATGTTCTGCGAGTAACGGGCCGAACGGTGCAGGCCGCCATCGGCGTTGTAGGCGGTTTCGCCGCTGTAATCGCCGGTGAATTTGATGCCGTCCTGATCCATTTGTTGGCGCAGACCACCCCAATCACCGGTCAGGGTATTGCGGGTCAGAAGGTTAGAATCGGTGTCGGCGAAGGCGGGCAGGGTGGCGCTGCAGGTCAGGCCCAGCAGCAAGCCGTTGAGCCAGCCTGCATGGGAAAAGCGAACAGCCAAAAACATGGGAGACTTCCTGGTGCAATCTTGAATGATTTCGTAAAGCGGCGCGGCACCCGCAGGCGCCGCGCACAGAGAGATTGCCCGCCAGCGAGGCGGGCACAGCGGCTTACGGCAAGGCGTAAGCCATCACGTAGTCGCCGCGATCGGTCGACTGGCGCGCACCACCGGCGGTGATGACGATGTACTGCTTGCCGGTCTTAGGGGAAACGTAGGTCATCGGGCCGCCCTGACTGCCGACTGGCAGGCGGGCTTTCCACACCTCTTCACCGTTGGCGCTGTTGAAGGCGCGCAGGTAGAAGTCCTGGGTGCCGGCAATGAAGATCAAGCCACCTTGAGTCGACAGGGTGCCGCCCAGGGTTGGCAGACCGATCTTGATCGGCAGGTGCATGCGAATACCCAGGGGACCGGTGTCTTCTACGGTGCCGACCGGAACCTGCCAGGCAACTTTCTGCGTCTTCATGTCGATGGCGGTCAGCGTGCCGAACGGCGGAGCCTGACAAGGAATACCGGCAACCGACAGGAAGCGGTTTTTGTTCACGGCATATGGCGTGCCCTTGAGCGGCACGGCGCCCATCCCAGTGTTCAACGATTCGCCACCGGAAGCGGCTTGGGCCTTGTTCTGCGACGGGATCATCTGAATCCACAGGCCCAGGCGCATGTCGTTGACGAAGATGAAGCCGTGCACAGGGTCGGTGGAGATGCTGCCCCAGTTCATGCCACCCAGCGAACCTGGGAAACTCAGCGATTTGTCGGTACCTGGCGCGGTGTACAGCCCGTCATAACGCATCGATTTGAAATCGATTCGGCACAATAGCTGGTCGTACGGCGTTGCACCCCACATGTCGGATTCGGTCAGGTGCTGAGCACCAATCTGCGGCATGCCCACCGATTTCGGCTGGGTAGGTGAGTAGGGTTCGTTAGGGATATTTGCCGCCTTGACCGGTACTTCTTCAACGTCGGTCAACGGCTTGCCGGTGGCGCGATCAAGCACGTAGATCTGCCCGGCCTTGGTGCCGATGACCAGCGCCGGTACGGTTTTGCCGTCCTTGGTGAAGTCGATCAGGCTTGGCTGCATCGGCAGGTCGAAATCCCAGAGGTCGTTGTGAACGGTCTGGTAGACCCAGCGTTCTTCACCGCTGGTGGCGTCCAGCGCCAGGATCGAGGCGCCGTAGGTGTGATCGAGCTTGCTGCGCTCCACGCCATAGATATCGGTGGAGGAACTGCCCATCGGCAGGAATACGGTATTGGTTGCCGCGTCGTAAGACATTGGCGCCCAACTGTTCGGGGTGCTGCGCACATAGGTACTGCCGTCTGCCGGTGCCTGTTTATCCTGCGGATTGCCCGGGTCGAAGGCCCAACGCATGGCGCCGGTCATCACGTCGAAACCACGGATCACGCCACCGGGCATGTCGGTTTGCACGTTGTCGGCCACGCGACCGCCAACCACCACGGTGGTGCCGGCCATCAACGGGGCCGAGGACAGCTGATAGTAGCTGTCCGGCACATCACCCAGGCCTGCCTTCAGATCGACCTGACCGTTGTTGCCGAAACCCTGGCAGAACTCACCGGTGTCGGCATCGACCGCGATCAGGCGGGAATCAATGGTGTTGGTCAGCAAACGCCGCTGGCAATTGGCTGCCGGGGCAGGTGTGGCTTCGATGATGCTTGAGTTGCCTGGTTGAGCAATTGCCTTGGTGGCATCGAAATACGCCATGCCACGGCAACGCTGCCAGACTTTTGACTGCGCGTTGATCGGGTTTTTCCAGAGTTCCTTGCCGGTATCGGCGTCCAGCGCGATCAGGTTGTTGTGCGGGGTGCAGATGAACACCTTGTTGCCTATCTGCAGCGGGGTGAGCTGGTCTTCAGCGCCGTTGCCATCACTTTGGGCGACGTCACCGGTGTGATAAGTCCACGCCACTTTCAGCTTGTCGACGTTGGTGCGATTGATTTGATCCAGTGCGGCGAAGCGGCTGCCACCTTCGGTATTGCCGTAGTGGGCCCAGTCCTTTTGCGCTTTATCCGGCTCGACCGGCGTCAGTCCCGGGCCTGTGCCGGTAGCGACCACTGTCGGATGTGCAACGAACATATTGCCGGCGGCCACCGCCAGTCCGACTGCCAGTACCGCAGCGATGCCATAAGCGCCACGGCCCGGAATGCCACCGTTTGCCCGCTTGAGCAGCGGATACACCAAGGTCACGGCCAAACCGATCGCGCTGAACATGAACAGGCGCGAAAACACCGGCCAGAACACCAGGCCCGCGTCGCTGATGGCCCAGATGGCGGTACCCGCCAAAAATGCAGCAAACAGCCAGGCACCCGCCAGTTTGAAACGAGCGATCAGCAGACCGGAAGTGGCCATCACCAGCCCACCCACCAGGAAGTACCAGGAACCTCCAAGGCTGACCAGTTTCACGCCGCCTGCCGCCAGTGCCAAGCCGAGCAGGGCGATGATCACTCCCAGCCCGACCAGAATGAATTTTGATATGCCCGAGAGGCGTTGACTCTGCTTCACGTTGAGTATCCCGCTGAAATGATGTGAGCATTATATGGATAGGTAACTATCTAGTTAAACCATAATTTCAGGGAAAGCGCATTTCGTTGCGCTGCCGCGCCCGATCAAAGACGGGCGCGAAGCAGAGATTTTGCAAATGTTGCTGAAACGTCCGCGAAAGTCTGAAATTTGTCAGGCCACAGACGAATATCGACAGGTTTAGACCACTGCGTACTGGTGCGAATTTCAGACTCTGACGTTAACCATCGATAATTAACCGACGTATGGCGGGTGGCACGTCGGCGTATTCAGTCGTTGCACTCACGTCGCACCACTGCATCATGGCTGCACAATCCATTGTCGAATTTGTGCCAGTGTTGCGGTCGCACCCCCGCAAGCAACAATCAGCACCTTCCTGTACGGCACCAGGGAGTGGTGATTGTAGGCTAGGGACAGCGCAGCGCCGCAGGCAGGCTCGACGAGTACGCGATGATCAAACAGAAATCGCTCGCAGGCATCCACGGCTGCCTGGTCGGTCACTACGACGCTGTGGATTTGATGAGTGTTGGTGTATTGGAAGGCCTGATCGCAAATTCGCTTTGCTCCCAACGATGTCGCAATCGATTCGATCCGCTCTAACTCAACCGGTTTACCAGCAACCACTGCAGCATGGAACGACGCGGCTCCTTCAGTTTCAACGGCGATGACCGGAACGTCATGCCAGCCGTTTCGCTGCAAGCCTTCAACAATGCCGCACAGCAGGCCGCCACCACCGACTGAAAGGACTACCACATCAGGTTTCTGGCCAGCTTGCGCCACTTCATCAATCAGAGAGGCATGTCCAGACCATAGCAGCGGATCATTGAAGGGGTGAATGAATGCTTTTTCTGGTGACATCAGCGTCAACGCCAGCTCATTCGCTTCTTGCCACGAGTCTCCGTGGACGATGACCTCCGCTCCTTCCAGGTTCAGCAATTCCTTCGCGCGCTCACTCGTCGTTTTGGGAACCACCACTGTTACGGGTATACCTAGTTGGCGTCCCGCGTAAGCGACTGCAAGACCAGCGTTACCTCCGGAAGAGGACACAAAATGCGTGGCCCCATGACGGTGGTGCGTTTCGCAAGCGTGGCCGACGCCACGGATCTTGAAGGATCCGCACGGCTGTAAAGCATCCATCTTCAGCCAAACGGAACGCTCTGCAACAGCGCTGAGTGGTCGGGATTCGATGAGGGGAGTATTGATATGCAGAGGCATGGTCACAATTCCAGTATACGAGGAAGGTTGGTGGTTGAAGCTGTCGTCTCAGCCGCGGTTCGGGGCCAATGCTTGGACTTCGATTTCTCGAATATCCTAAAGGTTGAATCTGATCCGCGCCCCCTGGAAAAAGTTTGGCAGCCTGCGCTGCAACCGCGCTTGAAAAAGCTGGGACCCATTAACCGACCTGGCGAAGCTGTTACCTGGATTTTCAGGCAAAAAAAAGCTGCCTGGAGTGGCAGCGGAAAAACAGCAGGCGTTGAACAGCCTGAGTATTACTGCTGGAAAGTGACAAAGCGATGACGTTTTTTGACATTGCAGCGATGGCTAAACACAGTTCAACCTCACGCCTGCCAGCCAGGCCTGTCTTAATAGACCTGAGGCACAATGAGCTCCGATGGCGTCGGGTTGCGGGAGTAGTCCTCCTGCCGCACGCGTTGAGGCAGTTCGATCACAGGTAGCTCCACTTCCTCATAGGGCATTTGCCCAAGCAGATGATGGATGCAGTTGAGTCGGGCTTTTTTCTTGTCGTCGGCTTGCACCACCCACCACGGTGCTTCGGCGATGTGGGTGCGTTCGAGCATGATTTCCTTGGCCTTGGTGTAGTCTTCCCAGCGCCGCCGGGACTCCAGATCCATGGGGCTGAGTTTCCACTGCTTGAGCGGGTCATGAATGCGACTGAGAAAACGCAAATTCTGTTCCTGGTCGGAAATGGAGAACCAGTATTTGATCAACTGAATGCCGGAGCGTGCGAGCATCCGCTCAAACTCTGGCACTGTGCGGAAAAACTCTTCGTACTGATCGTCATTGCAAAATCCCATGACCTTTTCGACCCCGGCGCGGTTGTACCAACTACGGTCGAACAGCACAATTTCACCTGCTGCCGGCAAGTGCGAGACGTAACGCTGGAAGTACCATTGAGTACGTTCGCGGTCGTTGGGTGCAGGCAGGGCAGCGACGCGGCATACCCGAGGATTGAGTCGCTGGGTGATGCGCTTGATGACACCACCTTTGCCGGCAGCGTCACGTCCTTCGAACAGGATCACCACTTTGTGGCCGGTCTTGACCACCCAGCTTTGCAATTTCACCAGTTCGCCCTGCAAGCGGAACAGTTCGCTGAAGTAAATCCTGCGGGCGGCTTTTTCGCTGCTTTCGCCGACGTGCTCATCAAACAGCGCGTTCAGGTCATGGCCGTCTTCGGATAATTCCAGTTCCAGCTCTTCATCGCTGTGATCCAGCAATTCACGGTGGATGCGCTGCATCAAGGCGTCTTCTACAGAGGACATGGGCGGAACTCGCGTGGTGGGGGATGGCAAAGTCTTAGTCGCATTTTGTTACTGACAAATGACACCAGAAGGCGTGATTGCGACAGGAGAGGGGGACAAACGGGCGTTTTGCCACTGCACTTTCATAAAACCGTAACAAGTTTGTTGCAGAGTTGCCGAGCCCGAAATCACAAGGATTTTCCTGAATGAAACGTCTGATGAAGTCTGCTGCACTCGCCGTTGCGGTTTCTCTCAGTGCCACGTCGGTGTTTGCTGCCGAGAGCGTCCGCCTGACTGGTTCCGGTGCGAGTTTCCCTGCCCCGATTTACCTCACCTGGTTCAAGGATTTCAGCAAGAAAACCGAAGGCGTCACGGTTGACTACCAGTCCAAGGGGAGCGGTGCGGGTGTACAGGACTTCCTGAACAAGACCGTCGACTTCGCCGCCAGCGACTCGGCGATGAAAGGCGAAGACATCGCCAAGGTTGCCGAAGGCGTGCAATTGCTGCCGATGACGGCCGGTGAAATTGTTCTGGCGTTCAACCTGCCGGGCAATCCTAAAGAGCTCAAGCTGCCTCGCGATGTTTACTCCAACATCTTCCTGGGCAAGATCACCAAGTGGAACGATCCGAAGATCGCCGCCGCCAACCCGGGCCTGAAACTGCCTGACATGCCGATCACCGTAGTGGTGCGTGCAGACTCCAGCGGTACCACGGCTGTATTCACCAAGCACTTGGCAGCGATCAACGCTGAGTTCCAGAAAGACTTGGGCGAAGGCAACACCGTCAACTGGCCTGCCAGCGACAAATTCATCAAATCGCCGAAAAACGATGGCGTGACCGCCACTGTTCGCCAAACCCCGGGCGCGATTGGCTACATTGAGTACGGCTTCGCCAAACTGGCCAAGGTTGACTTTGCCCAACTGCAGAACAAGGCCGGCAAGTACGTGGTTCCAAATGCCGAAAGCGGCGCCGAAGCCCTGGCTGCGGTGAAAATGCCGGAAAGCCTGGTGGCCTGGTTGCCGGATCCGGATGGCGCGAATTCCTACCCGATCACTTCCTACACCTGGATGATCTTCCGCAAGGACAACGGCAACCCGGCTAAAGCAAAGGCCATGCGCGAGATGGTTGAGTACAGCCTGACTGAAGGTCAGAAGATCGCCGATTCGATGGGCTACATCCCATTGCCTCAGTCGGTTGTCGATCAAGTTCGCAAAGCTTCCGCCAACATCCAGTAAGGCTCGCCAGGTCGCTCTCGGCATGGGTTGTCAGCCATGCCGGGAGCGTTCCCCCCTTGTTCCGGAATTAGCCAATGAACACACCTTTTGTCGTACCGGTTAACCCGGGTTCCGCCTGTCAGCCGCCCTCTACGAAGGATTTCCTGGTTGATCGCACCTTCCGTGCGCTTGCGCGAATAGGGGTGGTTCTGATTCTGGCGTTGGTCTTCGCCTTGGTGTTCGAGGTGGGACGCAAGGCCCTTCCAGGCATGGAGAAGCACGGTTTTGACGTCATCTTCGGCAGCGTCTGGGACGTTAACCAAGGCAAGTACGGCATTCTGCCGGCCATTTGGGGCACGCTCTACAGCGCCCTGATCGCGTTGCTGATCGCAGGCGTTTTCGGCGTCAGCATGGCGATTTTCCTCACTCAGGATTTCCTGCCGGCGAAATTGGCGGCCGTGTTTCGCACTATCGTCGAGTTACTCGCGGCCATCCCCAGCGTCGTTTATGGCTTGTGGGGGATTTACGTGGTGATACCGGCGATCCGCCCTCTTACGGCGTGGTTGAACAGCGAACTGGGTTGGATTCCTTTTTTCGGCACGTCCTTGAGTGGGCCGGGGCTGCTGCCTGCGGCGTTGGTACTGGCCATCATGATTCTGCCGACCATCGCTGCGGTTTCGCAGGACGCCCTCACCGGCGTACCGATGAAAACCAAACAGGCCGCCTACGGCATGGGGACCACCCATTGGGAAGCAATTCTTAAAGTGATGGTGCCCTCCGCGGCGACCGGTATTTTCGGCTCCCTGGTCCTCGGCCTGGGTCGTGCGCTGGGTGAAACCATGGCGCTCGCCATGCTGGTGGGCAACGCGAACAATATTTCGCTTTCTCTGTTTGCTCCAGCTAATACCCTGGCAGCCTTGTTGGCGCTGAACTTCCCCGAAGCCGGGCCCAACGAGATTGAGGTGTTGATGTATGCCGCTCTGGTGCTGATGTTCATCACGCTGCTGGTGAACGTCCTCGGTTCCATGATCATGCTCTACGCCCAGCGGGGTAACAAATGATGACTGACCTCACGTCAGCTATAACCGCAGTGCCCAGCCTGCAGCGCAAGTTCGAAGGCCGCGCCCTGCGCAGCCTGGTGTTGACCACGCTGGTTTGGACCGGTGCGTTGCTGGCCAGCGTCCCGCTGATTTCCGTGCTTTATATGCTGATCATGCGGGGCGGGGCACGCCTGAGCCTGGAAGTCTTCACCGAATTGCCGCCCACCGGTTTCGAGACGGGCGGTGGCTTCGGTAACGCGATGGCAGGCACCTTCGTGATGGTCGGTATAGCGGCCGCCATCGCGGTTCCGGTCGGCATCATGGCCGCCATTTTCCTGGCTGAACTCGGGCCCGATAGCAAGCTGGCAAATGCCGCGCGCTTTGCCGCCAAGATGCTCACGGGGCTGCCTTCCATCCTGGCCGGGGTGTTTGCCTACGCCCTGGTGGTGATGACCACCGGTACCTACTCGGCGCCGGCAGGTGGCGTGGCACTGGCGGTACTGATGCTGCCCATTGTCGTGCTGACGGCTGAAGAGTCGATGAGGATGGTGCCCAAGATCATGAAGGATGCCGCCTACGGCATGGGCTGCACCCGCTCGCAAGTGATCTGGAAAATAATCTTGCCGACCGGCATGCCGGCAATCCTCACAGGCGTGATGCTGGCCGTGGCACGCGCTGCGGGCGAAACCGCGCCGTTGTTGTTTACCGCGCTGTTCAGCAACTACTGGATCTACCACGACGGCAGCCTGGCGGTGATGAATCCGACGGCATCGCTTGCCGTGCTGATTTACAACTTCTCCGGCATGCCCTTCGACAACCAGTTGGAGCTCGCATGGGCAGCCTCGCTGGTGCTGGTGATGATCGTGCTGGTCGTGAATATTTTCAGCCGCATTTTCGGCAAGCCCAAGTACTGAGAACGGGAGCATCTGAATTTTGAACGTATCAACTGCGCAAATAGCCGCTCCGTTTGTTACCCAGACACCGGTGGTCATGGACTGCAAGCTCGACAAGATTTTCTACGGCAATTTCATGGCGGTGCGTGACAGCCATGTGCCAATTGAGAAAAACAAGATCACCGGCTTCATCGGTCCTTCCGGCTGCGGTAAAAGCACCGTGCTGCGTAGCCTCAACCGGATGAACGACCTGGTGAAAGGGTTCCGCTTTGAGGGCCATGTGCATTTTCTCGGGCAGGACGTTTATGGCAAGGGTGTTGATCCAGTGGTCGTGCGCCGCTATATCGGCATGGTGTTTCAGCAGCCGAATCCGTTCTCCATGAGCATCTTCGACAACGTTGCCTTCGGCCTGCGCCTGAATCGCTATAAAGGTGACCTGGGCGACCGTGTCAAGCATGCGCTGCAGGGCGCCGCGTTGTGGGATGAGGTCAAGGACAAGCTCAAGGTCAGCGGCCTGTCACTCTCTGGCGGTCAGCAGCAACGGCTGTGCATCGCCCGCGCCATTGCCACCGAGCCGGAAGTGCTGTTGCTGGACGAGCCCTGTTCAGCGCTTGATCCGATCGCCACTCGCCGTGTTGAAGAGTTGATGGTCGAGTTGAAGAAGGACTACACCATCGCCCTGGTGACCCACAACATGCAGCAGGCCATACGCGTGGCTGATACGACTGCCTTTTTCTCGGTGGATATTTCCCAGGGAACGCGCACCGGCTACCTGGTTGAAATGGGCCCGACCACCCAGATTTTCGGCAGCCCGCGCGAACAAATGACCGAGGATTACATCAGCGGCAAATTCAGCTAGGCAGCACACATTTGATCAAGGCCGCATGCCTCTCCAGCGCCGAGAAAGCGCTTTTGGCTGGTATGCGCTCGTTTTAGTTTCTTATCTACCGTTTCGCAGGATCGCCAATGTCTGCAATGCGTCGTCTTGATTTACCCGCGATTGAACGCGCGTTACGTAAGGTGCAGGGCCGTTTTTCCGAGCTCAGCCGGCACTTTACCGAGCCGCGTGATCCCTTGACCGACGAGGTGTTGCAGAATGTGCTCGAAGGCTATGCGCTGATCGATGACTATGTCGCACGTGGCGTGGACCTGTTCGACCTGCAGCAACTGAACCTGATGCTGGAGATCAATGCCACCGTTTTGTGCGGCCGAAACCCGGCGCGCCGGCATGAATACGCTCAGCACCTTGCGGCGACCGAGGAACACTTCTTCAACAATGTTGAGGGGGGGATAAAGGATTTGTACAACTGGTATTGCGCCTATCGCAGTGAGTCCGTGTGGAAGCGCGCGGCCGGTGTGTATGTCCGAATCCTCAGCAAGCCGCAATTGTTCATTGAAGGTAACAACCGCAGCGGGTCGCTTATCGTCAGCTATTTGCTCATGCGTGCAGGTTTGCCGCCGTTCGTGCTGACGCTGGAAAACGCCGAGGGCTACTTCAACCCGTCATCGGTCATACGCAACTCTGCCAAGCATGGAGTCAAGGCGTTGTACGAATTGCCCAAGATCAAGAAAAAATATGCAGCCTTCCTGGAAGAACAGGCGCCTGATCCAATGAAATTTTTTCTTAAAGACAAGCCCTTGCCCCTCTACCAGGAGGGTCACTGATGAGCTGGAATCCAATGCTCGCTACTAAATGCCGAGCTTCCGGCAGCCGGGTATGGCAAGCCATCCGGCGTGCCATCCCGTTGCAGTTATTCAGGCGTCAGCGCATACGAATTTCGTTCGATATCGATGACACCCTGGCCTGCCAACTTCACCATTGCTCGGTCGAGGCCAGCCGGCTGCCTGCCTGTGTTCATCGTTGGCTGGGTGAACCGTTGCGTATCGGAACACGCTCCCTGACCCAGGAATTACGTCGCCAGGGCTGCAGTATCTGGGTCTACACCTCGTCCGGTCGTACTCCGTCCTACATCAGGCGTTGGCTATTGCTGTACGGCATCCGCGTCGACGGCGTGGTCAACAGTGTGCTGCATAGTCGCGCTCTGACAGCGCATGGCCTGTCCAATGCCCCCTCGAAATTTCCGCCGGCATTCGATATCGACTTGCATGTCGATGATTCCGAGGGCGTGCGGATTGAAGGGCATGATCACGGTTTTCGCGTTGTTGTCGTGCATCCGCAGGATGAGAGCTGGGCGCAGAAAGTCCTGGATGCTGTCGCTGTAGTCAAGGCGCAGCTCGCTAGGCAGCAACCGCTCAGGCATAAGGAACCAGCGCAACAACCCTCGCAAGTTTATTCCTCCTGACGTCGAAACGTCTGAGTTATCTGGATCATTCACAGCAGCATCTTGGGTGGGGCAGTAGGGCGTGTGTCAACACTCCTGCCATAGACCTTGCCGTCCAATAGATCGTAAAGGTGGGATGGCTGGACGCTTACAACCAAGCAACAGGGGCTGTCCATTCACGGGCCTGCTTGGCCATTGAGCTGAGTTGATCCCGGTTTGCCCTATTCGGCCTCTGGTTACATGAGCCCTGGTGGGTAATTGTAAGACTCCCCTATACATGGCACTCGGCCTGCCCAATCATTTACATCAGATTCGATGAGCACACTTCGCGTACACAGGGGCAGAGAACGGCCGGTTTCAGCCCTTCGCGACGGGCAGTAGTCGACCAGTAGTACTACCATTTGCGACAACATCATCTCGCGATTTGAAAAATTAGGCGCTTGGCAATTGATAATAGTGAATGAATAAGCTCCTAAAGAACGCACTAACGCACATGTACGTCTAATATCCACAGACACACATCGGAATTTCTTGAGCCATGTCTAGGTTATTCTCAGATGAAAACGTCTCTCACGATTTTTATCGCGCTTTTGCTGCAGGCGCCGATTTACGCTTGGTCGCAGCTCTCTAGCAGCGCAATTCCAGACTTTACAGCGACTGTGCTGACAGGCGAAAAAGTCAGTTCCGCCCAGTTGATCGGCCAGCCGACGATACTGATCGTTACGCCAAGCACAGATGCTGCAACGGACACCCGCCTATGGGCCGAGGCGCTGCGTAAAAATGTTGACCAGAGTGAGGTGCGCATTATTGACGTGCTTGCGATCGACCTTCCGTTTTTCATGAGCGAGGAAGATGCCATTGGCCGGGCGAAAGAGAAAATCCCGGCGCGCTATCAGGACCAAACCTGGATTTTGAGTAAGTCAAACCTCGAGACCGCTTTGAACATCCCGAGCAGTAGCGCCAAAGCATTCGTATTTGTTTTGAATACTCAAGGGAACATTCTTGCCCGCGTCAAGGGCAAGCCGAACAATGCCAAGCTCATGGAAATAAAACAGGCTCTTCGCTCGATGAAGTAGGAAGAACTTTGTTGGATGCAGCATCACTCATTTAAGGTTGGCGAATTGGAGAAATACCTTGAAAACGTTGCTGCTGAAGTATTGGTATCGTCTTCGGTCGAGTTTCTGGTTTGTACCAACAACCATGGCATGCTTGGCCGTAGCTTTGGCTTTCTCCTGCGTCGCGCTCGACAAAACCGTTACTGACGATTGGTTGCAGCTAGTTGGCTGGAGCTATTCGGGTGGGGCGGAGGGTGCAGGTCTAGTGCTGAGTACCGTTGCGGGGTCGATGATCGCCATTGCCGGGACTGTGTTCTCGATGACATTGGTGGCGCTGTCGCTTGCATCGTCCCAGTTGGGCCCGCGTTTGATGCGCAACTTCATGCGCGACACCGCTAACCAAGTGGTGCTTGGCACCTTTGTTGCGACGTTTGTGTACTGTCTGCTCGTCCTGCGAACCATCCGTCGTGCCGACGAGGTGGCATTCGTACCTCATCTCTCCGTCAGCATTGGTGTGCTGCTGGCGATTATCAGTGTTGGAGTGCTGATCTATTTTATCCACCACATATCGGTCTCGATCCAGGCAGATCAAGTCGTTGCGCGAGTCGGTCGCGAACTCGACGGCGGGATCGACAGTTTGTTTCCCGACGACTTTGGAAGTCCCGGTTCTGAAGCCTCAAACCCCGTAATCGAAGCTAACCTGCCAGCAGTGTTCGCTGGCGACGCTGCTGTGGTGAGCGCCCTTGATGACGGCTATCTCCAACTGATCGATGATGACGTCCTGATGGCGTTGGCCATCAAGGAAGATCTATTAATTCGGCTTGAGCGCCGGCCTGGGCATTACCTCATTAAAAGCAGGGCGATGCTAATGGTCTGGCCTGCTGAGCATGTTACTGAAACCTTGGCGGCCAAACTGCAAGCCGCCTTTGTACTGGGTAACCAGCGAACTGCTGCACAGGATGTGGAGTTCTCCTTCCAGCAGTTGGTCGAGATTGCTTTGAGAGCGCTGTCCCCGGGCATCAATGACCCATTCACGGCTGTCGCCTGCGTGGATCGACTGGGATCGGCCCTCTGTCGATTAGCCCGACGGGACATCCCGTCCCCCCTACGATTCGACAGCGAAGGGCGACTGCGGGTGATCGCGCCAGGATCCACGTTTACAGGCATCGTGGACACTGCGTTCAACCAGATCAGGCAAAGCGGGCGGTCGAACCCGGCGGTAGCTATTCGCATGCTCGATGCCATCGCCCAGATTGCTGACCATGTGCATTGTTCGCAAGACGCGGACTGTCTCCAGCGTCACGTCAACATGATCGTCAAAGGGGCGCGAGAAGCAGTGCCGGATCCGGACGACGTGAGCGCCGTGGAGACGCGCTATACAGCCACAACACTCAGGTTGCGTGAGGTTCGGTGCTGAGAAAACGATGCGTCTTGTCTTCAGATAGATCAAATGTGTTTCGAGTATATATTTCATACCTGAGATGTCAGACCATCGGTTCAAATTGCGAGCGATTCCAACCAATTTAGTGGAGCGCAAAAAAAATTCTGTTTTATTGGGCTGAAGATTCGATCAGCGTTCTGCTACATCGCAGGGAATCACCTTTTTTACCAATTTACCTACGGATATTCCCTGGACCAGAATCGAAAAAGCCACAACCTGGTACGTCAGGGCCACCACAACATCGCGAGCTTCGCCTCGCGGCAGCGACAATGCCAGTGCCACTGATATTCCGCCGCGCAGCCCTCCCCAAGTCATTACACTCCAGGCGCCTTTGGGAAGCCTGAAGCGTTGACCTAAGACTGCAATCGGAGCTCCGACCGTCAGCAATCGAGACAGTAGAGTCAACGCTATGACCATCATGCCCGTAGCGAGCAGTGGACTGGAAAACTGAATCAGAACCACCTCCAAGCCGATTAGCACAAACAACACAGCGTTCAGAATTTCGTCGATCAACTCCCAGAACATGTCGAGATTTTTTTCGGTCTGTTCGGACATCGCGTGGGATCGCCCTTGATTACCTATGATCAATCCCATTACCACCATCGCCAGCGGTCCGGAAACATGCAGGTGCGTCGCCAAGGCATAACCGCCGAGCACAGCAGCCAATGTAATAAGGACTTCTTCCTGATAGCTGTCGATACTCTTGAGCATGCGATAGGTGATGTACCCGAAGACGGCGCCTAAAAGAATGCCTCCCCCCGCTTCCGTCAATAAGAGTTGCGATGCGTTGCTGATCGACGGTACGTCCCCGCTTGCGATGATCGCCAGAATTAGCGAAAACAGTACGACGCTGACGCCGTCATTGAATAATGACTCTCCCGAAATTACCAATTCAACACTATTTGGTGCGCCGGCTGACTTTAGAATGCCCATCACGGCAATTGGATCGGTGGGCGAAATCAATGCCCCAAAGACCAGGCAGTAGGAAAGCGGCAACTCCAGGCTGGTCAGGAATAACAATCCCCAGAGCCCGAAGCCAATGAGCAGTGTCGATAGAGTGGTCCCGATCACTGCTAAGGATGCAATCTGCCATTTGTAGGCACGCAGCTCAGACAAGTCGATGTGCAGCGCACCAGCAAATAGCAGCAGCGACAACATGCCTTGCATTAGCAGCTCGGAAAAATCGATGGACTCAACTAGCGATTTCTCCAAAGTGTGTAACGCGTGGAAACCCAGCGAGTCCGATGCCATGTTTAACAATGACAGACTCAAGGCAATAGCCATTACCCCGATGGCGGAGGGTAGACCGACATAGCGGCGATTGAGATAGGCGAGCACTGCGGTGATACAGAAGAAAGCCGCAATAGTGTCCAGCATGGTCGGATGTCTCCATTAAGGACAATTATTTCGTTGGAAAGAAATTGCCAGTGAACAGACAGATCCTGTTGCCAAGGTAGCTTAGGCACTCTTCATATTTCCACGTTGTTATTAGCCTGACAACCCGTGCGTTCATCGCCAACTCATCGATCAGGATGATTTTTTGTGAGATGCAAGCCCCACCGTTACCGCCAAAGCGTGTAGCCAGTCTAGCTGTGATTAGCCGCGGAACGAGGATAAACACCCGTTATCTAGACATTCACTCACGATAGTTCGGTCCGTGAGGCGTGAAATTGGAATATGCGGCTAGGACGAGTACTCGTTTATCCCATTCAGTTTGCAATAATCCTTCCAGTCCATTTCTACCATTTCTGCAACTTCTCGATGGAATTCCAGGGTCAGGAATTTCAGTTCTTCGGGAGATTCTGAAATCAGCGTTAGCGTCAGTTCCCACACCTCTATCCCCAGACGCGCGGCCTCTTGCTCAAAGGCCGACTCAATGCACAGTTTTGTTTCATCCTGACTCAGTCCCTGGACAGCGTCATTGAGTGATGAGTCGCCATTAAAGAATTTCGAGAGCGCCAATTCTCTTCGTAAATCATCTGAGTTCATCAGCTGTTCCAGCCCTGTGAGCCGTCCGGATCTTTTTGCCTCGACGTAGTATGGTATTGACTCTAGTCAGGCAATATCAGTCTCATCGAACCACTCGCGGATCGTTTTGGTAAAAAATAGATGCATTGTGTCCCACCAACGTTTCCACCAGTTGCCTGGCTCCCCGTTTTCAAGTGCTATCAATGGTTGGCTTCCGAGCTTTTGCCCAGCGTCGTACAGTTCCAGTCTTCCAACGACGGCCCCAATAGCGATAGGCGCTTCGAGCGGTCCATCAATTTCCATGCGTGTCTCTAATTCTCGATTTTTATTCTTGGGTAAGGTGAGGGTCATATCGTCCAGCAACCCCACGGCGATCGATCGTTCTTTACCTTTCCAGAGCGCAGACCACATGAGTATTTTCCCGGCTCTTTTGTAGGTTTGGGTATCGTAGAAACGAAAGCCGTAACCCATGAGTTTTTCCGTTTCTGCAGTGCGTTTATGTGTGCTGCTTGCGCCAAGTATCACACTGATCAAACGCCGCCCGCTCCGATGAGAGGAAGCGACCAGGCAATAACCTGCTGCGTCGGTATGGCCGGTTTTCAATCCGTCGAAGCTTGCGTCACGCCATAACAGAAGGTTGCGATTGGCTTGCCGTATTCCATTCCAGGTGAAGTGTTTCTTGGCGTACAGCCCGTAGGAGTAAGCACCTTCACTGATGATCGCCCGAGCCAATGTGGCCATGTCTCGGGCCGATGAATAATGCTCGCGCTCAGGCAGCCCAGTGGAGTTCATGAAGTGCGTATTGCTCATTCCCAGTGTATTGGCAGTCGTATTCATCATTCGGACGAAGACGCCTTCGCTTCCGGCCACATGTTCGGCGAGAGCAACGCTTGCGTCGTTACCAGAGTCGATGATCACACCGCTGAGTAAGTCGTGAACCGAAACAGAACTGCCGGGGTCGAGAAACATGCGTGAGCCGCCGGTACGCCAGGCATTTTCGCTGACCGTGACCATGGCATCCGCTTTCATACGCCCGGCCTTGATCTCACGTGTGGTGACAAACGCCGTCATCATTTTCGTCAGGCTGGCTGGCGGTAGACGCTTATCGCTGTTGTGGCTGGTGATAACGGTACCCGTTGCAGCGTCGATGAGTATCCAGGCTTTGGCGCCGAGCTTTGGCGCAGCAGGGATCATAGCCCCTCGTGTGGGATTGTCAGCCAGAGCAGGGCTCGCCCAGGCAAAAGGCGTTGTTACGCAGAGAACGGTTAACAGGAGCCGGAACAACAGGTATTTCACAAGCAAAAGGCCTTGGGTCAGCAGAAGTTGCTGACAAGCTAGCCCTCAGGGCCGGGGGGGCCCAAATTAAGCTGGATTAAGTTAAATTTAATGTTCGGCCACCGATGATTACGTAGATCAGTCGGAAACCATCGGGCAGTGAATCAAAACACGGGTACCACGACCGATGGCGGCAGGCTGGATATCCAGCGAGTAATCGTGCAATTTTACAATGGCAGCGACCAACGATAAGCCAAGGCCGTGTCCGGGTTGCATACTGCTTGCCTCACCTCGATAGAGCCTGCGAATGACATGTGTACGGTCCGCCTCTGGTATCCCGGCCCCATCGTCGGCGACCTCAATGATGACCGTTGAGTCCTTTATGCTACCGCGCAATTTGATATGCCCGCCCACCGGCGTAAACTTGATGGCGTTATCCAGCAAGTTGACCAGCGCTTCGAACAGCAACGATGAGTCGCCATACAATCTGGGCAAGTCGCTGGTGATTTCCAGGGACAGCGTCTGAGAGCGGTCCAATGCAAGAGGTTCATAAAACTCATGTGCCTGCTGCAACAGCGCCATGATCGGAAAAGGAGCAAAGGCCGAGCGGCGACGGATATCGTCGAGTTCGGCAACCCGAAGCAGTCCTTGAAAGCGCACCATGATTGATTCGCTTTCTTCAAGGGCCTGATTCAATGTGTGTTGGTGATCACTGTCCAGAGGCAATTGTTGGAGCTGATAAAGCCTTGCGCGCAACCGGGTCAGTGGCGTTCGTAGGTCATGGGCGACCCCATCGCAGACGCTCTTGACCTCATGCATCAGTTGCTCGATATGGTCGAGCATCGTATTCACGGCGCTTGCCAGCATATCCAGTTCATCACGGCGGGCTGACAAGGGCAAACGCTCCGCCAAGTTGCCTGAAACGATACTTTCCGTACAAAGCTGCAGGCGTTTGACACGACGCAACGGTCGGCGTCGCAACAAACGCCAGCCAATTAGCCCGGGAATCAGTGTTAACGAAAATCCCCACATCAAGGCCTGTTCGATAATCCCGCCCACGGCAGAAATCGAGCCGCCGTCACGCGCCAGAATAAGAATATGCCCGTCGGGTCGGCGTGCTAACAGCGCATAACTGCTTCTGGTTTCTTTGTCGGGTAACGCAATGCTCAGTCCGCGCTCAAGATAATGAACCTTGCCGTCATCGGGCAAACTGGAGCGAAGTTTGAGCAGGTCCCCGGCAACGTGCCGTCCTTCGGGAGTGAATAATCCGTAAGCATCGATCCCGGGTGTCGAATAGGCTTCGCTGGCAGCCAGTTCCTTCACCAGTTGTTTATCATCGATCTTTTGATAGTAATGGGCACGCTGCAGTAATGTTCGCTCTGCAACGGTTCCCAGATAGTGGGAGATTTCCCAGTACAACACACCGGTAAAGAGTGCACCCCAGGCCACAAAAAACAGGGCGTAGAAACCGATCAATCGACTACCGGACGAGCGCCATTCTTCAGTCTTTGGCAGCAAGGACATAACCGGCACCGCGTATTGTATGAATGGCGGGGGTCCCTTCATCGCCTTCAATTTTTTTGCGCAGCCGACCGATGTGAACATCTATGATGTTTGTCCCCGGGTCGAATCGATAACCCCAGACCTCTTCAAAAAGCATGGTGCGGGTGACCAGTTGGCCGGCACTGCGCATCAAGTAATTGAGCAGCTTGAATTCCGTTGGCAGCAGCAGGATGTGTTCGTCATTTCGCGTCAGTTTGTGCTCGACCAGGTCCAGTCGCAGGTTTCCGCAACTGAGTTGCGGATGGCTTGCATCTGTACTGGTGCGCCTTAGCAACGCGTCAAGACGCGCAACCATCTCGATAGCAGAAAAGGGTTTGGTCAGATAGTCGTCGCCGCCCGCGCGAAGCCCTTGGACGCGTTCATCCACATCAGAAAGCGCACTGATCATCAGGACTGGCGTCTGAATACCCAGACTACGCAACGTACTGACAATCGTCAGTCCATCAAAGTCGGGAAGCATCCGATCCAGGGTAATAGCGTCGAAACCTCCTGCAATCGCCAGGGCAAGGCCGTCTCGTCCAGTAGCGGCCCATCTTGAACTGAACCCATGGCGTTGGAGTTCAGCAATGATGACCTCCGCCGTCACCTTGTCGTCCTCTATGACCAGCGCGCAACTCATAACTTCCTCCATTGCTACCTGTACTCGGGCGACTCCGACGCAACGTCGACAGCCAATGCAGGCGTACCCTAGTGACCAACGAGCCCGCCGAATATTAAATATTTCTTAACCCACCTTAACCCCATCGCCAGCTAAAGCACGGATATATTCGCCACGACAACGGATCACTCGAACTGAAAGGATGAAAGATGTGACCCCTTATCTGGCTTTCTTTTTACTGACGTTCGGCTTGGTGTGTTCCTACGCGACATGGGCCGCAAAGACTACCAGCCGGACCGTTCTGCAACGTGACGCTGGCGCCAAAAATGGACCCGGCCTTCGAGTATCACCACGTCGCCCTGGACCTTGACGTGTATCCCGTCGGCTTCTACCTCGGCATTGCGCTTGATGTCGCCTTCGGCGACGGCGCGTACACCTTTGAGGCGCCTGAACGACGAAAAATCCTTGAGGTGAATCAACAAAGCGGCCGACAGCCCCGCGGTGTTCAAAACGCCAACTTCGGCCCCAGGTAGGCATTGGCGCTGGCGATGTCGTCATCCCCCAACGCGCCCACATCCGCCGCCAGCCGCAGTTTGGCCAGCAGGTAACGCAGCTTGGCTTCGAACAGATCGCGCCGGGCGGTGTAGATCTGTTCCTGGGCGTTGAGGATGTCGACGTTGGTGCTGGAGCCAGCGAGGAAGCCCTTTTTCGAGGAGTCGAGTGAACGCTCGCTGGATTTGACGGCTTTTTCCAAGGCGCGGATGCGCGCTTCGCCGCTCTGCACCCCGCGAAATTCCCGGGTGGTGCCGGAGATGATTTCCTCGCGGGTGGCGTTCAGATCCTCTTCGGCCTGATCCCGGGTGGCGACGCTTTGCCGGGCGCGGGCGCTGACGTAGCCGCCGCTGTACAACGGAATATTCAGCTCCACGCCAGCCGAGCTGTAGCGGTTGCGCTGGTTTTGAGTGGACAGGGTTTCACTGTCGGCGGCGGTGTAGCCCAGCACCAGATCCAGGGTCGGCCAGTGACCGGCCTTGGCCTTGGCCACTTCTTCGTCGGCGGTGTTGACGTTCAAGCGGCGGGCCCGGATCGAGGGGCTGTTTGTCCCCGCGCGAATAATCCATTCCTGCAGATTGTCCGGTTGCAGCGGTGGCGTGGGGAAGGTGTCTTGCAGGGTGGCGATTTCATCGGGTGTCTGCCCGAGGTATTCCTGCAACAGTCGCCGTGCCACGGTCACGCTGTCTTCGGCTTCGATCAGCTCGGCCTGGGCCAGGTCACGACGGGCCACCGCTTCGTCGACGTCTGTGATGGTGCCGTCGCCGAGATCCTTGCGCCGTTGGGTCGAAGCCACTTGTTCATTGAACGATTTGAGTTTGGCCGTCGCCAGTTCCACGGTCTCGTGGGCCAGCAACACGTCAAAGTAGCGCCCGGCCAGCTTAACGGCCGCATCCTGCGCCTTGCCGTCGAACACCGCCACACCGTACTCGGCCTGATATTCGCCTTGGCGATACTCGGCCATTTTCTGCTTGTTGAAGAGCGGTTGGCGCAGTTGCAGTGTCGCGCCCCGGGAGTTGTAGTTCAGGTCATTGGTCTGGCTATTGCCGAAAAAATCCGGCTGCTTTTGCGTGCCGTTGATGTGGTTGTCGAAGGCGGTGATGCCGATTTTCGGCAGCAGCCCGGATTGACCGATAGTGCGGTTTTCCAGCGCCGCATCGCGTTCGTGACCGGCAGAAAGATAGGTCGGGCCCTGGAACTGCATCAGGTTCCAGGACTCGCGAAGGTCCAGCGCCGCCACCGACTGAGCCAGGCCCAACAGGGCGACGAAACCGATGAACCGACCCCGGCTGCTCACGTCATTGCTCCTTGAACGCACTGTTGACGCGGTCCAGCAGCGGCTTCAACAGGTAGCTGAGCATGTTGCGCTCACCGGTCTTGATGGTGACTGACGCGGGCATGCCCGCGCGGATGTGATTGCTGCCGAGCAGGGCCATGCCGGCGGGCGTCACTTCGATCTGTGCCAAATAGTAGGGCTGTTTGTTGTCGTCGCTGACCAGGCGGTCGGCGGAAATGGTCAGCACCTGGCCCGGAATGTTCGGTGTCTGCACGTGATTGAACGCGGGGAACGAGATGGTCACCGGCAGGCCTGGCGTCATCCGGTCGATGGCTTGCACCGGCACCATCGCGTCGATCTGCAACGGTTCGTGGGCCGGCACGATCTCCATGATCTTGAAACCGGGCGCGATCACGCCGCCGATGGTCGACACGTTCAGGCCCTGGACCATGCCGTCGATGGGCGAGCGGATTACCGTGTGCCGGACCTGATAATCCAGGGCCTGCAAACGGTCGGTGAGGGCACTGTTTTCCTTCTGCACATCAGCCAGTAGCGACTGCACTTCCTTGCGGTAGTCGTACTCGCGTTGCAGGATGCGCAGCTTGATGTCGGCGACTTGGCCCCGCGCCCTGGCAATGTTGTTGAGGTTGTCGGCCTGCGAGGCGTTCAAGTCCGAACCGGTGCGTTCGAGCTCCAGCATGCGGTTGCGGGGCACGTAGCCTTCGGCGGCGAGTTGGCGGACCCCGACCAGCTCCTGATTGAGAAACCCTATCTGAGCCGAACGGGCACTGAAGATGTGCTGCAAACCCTTGATCTGCGCCTCGGCGGAGTTGAGCGACTCGCGCAAGATGCCGATCTCGCCCTCAAGGCTGGTGCGGCGCGTGGCAAACAGATGACGTTGCAGGTTGATGGCGTCTTTCAGGTGATCGTTGCCGGCATAGCGCTGCAACATGGCGGGGTCGAAAACCACGTCGGCGGCGCCATCGCGTTCGGCTTCCAGGCGGTTTTCCATGGCTTTGGTGGCGATGTACTGCGCGTTCACCACCCCTTGTTCCGAGAGTGCCTGGGTGGCGTCGAGCCGCACCAATTCCTGATCCTTGCTGACGCTGTCGCCTTCACGCACTAGAATCGCGTCGACACTGCCGCCGGTGATGTGCTGGATGGCTTTGCGGTTGCTGGTGACCTTGACTGTGGCGGTGGCGACGATGCCGGCGTCCAGCGGGGCCAGCCAGGACCAGAGCAGAAATCCGCCAAAGCCGAGGATCACCAGCAGCACGCCCCAACGTGCGGGGCGAAGGTCGTCGACATCGATACTGGCTGCCGCGCGCACCAATTCCTGGCCTCGCGGATCAAGACTCAAGGCGCCCATTTATTCTCTCCCGCGAACGGCTGACAGGGTTGGAGCGCCCACCGACGGCAGCACGCTGGTCTGGCGCAACGCCGCGAACACTTCATCCCGGGGGCCGAACAATTGTGTGCTGCCTTCACGCAGCATCAGGACTTTATCGACGGTGCCGAGGATGCTCGGGCGGTGGCTGATCAGCACCGTGGTGCAGCCCCTGGACTTGAGGTCTTCAAGCACCTCGATCAGGGCTTTTTCCCCGGCGTCGTCGAGGTTGGCGTTCGGCTCATCCAGCACGATGATCGACGGCTCGCCATACAGCGCACGAGCCAGGCCGATGCGTTGGCGCTGTCCACCGGACAGCGGGTTGCCGTCCACATCCAGGGGCGTGTCATAACCATGGGCAAAGCGCAGGATCATGTCGTGCACGCCGGCCCGCTTGGCTGCCACGATCACGGCATCACTGTCGACTGCGCCGAAGCGGGCGATATTGTCGGCAATAGTGCCTTCGAACAATTCCACGTCCTGGGGCAGGTAACCGACCCAGGGGCCGAGCTCTTCCTTGTTCCACAGGTAGACGTCCACACCGTCGAGCCTCACTTTGCCGCTTTGCGCCGGCCAGATGCCCACCAGCAGCCGTGCCAGGGTTGATTTGCCCGACGCGGACGGGCCGATGATGCCCAGTGATTCACCCGGCGACAGGTTGAAGTGCGGCCCGCGAAGGATCGATTGGCTCATGCCCGGCGCCCCGGCGTGCAAGTGCTCCACCGAGAGCATGCCCAGGGGCCGTTGCAGCTTCATCGCATCGGCTCGGGGCGGAAAATCTTGCAGCAGTTGCTTGAGCCGCGCCCAGGCGCGGCGGCTGGTCAGCAATTGCTTCCAGCTGCCGATCAGTTGCTCCACGGGTGCCAGCGCGCGGCCGCTGAGGATCGAGCTGGCGATCATCATGCCGGGGGTGATTGAACCTTCGATCGCCAGCAGGGCACCAGTGCCGAGGATCAGCGATTGCAGGGTGATCCGCACGAAACGCGCGAGGCCGCTGATATAGGCCGCGCGGTCGGACGCCAGGGTCTGCATTTCGAGAATCCGCAGGTGGCTGCCGAACCAGCGCCGGGTGATCGCCGGCAGCATGCCCATGGCCTCGATGACTTCGGCGTTGCGCAGATTGTTGTTGGCGAAAGTGCCCGAGATCTGTGACGCCAGATTCGCTTCGTTCAACGGCTTTTTGGTGGCGATTTCAGTGAGCCAGGTCAGGGATACCAGAATCAGCGAGCCGCACAGGGTGACGATCCCGAGCAAGGGGTGGATCAGGTAGGCGACGAATAGGTAAATGGGCGTCCACGGCGCATCGAAGAACGCAAACAGGCCGTTGCCGGTAAGAAACTGGCGTACTTGCGCGAGGTCTTGCAGGGCTTGCGCCGGGTTGCCGCCAGCACGCTGCAGGTTGCGCTCGAAAGCGGCGGTAAAGACACGCCGGTTCAGGGCCATGTCCAGTCGGTTGCCGACCCGGATCATTACGCGAGTGCGCACCACTTCCAGCATGGCCAGCAAGGTGTACAGACCGATCATCAGCAGGGTCAGCATCAGCAGCGTGGTGAGGTTGCTGCTGACCAGCGCCCGGTCATACACCTGCAGCATGTAGATGGCCGGCGCCAGCATTAGCACGTTGATGACACCGCTGAATCCGGCCAGCGAGTAGAACGTGTGGCGCAGCCGAAAAAACACCTCGGCAAACTCGGATCGCTGCTGGTTTTTCTTGTCCATCGGAAGGTCCATTGCTGTCGGTGTATGTACCTCAGCGTAGGGGGACGACGGTTGGTCGGATGACGCGCCGACCCGGTTTTTACGCGTCAATGTTTTTTTGACGTGTTTGACGGTGTTTAAGAACAACAGGTTGCGTATTTTCTTTCGGTAGATAGTGATGAAAGTTGCTTCTTGGCGGACTAATTTCGTGCGACCTAAGTCTAATTTGTGGCACCGAGGTGTTCGCCCATTCGATCAGTGCACAGCGTTCGCCGGGGTTACCTGCTATTAATCAATGGGAGTACGAATGCTTGACCATTTCAGGAGCGTGTCATGAACCCTTTCATTCGGATCGGCATTGTCGACGACCACCCGATGTTGCGTGAGGGAGTTGCCAACACACTGAGGAAGAGAACGGATTTGCAAGTCGTAGAGCAGGGGAGCACTGCGAACGAAGCCCAGGACATCGCACTGCGCTTGAGACCGGACGTGATGCTGATGGACGTCAATATGCCGGGCGATGTGTTTGCTGCCGTTCGTTACATCTCCACTCAGCTTTCGGGTGTGAAAGTCCTGATGCTCACGGTGTCCGAGTCCGAAGATGACGCCTACTCAGCGCTCGAAGCGGGGGCACGCGGTTATGTATTGAAAGGGATCAGCGGTCCGGACCTGGTTCTTGCGATACGCTCGATCTCCAGGGGCGAAACGTACATCACCCCGGACTTTGCGCAAAAGCTCCTGAGCAACTTCAAAAAGCATGAAGCCGAAGTCCGTAAGATCGACCTCACCCACCGGGAGGAGCAGATCATTCGTGAAGTATCAATGGGCCTGACCAATAAGGAAGTGGCTTCAAAGCTTTTGATCAGCGAAAAAACCGTGAAGTACTACATGACCTGCGTGATGCAGAAGCTTCATGTGCGCAACCGTGTCGAGGCCGTCACAGCCCTGCGGCGCTATTGGGAGCGCGAGGCCGTCGGTCGCCTGCACATCGGGGCAGTGAGTAATCACATGGATATGTAAGGTAGCCCATGGCTAAAGCTTGAACTGTGCATTCACCGCAGTGCCGTCGGCGGATGAATCGATGCTGAACAGTCCCCCCAAGGATTCAACGCGGTTGCGCAAACCGGCGAGCCCCAGTCGAGTTCTGCCGGCTGTGTCGACCATCATGGCGTCAGCCGACATACCCGGCCCGCTATCTTTGACGCTGATGTGAAGCAGGCCGTCCATGTAGTCCGCGCTGATGGCCTGGCCTTGGCCCCGGGCATGACGGTAGGCGTTGTTGAGGGTCTCCTGCACAAACCGGTAAAGACACAGTTTGAAGGGCAGCGGCGCGTCCTCGGGTAACGCCCCCAGCGTGACTTTGACTTTGGTGCCGGTGCGTTGTTGGTGTCGCTGTGCCACCAGGTGCAATTCATCCTGCAGGCTAAGGTTGTTTATCTCTGGAAGCGCCAGACCCCGCGATAGCTCTCTGACCTCACGCAGGGCATCGGTCGCTGCGCCGCGAATGGTTTCCATTGTCTCCTGATCGACCGCCGTGCAAGTCTCGGCCAGGTCATCGAGGCGGATCAGAATCAAGGTCAACAGCTGCGCCGGGCCGTCATGCAGGTCTGCACCGATGCGGCGCAGTGTCAGTTCGTTAATCCGTGAGAACTCTTGGGTCGCGGTGCTCATCTTGTGCTGGAGCGTGGCGTTGTGATCATGCAACCGGTTTTGTTCCTGCAACCTCATTCGCAAGGCCACCTGCTGGCGTTGAATGATTTTGTCACCGCCTCGCACCAGGAAGAACAGCAGCGTCAGCATCGCCATGGTCGCGGCACCAACCACCATCCATACTTGCTGGCGGACGCGTTTGATCTCCTGTTCCAGGCTGTCGGCCTTTTCATAAAACTCGCCTACGGCGATGATTTTTCCCGTGGAAATCTCGCGCAACGGTGCATAAATCTCATAGAGAGGCACATTCATGTTTCGCTCGAATTCGTTCTCTTCCTGCGTCAGGTCCTCAAGGTCGGTCACCACGTTACCTTTGAGTGCATGGGCAATTTCTTCCATCGGAAACTTGCGATTAGTGATGGATTTGTCCGTGCTATAGACCACCGTGCCGTCCGGTCGCCAAATTTTGATGGAGACGATGTGCCGTTTCAGCGAACGGCTGTCCATCAAGCGGTCCAGGGAGCCGACGCTTTGCGGCGAGAGGATGTTGTCGCGACTCATCTCCTGCACATAGGGCTCCAGAAACGCCTCCATGTAGTGGGCGCCGGCTTCCGCCGCGCTTTGTACGGCGGCCCTTTCTATGCGCTCACTGACCAGCTCGCCGACAAAAAACATGGTAAGCCCCAGGATTAGTGCGGCGACCATCACGAACTGCGTGGAGCGGCTTAGCTTGCGTATCTGATCCATCAGTCGGCTGCGCAGGTTGGCATGCCGACCACTATCGGAGACCGGTATCGGGCCATCCGGCGTCTCACCCTGTTCGGCGATAAATGTCTCTCTTTCCGAGTGGGCGTTTGAGTCATTCGCCATTGCTTCAATTCCCCAATCATTGCTCGCCGTGGGTGGTAAAACAGTGCATCAACCGCAGAGTGCCATGGTCCAACTGCCTATACGAACAGCCTCACTATAGATGGACATTCGGTGCAACAGGCGACGGCCTGTTGCAGGGCGTGTAGCGACCTGTCCAATCTGGGGCGATTCACTCTTCAGGGGCGACCAAAGTCGAGTGTGCGCCTGCGACGAAGGTCCCGATTCTTGATTGGACCTTCGCATCTATCGGTTTTCGTTGGCCTCCCCGATGCTTTAGGTGACGAAAAAAGCGATTTGGACTCACTCGCTTACGGGCTGCCCTCAAGGTTGGGATCAAGGCCAGGCCAGTCATGACAGATCTGAAGTTTGAAACCTAATTTGACAGGTGAAATATCATGGCCACGCGCTATATTTTGAAGCCTTTTCGATTCAATTTTTCCGATCTGGATTTCATGAGGAGTCAAATTGGATTTCGTCCACTCTTCGATGCGGATGGCAATGCGATCATCGATTGGAGCGGGTCGAGTGCGATATACGATTCGCAACACCGGTTAATCTACGATCCGGGCAGCACGACCCTGAGCCAGACCCAGATTGACAGTAATCTTGCGATGTATGGCCACTCATATGCATCGGTGACGGCCTCTCAGGGCCTGCGCGATCTGTCGGGGCTGAACAACAACCTGTACCTGGTCAATGCCAGTTGGGGATCAGCCGACCAGCCCTTTCTGCAACGCATGGCGGTGGCGTTCGATCAGTACGTAAAGCCCATGGCTGGGCTTGGCAGCGACCCCAACGCGTTCTACGCCAACACGTTTACAACCAGTCCCAACACGGCCGCGGCCGACTACACCAAGCAAGGCGACAACCTCGGGACGCCGATCAACGAGGCGTCTCCCGCTCACGACGTTGTGGATTACACGCCGCGCATGATCAGTCGGTTGGTCACCACGGCAGATGTCACCTTCCAGACGGAGCCCGATAGCACTCACCTCGTCAAGGACGTCAATGGTTTCACCCAGGTTGCTGACTACGGCATGCTGGAAGCCCTCGGCCAGCAAGACGCCCAACGCGGCTATGACTTGCAGTTTGATGCCAGCGGCAATCCGGTCTGGCAACTGGATGGCAATGGCGAGCCGGTCACTGACCCGCTGACCGGCGCCAACGTTCAAGCCTATTCGTCTGTGCAAAATGATGAGTATTTCATTGGCGCACAGAACCCTGGTGTGTCACCGGTCAATGGCTGGTTCGTCCTGTTCGGCCAGTTTTTCGATCACGGCCTCGATTTCATCGGCAAGGGCGCGGACGGCACCAAGATCACGATCAACTTGTCCCCGGACGATCCGCTCTATGGCGTGATCAACCCCACCACCGGCCAGCCTGCCACCAAGATCGTGATTTCCCGCGCGGATGTGAGCGGCTTCACCGCTGAAGGAACGCCGCAATGGAACAACCACACATCGCCTTATATTGATCAGAGCCAGACCTACGGCTCCGACCAGGAAGTCACCGACCTGTTGCGAGCGTGGGTGTCCACCGATGGCGGTATCACTTACCACGCCGGCGCCCAAATGCTGGACGGCAACACGTCGGTCGCCTGGAAGAATGCGTTTGGCGAAACCACTCACGCCACGCTGCCTACGCTGAACGAGCTACGTGCGCACCTGATGCTCACCCAACGTGCTGACTTGACCTGGGAAGATGTGCTCGACCTGCGCAATCGCGATGCGGCTGGCAACGTGGAAACCGGAGCAGAGGCCGGTAACTCTGGCCAGGCGCTGATTCTTGATATGAACCCGCGCTTCGACGAGGCGCACTTCAAAAACCCGTTGAACCCCGAGGCTGCGACTGATTTCCTGGCCAATATTGCGACCCTTCGTGACGCTGCGCAGGCGTTGGGCGCCGGTTATGAGTTCGCCTATGTCGACGGTGCGGGCCCCAATGATGGACACCTGGAACTGAAACTGCCGGCCGGCGCCATGGGCCCGGGATCACCGGCGGTGACGCTGACGGGAGCCAGCGCGTTGGCGCTGTGGGTGAACTTCAGCGACTTCAGCATCAAGACATCGATGCAGGTGGGCCCTACAGTGATCGCACTCACTCCAGCAGTGCACGCCGCCGTCGGCGAGCTGCTGATGGCGGCGGTGGGCGATCACTACATTGCCGGTGACGGCCGAGTGAACGAGAACATCGGTCTGACCGCGGTACACCATGTGTGGCACGAAGAGCACAACTTCCAGGTGCGCAACATTCAGGATGCCGTTGCGGTCGAGGACTTGCGACAAGAGCGGCTCGATCAAGCGGGTACATACAACCATGACCTGCTGCATGAGTGGCAGGTCTCGGTGCTCACCCAGGCGACAGATGTCGTGGCGGCCGGTGTGAGCGTGATCGGCAATCACTACGAAGATGCCCAAGGCAATTACGTTTACGCCGGTGGTGCCATCGCCTGGGACGATACCAAACTGTTCAATGCAGCCAAAATCACGGTCGAGATGGAGTATCAGCATACGGCGGTGGACCAATTCGCCCGAACCATCACACCCAACATCGCCGAATTCGTGGGCTACAACAGCGGCGAACAAGCCGATGTGAGCCTGGACTTCTCTCAAGTGGCCTACCGCTTCGGCCACAGCACCTTGCGCGAATCAATCGACCTGATCGACCCGTCGGGAGGCATCACCGGCAGTGTGATGCGCGTTGCACTCGAGCGAGCATTCCTCACGCCTGAGCTGTTTGCGCAAAAGGGCGCGGCCGCCATCGCCCTGGGCATGACCCACCAACAGGCCAACGAGGTTGACGAATTCGTCACGCCAGCGCTGAACCAGGGCCTGCTCGGCCAGCCGCTGGACCTGGCCGCGATCAACATCGCCCGTGGCCGCGACGTTGGCATCCCCACACTCAATGAGTTCCGCGCCGCCATTGGCCTGAGCGAATACAGCAGTTGGGCCGACTTTGGCGCCAACATGATCCACCCGGACAACCTGGTGAATTTCATTGCGGCTTATTCGTTCGACGGCAACGTCGCACGCGCCGCCGCGCTGATCGGTCTGGAAAACGGCAAGATCGCCGAGGGCAGCATCGAAGCCCAAGGGTATACGTACAACCAGGCACTGGACTTCCTCAACAACACCTTCAACAGCCCCGCTGACGCAGGCAGCTATGGCGTCGACGGCTTTCAACACATCGACACCTGGTTGGGCGGTCTGGCGGAGGTGCACGTCACCGGGGGCATTCTGGGTGAAACCTTCGACACGGTGTTTGTCGACCAGATCAGCCGACTGATGAACGGCGACCGCTTTTACTACCTCTATCGACTGGACCAGTTGCAGATGGGAGAGGGCATCGTCAATGAACAGTTCAAGGACATCGTCGAGCGCAACACCGGCGCCGAGCACCTCAATGGCAGCGTTTTCGCCTATGCCGACAAGTACTACGACCTGGCGCAGAACGAGGTCGCCAATGCCAAGACCGAGCACAAGTACGCCGATGCGATCAAGGCTTACGAGGATGCTCATCCCCTCTACGCCGCCGATGGCATCACGGTGATTGGTCATCAGTCTCTTGGCATTTATTCCACTCGGGGCAATGCCACCACCAACAACGGCGACATCGTGACCGTCAATGGCGTGCAGTACATCCGTGACTTCCGTGTCGAAGACAGCGCCGCGACCTCTGGCACCACGGCGATCAATGGAGGGGTAAATCTCGACGGCACGCTGAACAGCGGTGCCGAGTCCCACGAGGTAATAGTGGCCAGCGACAGTAACGACCTGATTTACGCCTGGGGCGGTGACGATACGGTCTATGGCGAAGGCGGTAACGATATTATCTACGGCGGCAACGGTATCGACCGCCTGTACGGTGGTGATGGTAACGACCGCATCTACGGCGGCGATGGCGGCGATCTGCTGGATGGCGGCGCCGGTGACGACTACTTGAGCGGCGAACAATCCGCCACGGCAGCGGCGGGAATCGACCAGATTATTGGCGGCGAAGGCAATGACATCCTCCACAGCGGAGTGGGCATCGACAAGCTGTCGGGGGAGTCGGGAGACGACTTCCTGTTCGGCGAAGGCGATACCGATCCCTTCACCCACGGTGGCGATGGCAACGACATCCTTGACGGCGGTGCCGGTGGTGATCTGCTGTGGGGCGACGGCGGCGACGACCTGATCATCGGCGGCGACGACCAGGATGTTTCGGGCGGCCTCGATGGCGACGATATCCTGCGCCCGGGGGCCTTCTCCCAAGCCATGGGCGGTGGGCCGGACGAAGTACTGGGTGGTGACGGCAAGACCGACCTGGGCAACGATGGCAAGGGCATTGGATTCGACTTGATCGACTTCAGCGACCATGCCAAGGCCCCCCAAGGCCTTACGATCGATTTTTCGACCCAGCAGAACCCGGCGGTGGCGATCGACCTGACCACACCTTTTCCGGCGTGGGTTGGCATTGAAGGGGTCATTGCCAGCCAGAACAATGACACTGTCCTGGGCGATGCGAGCGCCAACTGGCTGATTGGCGGCAGCGGCAATGACAAGCTGGTCGGCGGCATTGGCAACGACGTGATCGTGGGTGACGGTATCCGTCTGGACAGCCTGATCGGCACGTACGCCGGTGGCTACGACAATTACCAGGATGGCGCCAGCTACCGTGCTGCCGGATTTATCGGCACTAACGGTCTGCTGGACGCGGCGGGGCCTGGCTTCGACAAGCACTTCACCGAGATGCTGAAGTCGGCCACTTTCGAGAATCTGGAACTGGGCGGTAGCCAAATCACCCGTTTGTGGCGCAATGGGGTCGCGAGTTCCAATCCTGCCGATCTCGCCGATAGCGTCACGGTCGGTGACGGTGGTACGGCGGGCCTGTCGGACATGGCGTTGTTTACGGGAAACCGGTCGGAATACACGATTCAGAGGATCAACTTTTTGACTCAATATCAGGGCCTTATCACCGCCTTCAAGATCACCGACAGCGTGGCGGGCCGCGATGGCAGCGACATTGTGGTTGGCGTGGAGAAACTGGGCTTCGCCGACCGCACGGTCAACCTGAGCATCACCAATCATCTGCCGACCGGGAATGTGGCGCTGTCGGGCTATGCCACTGCGCCGACCACGCCAAGTCGTCCGGTGCCTGCCCAATACCGGCTGACGGCCAACACCTCGGCCATCCAGGACGCCGACGGCTTGCCTGGACCAAGCGGGTTCTCCTATCAGTGGCAAGCGCTGGTGGGCGCCGCCTGGCTGAGCATAACCGGGGCCAATGCGTCGACCTTCGCACCCACCTCGGCGCAGTTCGGCCAGCAATTGCGAGTGATCACCACCTACACCGATGACAGCGGCACGGTGGAACAGCTGACGTCGGCCCCGTCGGAGGCAGTCGGGCGCTTGATCGAGGGCACCAACTTCTTCAACAACACGCTCAATGGCACCAACTTTCAGGACATCCTGATGGGCTACTCGGGCAATGACATCCTCAACGGTGGCTTGGGCTCCGACGTGCTGGACGGCGGCACGGGCAACGACACAATGCGCGGCAATACCGGCAACGACGTCTATATGGTCGATGCCAATGGCGATGTGGTTCAGGAGAACCTTAACGAAGGCAACGACACGGTCATGTCGTCGGTCAGCTACACCCTGGGCGCCAACGTCGAAAACCTGACCTTGCTGGGGTCGAACAACATCAACGGCATCGGTAACGCACTGGACAACGTTATCAATGGCAACAGCGGCAACAACCAGCTCACTGGCTTGACGGGTAACGACACGGTGTTCGGGGACGCCGGCAACGATACGCTGCTGGCCTCCTTGAACGATGGCAACGACCACTATGACGGTGGTGCGGATGTCGACACCTACGATTTGTCGGCCACATCGGCGCCAGCCACGGTCGATTTGATCGCGGGTACGTCAACCAGCACTCAGACTGGCAGCGACAGTCTGACCGGCATCGAGAACGTCACCGGCAGTTCGGGTGACGATCACATCCAGGGCGATGGCGTCAGCAACCTGTTGCAAGGCCAGGGCGGTAATGACTGGATCAACGGTGGCAGCGGCGACGATACGTTGATTGGCGGGCAAGGTGCGGACAGTCTGTTCGGTGGGCTTGGCAACGACACCTTCCGGGCGTCGGTCAATGACGGCAACGACAGCTACGACGGCGGTGGCGACACCGATACCTACGACCTGTCGGGGACCTCGGCCAACGCATCGGTCAATCTGCTCACCGGCCTTGCCAGCAGTTCGCAAACCGGCAATGACACCTTGACGGGTATCGAGAATGTGATCGGCAGCAGCGGTGCCAATATCCTGACCGGTGACGGTGGCGCTAACGTGCTGACAGGCCTGGGAGGCAATGACACGCTCGGCGGTGGCGGTGGCAACGATACTTTGTTCGGTGGAGCGAACCGGGACACCCTGACCGGTGGAGCGGGCAATGACCTGTTTGTCTTCTCGGCCATTGGGGATTCAGGCACGTCAACCCTTACCCGAGATGCAATTACCGACTTTACCCAAGGGCAAGACCTTATCGATCTGTCGCTGATGGATGCCCGGACCTCCGGCGCAGGTTCCGCCGGTAATCAGGACTTCACCTTCCTCGGCGAGTGGAACGGCACCGGCAACGAGTTCAACAACCAGGCGCAATTGAAGTACCACTTCGTCAATGTCGGCGGGGTCGATCACACCTATGTGGAGGGCAATGTGAACAGCGGCAATGGCGCCGACTTCCAGATTGATCTGGTCGGGCATGTGGCCCTCACTGCGAGCGATTTCGTCGGCGTGGTATAGGTTGGCAGCGTAAAAAGGGCGCCCCTTTTCATTAAGGGGCGCCCTTTGTTTTTTGCGGGAACGGACGTGAGCTAGACCACGGCGCCAAACAAGTGCCCCACCAGCGCCGTAATCCCCATGGCCAGCGCCCCCCAGAAGGTCACCCGCCAGGCACCGGTGATGACCTTGGCGCCGCCGGCCCTGGCGGCAATGGCGCCCAGTGTCCCGAGAAACACCAATGACATGCCCGATATCCAGGGCACCACGCTGTGCTCCGGCGCGACAAACGTCACCGCCAGGGGCAGGGCGGCACCCACCACAAAGCTGGCGGCGGAGGCCAGGGCGGCCTGTAAGGGTTTGGCGGTAAGGGTGGCGCTGATACCCAGTTCGTCCCGGGCGTGAGAGCCCAGTGCGTCATGGGCCATCAATTGATCGGCCACCTGATGCGCCAGTTCGGGTGATACGCCACGGTGCATGTAGATGTTGGCGAGCTCGATGTGTTCGGCTTTCGGGTCACTGGCGAGCTCGGCACGTTCGCGGGACAAGTCGGCGTGCTCGGTATCGGCCTGGGAGTGCACGGAGATGTACTCGCCTGCCGCCATGGACATGGCGCCGGCCATCAGCCCCGCCATGCCCGTGACCAGCAACGTGGCGTGGCTGGCGTTGGCGGCGGCGACGCCGATCAGCAGGCTGGCGGTGGAGACAATTCCGTCGTTGGCCCCAAGGACGGCGGCGCGCAGCCAGCCGATACGATCACTGCGGTGGGACTCGGTGTGTCTGTGCATGAATTTCATGGTTGAGCGCGACTCACTGTCATTAGGCGGTTCACATCGGACGGGTTTCAATCTGCGCCTGCAACTGGCCGCCGACAATGGATATTTCCTTGAATTGTTGGCCGTCGCGAAGCACGAACAACGCGTCCATCCCGCGTTCCTGAGCCAAGCGTGGGCCTTCGGTTTCACCCAGCACCATCAGCGCCGTGGCCCAGGCATCGGCGAGCATGCACGAAGCGGCCACCACGGTGACGGCGGCGAGCGGGTTGCACAGCGGCGCGCCAGTGGCCGGGTTCATGGTATGGGCATAGGCTTGACCGGCCACGTCGACCCACCGTCGGTAGTCCCCGGAGGTCGCGATCGCGGCATCGCCAAGCTCCATCACGCCCATGACTTCACGCACGCCCCGGTTAGGTTTTTCCACCGCTACGGTCCAGCACTGGCCATCGGGTTTGACGCCCCGGGCGCGCATTTCGCCGTCGATGCCGACCAGGTAGCGGGTTATGCCCAAACCTTCCAGGCAACGGGCCAGTTCATCGACGCCAAACCCTTTGGCGATGCCATTCAAGTCAAGGTGCAGCTGTGCGCGTTTACGCACCTGATGACGTAATGGGTCAATCACCAACGCTGCGCTGGCTGACAGCCGGGTGCGCGGCGGCATCGTCGCGAGCGCCTGCTCTGTGACCGTCTGCTCCCCGGGGCCGAACCCCCAGGCATCAACCAGATCACCGACCCCGATGTCGAAGGCGCCGCCGGATTGCTGACTGACACGCAGTGCCGCAGACAACACCGTTGCCAGTTCCTGGGGCACTGATACCCATTCCTGCTCGGGGGCGGTGTTGAGGCGGTTGAGGTCCGAGTCGGGTTTCCAGGTGGACATTTGCTGGTCCACCCGGGCCACGGCGCGCGCCAGGCGATGGCCAATTGCGTCGGTATCGATCCCGGCCCCGGCATAAAACAGGGCGATGTAGCGCGTGCCCATCGTTTCGCCGTTCAGGCTATAGCGTTGCAACTCAGTAAACGTCTTCACGGTAGCGTCCTTGTGCCTTGAGGGTCAGCACAGTCAGATTGAGAGGTGCCAACACTTCATCGAGGGCTTGCATCACGCCTTTGGCCATTTCGCGACTGCCACACACCAGCACCTGGGCACCTTTTTCAATCAGCCGGCGCAAGGTCAGGGCATCGCCGATCAACCGATCTTGCACATAACAGCGGTCCTGAACCTGAGAAAAGGCGGCGCGCAATGCCGTCAGGCGTCGGTCGGCCAGGTACTGATTGAGCTGCGGTTCATAGAGAAAATCCGAGTCCGGGTTGCGCCCGCCCCAATACAAGTGCATTGGGTGTCGCGCCTTGTTGTTGCGGATAAAACCGGCCAATGGACCGATGCCGGTACCGGCCCCGATCAGGATCACCGGGTGCGTGCCCGACGCCGGGCGAAATTGCGGGTTGGGCTGGATAAACGCTTCTATCTGCGCACCAATGTCCAGGCCATGAAGGAATTCCGAGCACACGCCTGCGTTGTGTTTGCGAACGCAGATTTCCAGCACGCCGTCCTGCGAACCACTGGCCAGCGAGTAGAAACGGGGGATCGGACTGCCCGGAGGCACAATCCCGACCAGGTCACCGGCCAAGAAGTCCGGCAGCGCGCCGGGTGCCTTGAAGCGCAACACGTGTGTCGGTGCGTTCACCTGTTCGCCGTAGACAATGCGCTCTGTCAACTCCAATGGATGGGTCTGTGGCCGCTGCGGGGCATGGACCAGTGTCAGGTCATGTTTGAGCACGTCGCCCAGCGCGTGGCCCCAACGTGCAAATTCCTGAGAGGATTGGCGGTTGACGGTTTCCAGCCCCAGTAACGGCAAGCCACCGGCCTGCAACATCGCGTCCTGCACCTGATGGGCGAACTGACAGAACTGCGCAAACTGGCGGTCACCAAAGCCCAGCACGGCAAAGGGCTGGCCGGGCTTGAGGCCGGTTTTGGCCAACCGCGCCAGGAACTGCGAAGCCGAGGCTGGCGCGTCGCCGTCACCGTGGGTCGCGGTGAGGATGATCACGCGTTGGGCGCTGCGGTAGTCGTTGGCGTATTGATTCATCGCCGCGCTATGCACTCGGTGTCCGGCCAGGTGCAAGGCGTCATGCAAGGTCTTGGCAAAGCCCCAGGTGCTGTTGTTTTCACTGCCCACCAGAATCACGCTGTCGGCAGAGTGGGCAGGGCTGTTGTGGCCGATGTTCGGGATCGCCTTGCGGCGGCGCCACCATAACAGGAGGCCGGTGACGCTCATCAACGGCACACAGAGGGCACAGAGCCCAAGCGGCAGGCCCAACCACCACAGGCCTTCACCGGTGTGCAGCTGATAGATCAATTCATAGAGGTTGTGCATCGAGTCGTGTGCCTGATAGGACAACAAAGCGCCGCTGGCCTGATCCACGTAGCCGTCGCCCTGGGCCGTGCGCAGGGAAAACACGTCCTTCGGGTTACCGGGGCTGGGGTAGACCAGCTCGCGCAGGTCATTCAGGTCGGTGGCCTGCAAGGCTTGCAGGTTCGCCACCGGCAAGGCCGGGCCGGCGCTGACGTGGACGGGGAAGGCGGGTTCACTCTGACTGCCGTCGGCGATAAAACCAAAAGTGGTGGCGGACATGTAAAGCCCGCTCAATGCCGACAGCAGCAGCCCGAGCAAGGCCAGTCGCCCGACTTCAGCATGCCAGCGCTGGCTGAAGGTGCCGTGCAGTGGCCGCAGCAGGTTGCGCCAGCCACCCAGGCGCCGGGCCAGCAACAGCGCGCCGGACACTGACAGCATCAGCATGAACAACGCGCCGACTCCCGACACTCCATGGCCTGGCGTGCCAAGGAACATCGAGCGGTGCAGCTCTTTCACCCAACGCGTGAACGCGGAGGGTGCATAAGGCGCGAGGCCTTCTCCGGTCAGTGGGTCAACCGTTTCAGCCCCGGCCTGACCGTTCTGGGTGTAGTAGACGATGACCGTCCCGGACGCTGTGCGCTGGATCTGCTCCACGCCCGGAAAGTGACTGGCGACACGCCCGGCCAGTTGGCCGACGTTAAGTTGCCCGGCCGCGGTGGCGGTGTTGTGCAAGCGTTCCAGCGCCGGGTCGACCGACAGGATCGCGCCGCTGATGGCCAACAGCATGACCAACAGGGCGGCGATCAGGCCGGGCAGGGAATGGGACTGGCGAAGCATGTTCAGCCTCCAGAAAGGGCAAGTGCTACAAATCGTAAGTAAAGGACTCGACATAGGTGCTGCCGGTTACCGGCTTGCCGGCGCCCTTGGACGTCAACGGCACGCCGACATCGGCGCGAGCGTCACGTTTGTCCTCGACGGCGCTGTCGATGCGGATCTGATACCCGGCATCGATCAGGGTGTCTGCCAGCTCGACGCTGACCTTGAGCGTGCTCCCGCTGCCGACACTGGCGCCGCTGACGCCGTCAAACTCGCTCCGGTTCATCCCGCTGCCACGGGCCCAGTCGCCCAGGTGCTTGTAGTACTTGGCCTTCTTGCCGGCCACCCACAGGGTTTTCTGGTACTGGCCGTTGGCGTCGGTTACGTAGATCGCCAGGTAAGCATCATTGCCGCTGTAGTCCTTGAGCTGGGTGGTCAGGGTCACTTCCCGGGCCTGGGCCAACCCCGGCAGGGCAATGGCGCCGGCGAGGCAGGTGGCTGCGATGATCTTTTTCATGAGGGTGTCCTTTTGATCGTTAGGTCGAGAGCCTGGACCTGCTTGCTGACAGCAACCTGAAGCGCAGGAAAAACTCGACAGGAGAGGCGTCATTCGGTGAGCGGGTTGCCGAGGTAATCCCTGGCATCGCCGTCGTCGCGGAAATGGATCTCGAGGGTGCGCAGGCGCAACGAGGCCGGTGAGTAGTTGGCTTCGATAACGTTGCCCTTGCGGTCCAACCCCTTGAGCTCGTAACAACCGTCGTCGACCTTGATGCGTTGCACGCTCCAGCCGTATTGCCGCTCGACCTGCTCACGCAGGTTTTCGCGCGGTTGCCAGTCGCTCACCGGGTCGCTGCAGTCGTCGGCCAAGGCGTAACCGCTGAGCATCAGGCTCAACAGCGCGGCATGGGCAATAAAACCTGATTTCATGATCTGTCTCCTGCCGAGGTCGGCGTCTGTGGCATACCCTAAGGTGCATTCCTGACAACCAGCTGAATCTTCAGATTCACGTCAGGTAGGGCGATTAAGGTGCGGCACAACAATCACCACAGGAGGTGCCAGATGCGGGTTTTATTGGTCGAGGACGCGCCAGGGTTGGGGGAAGCGGTGCGCGAGCAGATCGCCGATGACGGCCACGCCGTCGATTGGGTGCAGCGCCTGGCCCATGCGCGCAACAGCGTGCGCACCACGCCTTACGACCTGATCCTGCTGGACCTGATGCTACCGGACGGTCGCGGGCTTGATTTCTTGCGTCAGCAGCGCTCGGCAGGGGACGTGACCCCGGTGATTATCCTGACAGCCCAGGATCAGATTTCCGATCGCATCGCCGGCCTCAACGCAGGCGCCGACGACTACCTGGTCAAGCCGTTTGACTTGTTTGAGCTCTCGGCCCGTGTGGCGGCGGTGGCCCGACGTTACAGCGGCAACCCCAATCCGCAGATCAGACTCGGCGATTTACAGGTCGACATGAGCGCCCGCACCGTGCAGCGTGCCGGCACCACCGTGGACTTGACGGCCCGCGAATGGGCGCTGTTCGAAGCGTTCGTGCAGCGCCCCAGCGCGTTGTTGTCCAAGTCGCAGCTGGAAGAGCGGCTGTATGCCTTCGGTGCCGAAATCGAGAGCAATACCATCGAGGTCTACATCAGCCGGCTGCGCAAAAAACTGGGACGCGAGCTGATTGAAACCGTGCGAGGCATGGGCTACCGGTTGATGGCCGTATGAAGTCTTCTTCGAGCCTGCAAAAACGCCTCGGCCTGGGGCTGACCCTGGGCATGACCTTACTGTGGCTGGGCGCGACTGTCGGCGCCTGGCTGGTGGTGCAACATGAGTTGAACGAAGCGTTCGACAGTGCGCTGGAAGAGACCGCGCAACGCATCTTGCCGCTGGCCGTGATGGAAATCAGCAACCGGGAGGAACCCCGTGAAGCGCAGCACGTTGCGACGTTGAAAATGCACAAGGAATACCTGACGTACCTGGTGCGCGATGCCAGCGGCAAGATCCTGATGCAGTCCCACGACGCCAACCCGAAGATCTTCAATCAACAGCCGACTGAGGGGTTTACCACTTCTGAAAAATACCGCTTGTACGGCGCCAGTGCGTTGCGCGAGACGCTGTTTATCGAGATAGCCGAGCCCCTGGATCACCGCCGTGAAGCCGCGCGGGAGGCCTTGTTTGCCTTGTTGCTGCCGCTGTTGGCGCTGATTCCTGTGAGTCTATTGGGCACCTGGTTATTTGTGCGGATCAGCCTGCGCAGTGTGTTGGCGTATCGTCGTGCGGTTGAGGCGCGGGGCGTGGGTGACTTGTCGCCAATCAAGGTGGCCCGTCTGCCGGCAGAAATCGACCCGTTGGCCGAGGCGGTCAACCACCTGCTGGAGCGCATGCGCAAGGCCCTTGAAACCGAGCGCAGCTTTACCGCCAACAGCGCCCATGAACTGCGCACGCCACTGGCCGCGACCCTGGCGCAGATCCAGCGGTTACGCCACGAGGCGCCCGAAGGGCCGTTGCGAGTGCGTGCGGCGAAGATCGAAAATGCCTTGCGCGAGCTGGCACGCCTATCGGAAAAGCTCATGCAACTGGCCAAGGCCGAGGGCGGCGGGCTGTTGTCCGAAACGCCTCAGGACTTGATTCCATTGCTGGCCCATGGGGTCGACGAGTGGAGCCAGCGCGGCGGCCAAAGCATTGAGCTGCATCTGCCGGGCCAGGCCAGCGTGTACTCGAACATCGACCCTGACGCCTTTGGCATCTTGTTGCGCAACCTGATCGAGAATGCGTTGAAGTACGGCGCAACCGATCAACCGGTGGAAGTCAGCCTCACCGAACAGGCACAGCTGCGGGTAGTCAATGGCGGCCCGGCGGTACCGGAGTCGGTGTTGCAGCACCTGACTGAGCGCTTTGTGCGAGGTCACCGTGAAATCAGCGGTTCAGGACTGGGCCTCGCGATTGCCAAAACGATTGCGCAGGGGGTCAACGCGCGTATGCAATTGATCTCTCCTGCAACCGGTCGACAAGAGGGTTTCGAAGTGCGCGTCTGGTTACCGCTTGAACGAGCCCCATGAAAGACAGGACACCGTTTCCCCCTTACGATCGCGCTGATCCTCCTTGAGTGCATTCTCTTGGGGATGAATGCCCGAGGTTCTAAAAAGAACTTCGATGGCCACCGTCAGTCATGAGACTGCTCCCTTTCCTGCCCTTTGAAGTTTTTCCTGAAGCCCCGGAGATTCATTAGGAATAGACAAACCTGTAAGGCGATCAATGCAAACGCCTCTGCATAGGCTCCCCAAATCACCCACAACACGTTGCTCAAGCTGAAGCACACAAACCCGATCATCCGCCGTCCTGACCGCTGCGATCCGATTAGCCATGCGGCGAGAACGGTCACAAGCATCGCGGGCCATTGAACCCAGTCCAGATAAGCCAAAATCTCCTCCCAACACCTTTCGATGCACTAGATCGCTAAGCACCGCGTAATTTCATCGGGGCTTTGATGGTTAACTACGGTCACCGATTTCCCCAGTATGTAGCAGGGATGAAGCTGACCATTAGGATGTGTCGTGACAACCACGGATATCAATGACCAGCCCTCATGAAGCTTCAGGTTTGATTCGTTGGCCGACAACGCTTCCATGACTTGAGTAGCCTCGGTCATATGCATTTCGTAACTCTCGAACTTTTGGTGCAATCGTTAGGCGCCGAGCTATGTGCGTTACGACGAGACCACCGCGTCGCGGTTGCTAGCATTGGCAAACAAGCTCACCATTGAATACGCTGGCAGGGTGAGCAACATTGTGGAAGCGAGCCCTGAGCATCAGTCATTCGAAAACCGATTATCCGAATTTGAAGGAATCGGGCCGAAGACGATCGAGATATTTATGGGGAAGCCGCCGCAGTGCTGTTCTGAGCACCCAGAAACTGTTCACTTACATGATCGGCGTCCTTGTTCACGACTGCCATCTCAGCTACGTGCAGCAAGGGAAAACCATGGCAACGCACAAACTGACCATTAAAGACTTGCAGGTAAACGTGTCAATCTACGGTAAAGGCTCGCCGCTTTTATTGCTCAATGGCCAGGGTGGTTTGATCCGTACCTTCGACTCCCTGCGCGATGAGTTGGTGGACTTCACGACTATAACGTTGGACGTGCCCGGGGTCGGGAAATCGCAAATGCCCCGCTGGCCGATGCGTCTGCCGCGCTATGCTGACTTGGTCGCCGAGATGCTCAAGCAATTGCCAGCTCGCCGCCTTGGTCGGCTGGACAAGCCTGCTGCGGATTGTCCGTCTGCGCCAGCGCACGCTGATCCTCACCGGCGATATGCCCTAGATTTAGCGATGGTCACTTAATACGAAATTGGGGCAGCAACGCCGCTCAGGCCTGAGGTTGACCGAAGTCCCACACATATGATGCGCATTGGAATATAAGGATGATGTTGACTAAAAGGCGCAGATCTTTATTGGGTTTCATTCTCATGGCTGCCGGCTTGGTCGGTTTTTCGGCCCTGTTACTGCTTAAGTCAGAAACTCAACGCAGGGAGACGCGCTTCTCGGATTACGTGCAGAACATCTCGAGCATCGTGCGAAATAAGCTTGATACCAATGAAGCGGTATTGTCGGGGTTCTCTGCCTTTCTCCAAGCGGTCGATCAGAGCGACACGGAAGCTGCAGCCCGTTATGCGTCAGCCGTATTGTCCGCATACCCTCATATTTACATGCTTGAGGCGGCGAGGGCGGTTCCCATCTTGGAGCAGGCTGCATTTGAGACTCTGATGCGCCGCACTTGGCGTCCGGACTTTGAGCTCAAAGACTTCCCGAGTCTCACCCAGCAACCTGCCCAGCATCAGGCCTACCTCAGTGAGACTTGGCCTGTGTTGTTTATGTACCCGCCGCTTCCCGAATCCAGTTCCATCTATGGCGTTAGATTGGAAACCGTTGGGCATCTTTCCTACGCGTTGGCCCGCACTCACAATAATCCGAAGCCGGTTGTATCACCTGTCTTCTCTATGTACGAAGGAGGCAGCGCTTACATTCTCATGCAGTCCGTGAGTCGGCCCGAAAATCTAAGGGAGAGCAATCGGCCCAATTTTTTCGGAAGCACCATGGTGTCTTTGCTTTTGATCCAGACCGGCTCGCTGTTGGATGCGGTCAATGATTCGAACATAGATCCCTTGGTTCATATCAGCGCAGTCATGAAAGCCGGGGCAGGGTCTGAAAGTAACGTGTTCTCTACGAACGCCAACAATGCTGGCTTTCTTGATCGTCTGATTTTGCCGCGCCTGACTGATCGAGTCGAAATCAGAAGTACCTCGCAACCGATGACACTGCTGTTTGAGCGTCAGTTACGTTTTGCAGACGTTTTGACTGCGCAAGCGCTGATCATCCTTTCGGTTCTCGCCGCGGCTCTCTTTCTTATTCCAGGGGTACTGATTCGGCACTTCAGGGCGATAGAAAGAGCTGAGGTTGAGCACGAAAGATCCGCCTATCTTGCGACCCATGACGTACTCACCGAACTGCCAAACCGCTACCTATTTGCTGATCGTTTTCAGCAAGCCTTCTCCGATTGGAAAGAGCGGGCGGAACCGTTTGCGGTGCTGTTGATCGATCTGGATCATTTCAAACAGATAAATGATCAGCACGGTCATGAGATCGGTGATCAGGTTCTTCAAGCGGTCGCAAGTCGCATGCTTCAGGCCACTCGCTCGACTGATACGGTCGCCCGCTACGGAGGAGATGAGTTCGTGATTCTGATTAAGGATTTATCCAACCCCGGAAGTGCTGAAACTAGAGCAGCGAGGGTGCTCGACTCCATTGCGGGTACAGTCGTGACAAGCGTTGGGGAGCTTTCCCTTTCTTGCTCTATCGGCGTCTCAATTTGCCCGTTGCATGGACAGAGCCTCGACGCATTGCTCAAGGCAGCGGATCAAGCTATGTACGGGGTAAAACAGCTAGGGCGCAAAGGTATTGCGATCACTGAATACCCAGAACCTTGAGATATTTATGATCACCAAGTCATTTCACAACACCGCTTGTCGCACGGTCTCGGTCATCGTGGGGTTATGGAATGCGGTTGCGACTTCTCGTTCGAATGGTGATGAGACGATAGAGGCGGGGGGGGGCGTAAAGTGGTCAGCGAGTGCCCGTGCTTAGAGCTGGCCTTTTTCGATCAATGGTATTGAGTCTGGCGCTTTAGTGGGAAGGCCCGCATTTGCGGCGTCCTCAGCGTGACGAATCAACCTTACGAGTTTCATCGCGAGCCTAGGCAGCGAGCCATCCGTCAAAGTGACGTACGGAGGTGATGGCATAGTGATATCTTGGTATCCACCAGCCTCAGTAATGGCTTGAAAGTAGGCAATCAAATGCACGATGACTTCAACACCCAAAGCTCAGACGCTATGAATCTGCTGGTGCAGGCTGCTGCCTACTCGGCAGACTGCACCAGGGGACTGCTTGTGGGTGGAGTGCCAGGGAAGTGGTCGATTATCGCCAGTTACGGCGTGCAAGAAGACCTGGTCGTCGAGGCCCCTACTGAAAGCTTTCTACGTGAGGTCGTTTCCCAAAAAGCTTTGATCGCAATCAGTGAAGCCGCAGGACAGGTCATGCCTATCTTGTTTCACCGGCTTATGTATTTCCGAGAAGGCTTTCTGATTGGCCTAGCCGTCCGTGGGGCGGACAACAGTTTGTTGGGCGTTTTGCTGGTCAGCAGTGCTGAGCCGCAACAGCGCTTGAGTGCCGCGCAAACATACGCCTTACAAACGCATGGCGCTCTTTTTAGTAAGCTGATTGAGTCAAAGGGAACCGAACCTGTCCCGGCTATTGATCCGTTGATCGAGCGCTTGAGGCTACTTGAGTCTGTGGTGGTCAATGCGAAAGACGCAATCCTGATCACTGAGGCCGAGCCCATAGATCAGCCCGGCCCGAGGATTGTTTACTGTAATCCCGCGTTCATCACCGCTACGGGTTTTAGCTCTTCAGACGTAATCGGGCTAACCCCTCGTATTCTCCATTCGGAAGATACGAGCAGAGCGACTCTCGATTCAATTCGTGCCGCATTGTCGAAGTGGGAGCCCATTGAGGTTGAGCTTATCAACGCGCGCAAAGACGGCAGCAAATTCTGGGTGCAACTGAGCATCGTTCCTGTCGCCGACGAGCGTGGGTGGTTCACCCATTGGGTTTCCGTTCAGAGGGATATCAGCGAACGCAAGGAAGCCGAGTTGCTGGCACTTCAGGCTCAGGCTGATAGAGACGCGAAGGTCGCGTTGGAGACGCGGCTGTTAGAGAGGGAGCGCATTGAAGAGGAGCTTTCATATGCAGCCTTTCACGACGATCTGACCTTGTTGCACAACCGGGCTTATCTTATGTCCAGGTTGCTGAGTATGTTCACTGCGAGCAAGCCTCACTATGTACCTGCGGCCACGGTACTTTTTCTAGACCTTGACCGATTTAAATTTGTCAACGATAGCCTTGGCCACAGCGCAGGTGATCATCTCCTGAAAGTCGTCGCGCGGCGCCTTGAAAGCTGTATCCGGGGAGACGATATCTTTGCCCGCATTGGCGGCGACGAATTTGCAATTCTACTGGCTGGGGGTGAAACGGCTCCTCTAGCCATTGAGCTCGCTCAACGCATCGTTAGCCAGCTCAGCCAGCCAGTTGCGATTGATGGCCAAGATATTTTCACGTCCTGCAGCCTGGGCATTGTCACAACTGACGCCTCACACGAAACACCTGAAGATTTGCTTAGAGACGCTGATGTAGCGATGTACGCCGCTAAGAAGAAGGGGCGTGGCCGCTGGACGATATTTGATGCCTCAATGCGAAAGGCTGCTATTGATGCACTCCTGATGCAGAACGCGCTGAAGCAAGCCATTGCGCGCGAAGAGTTTTCAGTTGTTTACCAGCCGATTTATAACGTCAAGACCGGTGAAATAAGTGGCGTCGAAGCTTTGGTCAGATGGCTACATCCAGAGCTGGGGCATGTGCCTCCAGACGTCTTCATCCCGGTAGCGGAAGATATCGGTGTCATTCATGAGTTGGGCCATTGGGTCATGCAACAAGCTTGCACAGAACTAATGCGCTGGAAGCACGAATTTCCTTCTCTACGATTGCATTTGAATGTGAACGTATCAGGTACTGAGCTCATTCGTCCTGGTTATGTAGCTCAAGTCAGCAATGTGCTGTCGACCACGGGAGTTTGCGCACACGAGCTTCAGATTGAAATTACGGAATCTGTTTTTCTTCACGAACCTGAGATGACCGCAAGCGTGCTGGAGGGGGTTCGGCAGCTAGGTATTCGCGTGGCGCTTGATGACTTCGGTACGGGCTACAGTTCCCTAGGATATATTGATCGCTACCCGCTCGATGCCATCAAAATCGACCGTTCCTTCGTTTCTAGAATGATGTCCTTCGACCGAAGTGATGCCATCATCAGAAGTATACTTTCCCTTGGCAGGACGTTGAATTTGGCTATCACAGCGGAGGGCATTGAGACGCTCGCTCAGCTCCAACGATTGAAAGAAATGGATTGCCCATTCGTGCAAGGGTATCTATTCAGCCCTCCAGTACGTGCGGAAGAATTATCTACATTGCTGCAGTCCTGGTCAGCGAGCTGAGGGATAGTAAATTGTGGTGAGCCTGTCGTAGTTGCTTATGATAACGATGCGTCCCCAACGTTTTTATGGCCATTTCGAAACTCTATATGATTCGGATGCCAACGGGCTGGGGACTAATGACGGCCCGGCTTGTTAGTGTTGATTGAAAATTGACACAAAACGGAGTGCAGAAAAACGGGCTGCGGCGATCAGAATCCGCGCCACTCGAGTCCAGTCTTGGACGGAGGACTTTATTCCAGAAGGGTTCTCACTAGCGGCGCGATTAAAATCAGAGTTGTACAAAACCTGTATATGCGGGCGAAACTCAGGCACTCGTAAGCCTCGCCAAGTAAAGTTCTATAAAAACCCTCACACAGGCAAAGTCGTCGAAACCAAAGGCGGCAATCACAAGACCTTGAAAGAATGGAAAGCAGAACACGGCTGCCCGAACGTTGAGTCCTGGCTGACCAGGTGATTTTGGTTTGAGTACAAAAGGGCCTCTATCTGCCAAAGACGATGGTAGTGATGTGTGTGCACTCATTCATGCTTCAGAAATCGACCGCGATGATCGGGAGAAGGCGATTGGCAGGAATCATATTTGCCAAATAGCCGGTAACGGTTGAGGGCGATCTTGTTGTACATCCAGTCGCGGAACGGGCCAGGGATGATTCGGGCGACTTTCAGCCAGCGCCATGGTGCAGATAAGCGATCAAAAATTCTGAACATCGCATCGGAGCGAACGTGGAATTGGTGATTAGCGATTAATACGATTGTGTTGAACTCATGCTGGGGTAGGCCGGCCCACTCCAGCAAGGCCTGACCCTCAGGAGACTGCACCGTCGCTAGCTTGATCCGATGTGCCCGGTCATGTCGGATGATGAATTTCGCCCACCCATTGCAGAGTTTGCAGGTACCATCGAATAGAACGACTGCTTCGCCTGGTGGCACTAGCCGTCCGCTTCCTGAGCGATGGGGAGCCATATTCCCTTTCAATTCACACTCCATCTGAAAACGGCCTATAGGCATTGTGTGTTGGTTGAGGATTCTCGGCCTCAAGCGATCCTTTCTATGGCGCCTACTCGATTATCCGTTCTGGAACGGCCTTAGGGATCAAGTTCATATCACGCAGTTTGTCGAACACATCGAAAAATGCCTGATCGCTCGCCTGGTAGGCGGTGAAACCCATGGCCCGGCTCTTTGACATATCCGTGACAACTTCGATGGGCCGACCCAGGTCTGCGTCGGTGTGCCATGGGGAGACCAGACGCCCAATATCGGGTTCTTTCAAACCGTGTTCCGCAACTATTTGCGTCCATACGGCTTGGTCGTCAGCCATCTGCTTCTCAAGGGGTGAGAGTGAAGCGGGATAATCGGCAGCAGGCAAGTCGAAGTATTTGGCGATCCTGCTCCACATCCATTTCCAACGAAATACATCGCCGTTAGTGACATTGAATGCCTGGTTGGCTGCAGCCGGCGTGGTGGCCGCCCACAGTTGTTGTTTCGCCAACTGCCGGGCATCCGTCATATCGGTGAGGCTGTCCCACTGCACTCTTGATCCGGGAAACACAAAAGGGCGATTGGTTTGTTTGCAAATCGAGGCGTAGACGGCGAGGGTGGTTGCCATATTCATCGCGTTCCCTACGGCAACCCCGGTGACGGTATGGGGGCGATGAACGCTCCAAGTGAAGCCGTCCTTTTCAGCGGCGGCGAAGAGTTCGTCTTCTTGGGCGTAGTAGAAATTTTCGATGTCCAGACGACCCTGCTCTTCGCGAAAAGGTGTTTGAGGAAGGCTTCCTTTGCCATACGCTTCGAACGGGCCGAGGTAGTGTTTGAGACCAGTAACCAGTGCTACATGCTCAACACTCCTGGCCGGGCGAATGGCGGCGAGTACGTTGCGTACCATGGCGGCATTGACGCGAATATTCTCGGCCTCCGTGGCTTGCCTTGACCATGTGGTAATGAATACATGAGTGGGTTTCAAATCCGCCAGCGCATGTTCCAGCGACGCCGGATCCTGAAGGTCTGCCGCGATAGGGATCATTCCGGGAGCCTGCGACGGATGTCGCGACAACGCAGCGACCTGCCACTTGTTGTCGATCAGTAACTGACTAATGGCGCTGCCAACGATGCCGCTGGCGCCCACGACCAATGCTGTCTGGGTCATACGTTTCTCCTGGATGTAGAGTTGGGAGTCCGCATAAGCAACAGAGGTTCAAACTAAACCGGATCCGCATTGGCCTCTCTTGTGTGCCAATGTGTGCCAGGCAGATCATTCGCGCCGAATAATCGCTTGGCCATCCACCATCTCCGCTGCTTCGCCCGCCGTGTCAGCTCATCTATGAAATAGGCATACGGATCATGCCCATTCATGCGTGTTTAGATATCCAGGCAAATTTTGCCGAAATGCTGGTTGGTTTCCTGATACTTGAACGCTTCGACAATCTCGCTCAAAGGGAAATGACGATCAATAATCGGGCGCATGCCATTAGCATTGATGGCTCGGACCATGTCTTGCTGCTGGCTGCGGCTACCCACCAATACACCCTGCAGACGCACTTGCTTGATCAGTGCCGGTACAAAATTCATTGCACCGCTTACGCCACTCAATATCCCGATGATGGAGATGTGACCAGCAACCCGAATTGCAATCATCGATTGCTCAAGCGTCGCAGGGCCGCCGACTTCGATGATGTGGTCAACACCGCGGCCACCCGTTAGAGCGCGTGCAGTTTCGCCCCAGTTAAGGTCTTTGCGGTAATTGATCACATGATCAGCACCTAGCGCTTTCAGACGTTCAAGTTTTTCGTCGCTTGAAGAGGTAGCAATGACGGTAGCACCGGCCATTTTAGCGAACTGCAGGGCGAATATTGAAACGCCACCAGTACCTTGGACTAGCACGGTGTCGCCCGGCTTGAGTGAGTCATCGGCCATCAGGGCGCGCCATGCAGTAAGGCCGGCGGTGGTAAGCGTCGACGCTTCAGCATGGCTGTAGCCAGTAGGCGCGAGAGTGAACGATGTGGCTTTGGCCGTCACTTGCTCACGGGCGTAGCCGTCAATGCCATCACCTGGCACGCTAACAAAGCCTTCAACCAGTGGCACACCGTTGATCCACTCCGGGAAGAAGGTGCTGACGACCGAGTCACCCACCTTGAATTCAGTGACATCTGGGCCGATAGCAATGACTTCACCGGCACCATCGGCCATGGGGATGCGTTTTTCGCTAGGGCCCCACATACCGCTGACCACCGCGAAGTCGTGGTAGTTGAGCGAGTTGGCGTGGAGGCGTACGGTGATTTCGCCACGTGCTGCGGCTCGGACTTCGCTGCTGCCAACCACAACCTTTTCATAGCCGCCACCGGGTTGGACGAAGATAGTTTTGCTGCTCATAGGGGTTTCCTTATATTTTCTAATTACGCGAAATAACGAAATTAAAATTTAAAAATTACAATTCGATAATCAGCCTAGCCGTAAAGTCATCAATCGCGTGCTGATTGCGCCTTCTTCTCGCCATGTGTTGAGCAATTCCGCGTAGAATTCGCGTCCATCTTCGGCCACCAATGCCAGCGATATAAGCTTCGCTGCCGCCGAGAGCTGGGTCAATTCGCAATCAAGAAAGAGTCGCATGCCGTCAGAACTCCGTAATGACCAGGGGTCGCCTGGATATGTCGCAGGGGATCGAAGGCCCGTTCGTGAGACGGTCACGCTTTAAGCACGTCATGCAAGTGATGCAGCTGACGGGCTTATCACGCGACTGCCGAAGGAAAGGCTTTCGCGAGCGTTAAGGGGCTCTCGGATCGAAATCGAAGTGGGGATGTGACGTCTATGCAGGTCCCCGATGACACCAGTCAGTAACAATCCTAGTAAAATTTGTCGAGCTAAGTACCACTCCTTTGAGATGTCCTATGAACTCTGAATTAACTGAAGAAGAAATGCGTCGTGCCCTGTTCGGTACGGATGAGCCCGAAGTGCAGGTTTCTGCTCCTCCGGTGCAGGAGCCTGCGCCCGAGGTTGTACTTACCAAGCCGGTTGAAGCTCCGATAGTTAAGAAAGCAGTAACGAAAGCGTTTACGCCTAGGCTTAGGGTCACGCTCCGGGTTGGTAATGAATTTGAGGGGAAGATGCACGAGTTGATTCACGAGGCCGATACGTTGAGCTCGTTGCTTGCCGAGCAAGAGGCCGTGAAGGCTGCCAGGAAGAAGTACAAGTATGTTGAAGTAGTATCGGTCAAGTCGATGTAGAGACGCTCCTAGCTTCCTAGCTTCCTAGCTTCCTAGCTTCCTAGTTTAGGCGGTTAATCGTGCCTGCGTCAGGATCATTGAGTATGGTGCCAGCAGTCGCGCTGTGACAAACCGAGTCGTTGGCGACGGTGTGCGACTTGTCGCTACGGGCTTTCATATTTGCCTATCCTCGCTCAGCTTGCTTCATGCATAGATGGTTGTTGGCTGACAATTAGCGAATCCAAGGTCCATGCGCGAGGCTAGTGAGATTGAGTTTTTCATAGGAAAATCTCTTAGATAGACCCTTTTCGGGCAGGACTTGGAGGTTCCGATTGGTGAACTGGGATTGGTTAGCGAGAACCCGGGCTTTTATGCTTAAAAGCGACGGACAAGCTTTTTACGATGCATCCAATCGACTCATGCCCGGTCGTGCTTCTCATCGGAAACTGACTGCGGTCGCTTGCGATAGTGGCCTATAGCCGCTAATAGTGAGGAGGTGCTTGGAGAGGGCGTGAAGATGATTTCGAGATTTGTTGTTGTCCCTGCAATCCCAACGGAAACGGGATCAACGCGTAAAGGAGTGCGCTTTTACTGCCAGACCGCACCAATAGGCTTCAACCTCTATGACAATGAGGAAAAGCTGCGTCTGAAGACCACCTATCAGACCCGGGAAGAAGCGGAGAGTGAGTGCCTGCGGGTTAACATGGAGCGGCTTCAGAGCGTCCTATCGGAACGGGAATCCGTGCCTGCTCTATAGGCCTTCAATCCCGCATAGTTATCAGGGGCCGGATTTCGAAACGAGTGGATCAGGAGCTGGCGGAAGCACGACTTACCTCATTCTGGCGTCGATGCTCGGTATTCAGGAGCGAACAAACTGCGTTTGCCTCCATCCTGACTTTGAACACACCATGCTTGCTAGCTGAACCTCCCTCTACAAGATCAACGACCCTGTATCGCTTACTGCCATCGTCCAGTGTGGTGTTATCCCGGCGACACCGCCATCGCCTACACTTCATAGGTCTGACTGCGTAGCAAACTCCTCTTGAAGCAGGTTCTGAACAAACCATGACCACATCAAAATTGCCCGTCCGTGCATTGATGCTGATGTTTGTATTGTTTGCGGCACTGCCGCTCCGAGCCGCCCAACTGGACCCTGGCTGGCCACGTGAAATTGTCCGGGAGGACGCGACCCTCATCTACTACCAGCCACAGATCGACGACTGGAAAGATTTCAAGGAGCTGAGCGGTCGGATGGCATTTAGCATTATCCCTCGCGGTAGCAAACCACAGCTCGGCGTGGCCGCGTTCCAGGCGCATACCGATGTGGACCTCGACAACCGCACGGCACTTTTAACCAATCCGCAATTCGCCAGCACCGCGTTTCCCGGTATGGACCCGCAAACCAGCCAAAAGCTGGATCAACTTGTGCGCACGTTTCTCAATCCACAGGCTTCAATGACCCTGTCAGTCGATCGCTTGGTGGCGAGTGTACAAAACAAAAATTCGCCGCCCGTGACAGAGGTCAAGAACGATCCGCCAGCCATCTTAGTGAGCTATGCGCCGGCGATCTTGCTGTATGTCGACGGGGAGCCGACGCTCGCACCGGTCCAGCATTCAGACCTTTCGTTCGTGGTAAATGCCAACTGGCCACTGTTCACAGACTCGGCCAGCCACCAGTACTACCTGTTCACCGGACAGTCATGGATGACCTCGACCGACCTGAAAAGCGGCTGGGTCGAAACGAAAGCGCTTCCCGCCTCGATGTCAAAAGTGCCGGCGGATCCGACGTGGGCAGATCTGAAGCCCTTTATTCCGCTACCCAAAGGGCAAAAGGCCGAGGCGCTTGGCGTGTACTACAGCAGTCCCCCTGCCGAGTTAATTGTCTTTGACGGGCCGCCGGTCTACACCGCGATACCCGGCACCCAATTGGTGGTCGCCAAGAACACTGAGAGCAATGTGTTCGTTTTTTCACCGACCCGGACGTTCTACTACCTCACCGCCGGCCGATGGTTTTCCGCTCCCGGTCCTGGCGGGCCGTGGACGTTCGCAACGAACCAGCTGCCGCCTGACTTTGCCCTGATACCGCGTGACAGCGAGGCTGCCTGGGTCCTGAGTTCCGTGCCCGGCACACCAGAGGCCGAGGATGCAGTACTGCTCGCACAGATCCCGACAACCGTTGAAGTCAACCCTGCTGCGGCGGCGAGCGCCGTCAAGGTGTCATACAGCGGCGAACCTGAGTTCCAGCCCATTGAAGGCACTGCACTCTCATACGCAACGAACACGCCGGACAAAGTGATCAAGGTCGACAATCGTTACTATGCCTGCACTCAGGGCGTGTGGTTCGACTCGTCGACACCGGCGGGACCGTGGCAAACCACGACTTCTGTGCCGCCCGCCATCTATACGATCCCACCGAGTTCGCCCGTCTACAACGTCACGTATGTCACGCAGCAAGTCATGCCTGCCGGCACGGTGCAGGCGAGTTACACGCCGGGGTATCTCGGTGTGTTCATCGCAGGCGCAGTCGTTGGCGCGATCATCGCGCAAGGGAACGGGTATTACTATCCGCCCTACATCGGTATCGGGGGCGGTCGTTATCCTTCGTATTACCCACGTCCGATGCCCTATGCCTATCACACATACAACCCTTACACGGGTGCCAGCGGCATCAGAAGAGGCACTTACGGGCCCAATGGCGGCGCGCAATGGGGGGTGTCGTACAATCCCAACACTGGCACCTACGCTCGGGGCGCTGCTGTGTCGGGGCGATACGGCAGCGCCGCTGTCGGCCAGGCCTACAATCCTTACACCGGGGCTTATGGCGCGACGCGTCAAGGCTCGAATGCTTATGGCCAGTGGGGTAGCTCCGTCGTGACGAAGGGTAACCAGTGGGCGGCGACTCAGCATCAGACGACGGCCAGAGGCTCGGTGGGGACGTACCAGAATTCGGCAGGCGGCAAGGCCATTGCCGGCACCAGTATCAATGGCCGTGCGGCGGCCGGCAAAACCGCGAGCGGCGATATGTACGCCGGACGTGACGGCAACGTCTATAAAAACACCAACGGGAACTGGCAAAAATATGATGATGGCTCCTGGTCTTCGGTGAACAAGCCCACGCCAAAAAACGCGTCACCGCCAACACAAAGCGCGCAACCAAAACGCGCTACCGCAGGAGATGCGGCCAGTTCTGCCACCAACGCGCAACCTGCAAAAAAACCGCAACAACAGCGCACCGAAGTCAATGAGGCAACCACGCAGCAGAGGGCTCGGAGCGCTCAACAACAGCGACCGGCGGCATCGAGTGCTAACAGACCGAGCGCAGGTGCTCAACAGAGTCCTGCCAGTGGCTATAACCGAGCAAATGGCCAAGCATCCATGGGTGAGTTGAATCAGGATAGGCAAAATCGACAGAGAGGTGCGGACCAGACTCGCCGCCACGTTCAGACCCAACGCGGCGGCGGTGACTTTCGCCGTTAGCGAACAATCAAACCAGGTGGCGGCTATTTGACTTCCTCGACTTCATAGTTCACGTAGCCGAACTCACTGCTGCGCGCCGCCACGTGTTTGCCGTCCTAGCGGGGGTAGAGTCGAAATCATTCTCGTAGCCAATGTCGCCAGCCCAGCTAGGCTTGTAACGTCAGAAGGGCGTTATCGACGAGGGTATGTTTATGCCAACTCTAAAAACTGCTCTTGTGCTTGCTGGTGGTGGAAGCCTCGGGGCGGTTCAGGTCGGGATGCTGCAGGCTCTGGTTGAGGCTGACGTCGTATTCGACCTGGTGGTGGGAGCGTCGGTCGGCGCCATCAACGGTGCCTACTTCGCAGCCAGACCGAATGCCAAAGGCGTGAGCGAACTCGCGGAGTTCTGGCGCAGTCTGCGTAAGTCAGATGTGTTTCCGTTCTCGGCGTTCGATACCTCAAGGGCATTCTTAATCGACGTGGGCACTTGCTGAGCGCATCCGCATTGCATCGTTTAGTGAGCAGATCACTGCCGGTCAAATTGATCGAAGACACCGTGTTACCGCTTTATATCGTCACCACCAATTTGCTCAGCGGTGCCGAAGAGCTTCTGTCCAGTGGGAGTGCTGAACAGGCTTTGCTCGCCAGCGCTGCGATTCCGCTTGTGTTTCCCAGCGTGCGAGTCGGAGAAAAGTTCCTGGTCGATGGCGGAGTCAGCAGCAATACGCCGATTGCCAGTGCGGTGGCATTGGGGGCAACACGGGTTCTGGTTCTTCCTACCGGATTCGGTTGTGCCTGCCCATGTCCGCCCAGTGGACTCGTTGCGCTAGCCTTGCACACGCTCAATTTGATGAGCATGCGTCAACTTGTGCGTGACATCGAGTTGTACCGCGACCGCGCAGCCATCCATGTCGTCCCGCCGTTGTGCCCACTGGACGCTTCAGTGTTCGACTTCAACCAGACAGACCAACTGCTGCAACGTGCTTATCAGTCAACCCAAGTCTGGGTAGAAGAGGGCGGATTGATTCGCGATGGAATACCCGATTCGCTACTCGCCCATACTCATCATTTTGGTGAAGGGTGATCTTCGCCAATCAAAAGACAGGTCTACCGATTGATGTGAAGCAGGGGGCGCATCATTTGCTCAGTGTGTTGCTGGGCATTCGAGTTTTGGCACGGCTTAATCCCGATCCCGCGTGTGTAACAGACGCCATTAGTATTGCAATGAACTGCGTAACGCATCGGATCTCACGTTTCCACACGTTCTCATCAATTACGTTTAGCAGACGTACTGAGTGCTAGCCAGTCTCCAAAGCGTCAGATATGGAAACGGAGATTCGTGACAGGGCGACCTAAGGGAAAGTGTGAGGATGGAGCGCCAACATTACTGATTTTTCAGCAAGCGGGGTTTTGTGGAAAAGCGACCGGGGATAAGTGGAAATGGACAGAGACTGGCTTCCTAAAGGTATATGGAATTTAACATAATATACATTATGCGTAACGTTGGATTGCGCGGTTAGCCCGGTTGGGCGTGGATTTCGAGGTGGCCTCTTCTCAAATGGTGGTCATTTGATCGTCGGGCTCTTGGGACCGGTTCGGATGCTTGAGATCTGGTTTGCTTGTGTTGATCTTGAAGATGATTGCACAACTGCGTTTGCGCTTCGTTGTCCTCTACCTCGACTTGGTTTGGTCGGCGCTGCATTTCTCAGTTTGAAAACCTTTTGCTTGGTGGTTCAGTTGGTGCGGTATCTCAAAGTCAAAGTCAAAAGATCGCAGCCTTCGGCAGCTCCTACGGTGTTTACGATGTTTCGCGTGATCATGATGGAGATGGATTTTTGCCCCGGCTTGCTGTTGTCGAGATTTGAGCTCGCAGTGTTGACCCGTATTGAGGACGAGACCCATGGCCTGTTTGTTGACTGGCGTTATGGTCTGTCAGCCAACTGGCATTGATGTCGATTCGTGAAAAACGCCTATTCCCTTAAGAAGCAAGAGAGTTAATTGGCCTGAGTGTGAGGTGCCTGAAGCGCTAAAACCATAATTTGGCGAGCAATCTTCCGCAAACCAGAGGTACAGCCCAGCATTCCAAGTGAACACTCGCTCTGGCTGTGATCTAGAATAAAAGACCTGCTCTATTGGACAGCTGAACGAAGGTAGAATTTAACTATACTAAATGTCTCTTTAGTTGAATTAGATTTTACCGCGTCCCAGATCACCTCCATCTCCGTCTTTGTCACACCGCAGGTTGATGGCAGGTCACGCAGTGAATCCCGCCACCACCCGCTGCAATCGCGTCAATGTTCAGCATTACCATCTCCCTGTCCGGATAAAGTCCGGACAGCAGTTCCAGTGCCTTCGCATCTGCGTTGTCGAGGTTGGCGATCACCACGCCCGGCTTGACGAAACGTGCGTAAAAATCCACGTGGGTCTCGGTGATGCCTTTGCCTTTGATGCCCGGTAGCCAGATGATTTTGCGTAAACCCAGGCGTTCGTTGAGCGCTTGTTCGACCTCGGCTTTGCTCCAGTCGGGGTTGCGGTTGGATTTGATCCAGCTGCTCTCGGCCATGATCCCGGTTCCATGGCCGTCCACTTCGATGGCACCGCCCTCTCCCACCAGTTCGCTGCGCAGATAGACAGCTTCGCTGGTTTGGGCGACAACAGCGGCCAGAATGGTTGCAAGCCAATCTGCAGGCGCCGGCTACCGCATCCGCTCGGTGCTGACCGCAGCCCGGGACATGACCAGTTCTTCGCCGCGCAGGCAGGTGGCGTAGTAGTCCTTGAGCGCTTCCTCCCAGCCAATGACTTCGTCCAGCAGGTGCTCGGCGTGTTCGCGGGTCAGGGCGAAGTGCGCGTGGTGGCTGAGCAGGTTGACGCGGCTGATCCTGGTGCCTTCGCGGCCCACCGCCATGGACAAGGTCTGGGCAGGTCCCTCATCGATAATCGGTAAAACGTCGTACATCGGTGACAGACGCCATTGCCCGCCAAGCCAGATGATCGAATGGTTGCGCGGATGATCGTCGCTGTTACCCACCAGAGCGTTGTAGCACATGCGTTTGAACAGCTCCTGCAGATCGCCGTCGGGCACGCCGCGCCGGCGCATTTCATCAGCCACCGAGGCGTAGCGCCAGTCACGGTGGTACTGCTCGTTCCATTCGGAGTCAAGCAAGGTCAGCGCGCTGAGCATCGGGATGCGTCGGGCGCCGTCGGCCAGCGGGGTGCGGTCGAAACGCTCGATCAGCAGCGTCGACGGTGATTCGGCGTGCAATGCGGTGTTGGCCACGTTCAGCCCTTTCGACGCGGCAAAGGTCATGCAGGCGTATTCGATTGCAGGGAAATCATAGAGGTCAAAACGATCGCGGGGCTTGGCCAGGATCAGCATTCCGCTGTCCTGCAAGGTGCGCTTGGGTCGTGCACCGCCCAGGGACGAGCGCTGCTGGCGGATGTTGAGCATGGCGATCGACTGCTCATCGAGCTGGCCGTCGTACACCGCTTCGCAGGCCTCGATAAACTTCCCCAGGCCTTTGAGCGTAGGCACCGGCCCTTCCCCCAATCCGGGCGCGGGCACAGTCGCAGTGCCAGCCAGGAGGTTGCCGACCCGGTCGTTGTTCGGCGACTTGAGCAGGAAATCGATAGGTGCCAGCACCTGCCCAAATGCACGCTGCAGCAGGCGCTCGCCCCAACCGTCCGGCATTGCGTCATTGACGAAGCCGGGGATGCCGCGGTTTTTGCTGATGCCGGTATAGGCTTCGGTACGCAAGGGATAGTTGATCGGATCTGGCACCCAGCCGCCGCGCTCGACGTAGTCGGGGGCATAAATGAACTCGCCGAATTTACCCTGCAGCGTCACCCGGCCCAGGGTCAGCAGTTCACCAGTGTCCGGGTGCTCCATGTAGATATAGGCACGGGACATCAGAACTCCTCCGCCTTGGTTTTCGGCAGGCGCACGCGCTTGTTGGCGATGCTCTGGTAGGCATCCGCGTCAGTGACGTAGCGAGCAACCTGCGACGTGGTTTCCACCCCGTCCAGTGACGCAAAGACCGTCTCGTTGATCCCCAGGCGCCACAGCACCAACATGAATGAGCGAAGATCGACTGACTCCGAGCCATTTTCGATCTTGCGCAGGATGTGCTCGGAGATGCCCAATGCGGATTTGAGATCAGATTGACGCAGGCCCAGAGCCAGTCGCCGGGATTTCACCAGGAGACCTATCCTGCAGAGGGTATCGCTGCAGGCAACCGGAAAAAAGTCGTTCATAACATGCACCAATTGGAGCTTTAACCTTAATAAGGTTAACCATAGCATGCTTTATAAGGTGTATTAAAAATATAAAGCGCATCGGAATCAGTATTAAACAGTCTTATGCTGGTATTGGTTAACATTATGGGCGTGCGGCACTGCTTGGAAAATTACCCCCATAGGTTCCTGGCGATCACCGCATCCTGTTGCCTTTGCTCAGCGTCGCTCTTGGAGCCTGCATGCCAGGCAACGTCTTGTGCACTTCCCGGCGGCGGTCGCAGTCTGTGTCTACTATAAAAGCCTGTGCGAGCTGACTTTCGATCACAGAACGAGAATCCCGATGACCAGGAGGATTGCAGGCATCGCCCCAAAGGCTGGATCGCCTGGCTGTCCGTGGTGCTGCCGATCTCCGATTAAACTGGATCGATCATGAAAACGCTCACGGTTATCTGCACCTGTCTGCTTGCCGCCAGCGCGGCGACAAGCCTCTGCGCCAGGGCTGCCACCCCTGCCCCCCTGTTTAAAACCAGCTTCGATTGCGCCAGCGCGAGTGCACCGGTGGAAAAGCTGATCTGTCGTGACTCGCAACTGGCGCGAATGGACCGTGAACTGGACCGTCTCTACCGCCTGGCGCTCACGGACGAGCACTCGGTTCCGCCCCCGGGAAAAGTCAGCACCGACCAGCAAATCTGGACACTGACGCGCAATCAATGCTTCATCGAAGCGGATCCCAAGGCGTGTACGGTGAGCCGCTATGCCGAACGCGCCCATCAGTTGCGCCAGGGCTCTGCCATCGTCAGGACCAAGGACCCGGACCGGCTCACCGAAGGCCCGCTGGCGATTCGATGTGCGGGGCTTAATGCGCTGATCGCCGCTACCTGGTTCAACGCCGACCCCGGTGTGGTTTACCTGCGCTGGGCCAACTCGTCGATCACCCTGAGCCAGGAACCTGCGGGGACAGGTCGGCGCTACAGCGGCAAGGACAACACGGGTTACTTTAGTTTTTCGCAAACCGGTGATGATGTGCTATTCCAGAAGCCGGGCTCCGGGACACTGCGCTGCAAAATGGAGCCGACGGGGTGATGCACTATCTACTTCGGAAAGTCAGGGGGCGGGACGCGTGTATGGGTGATGCATTGAAGTGGCTGGTGTTGAGCGTAGTCATGCTGTTTCAAGCCAGCACCGCAGTGCTTTGGGCGGCGGAGGCGCCAAACCCGATCTCCGCAGTCCCGGGAGCGCCCTCATTTTCGGTGTCCCAAAGCGAGTTGCAGGACTTGCAGGTTCGCCTGGATCGCATCAAGCAGCAAGTCTCCCAGGCGAACAACCTGAGCCTGATGGTCGGCCTGCAGGATTCGGTGCAGCTGTATATCAATGACATCGACACCCTGCAGTCAACGCTGCTGCCCGAGCAGAAGCAGTTGCAGGCGCAACTGGACGTGCTGGGGCCGGTGTCGCCGGTCGAGGTCGGCGCAGAGAAGTCGGAAATCGCCATGCAACGCGCTGACCTGTCTGAGCAAAAGCGCCGGATCGACGCCAGCCTCACCACACTGGCAGCGCTCAGAGCCAGCGCCGCCGGGCTCATCCCGCAGATCGCCGGCATTCGCCGCAGCCTTCTGGAGAGCGAGGTCACCCTGCGCAGTGGCAGCATCCTGGGGCCGGAGTTCTGGTCGCCGTTGTTCAGCCCGCGCAAAGACGATCGCCAGCGCTTGAGCGAGTTCGTAGAGCAGGCCCAAGACGCCCTGGCAGTCGCCTGGCAACCGGGCAAACGTCTGGCTACCGTGTTGTTGGTGGTGCTGGCACTGGCAATCTGGAGCTGGGGCCGCAGGGTGGCTGATCGCGGACTGACCTGGCTGTGTATTCATCGCATGCCTGAAGGACGTTTGCGTCGCAGTTCGCTTGCCCTGGCTTCGGTGATCGCCACGGTGCTCGCTACCGCGCTGGCGATGCAGTTGCTGTTCTACGCACTCACCCGCCAGCTGCCGCTGACACCAATGCTGCAGAATTTCGCCGACGAGTTTGAAAAGCTGATTTATCTGTGCGTGATGATTACCGGGTTGAGCCGCGCGCTGTTGTCGACCGCGCATCCGTCGTGGCGGCTGCCGACCATCTCCGACTCCGTGGCCCACGCACTCGAACCCTTTCCGCGGATAGTGGCCTGCACCCTGCTGGTATTGGTGGGCCTGGCGCAAATCAGCAATGTCAGCGGCATGAGCGCCTCGGCCATATTGCTGGGGCGCGGGGTGATTGCCCTGGTCGTCACCGTGCTGTTTGCGATGCTGTTTCGCCGCGCCAACAAAGCCCGCAGGGCCGTAGTGGTGGCCGGCGACTCACCGGAGGCCAGTACCACGCTGGCCGGGCTGATTTATTCCGCTGCCACCGTGGCCATGATCATTTCGCTGTTCGCCCTGCTGATCGGTTACGTGTCCCTGGCACGCTTCATCACCTATGAACTGGTCTGGGGCTTCCTCGTCCTCTGCGGTTTCTACCTGCTCATCCAGCTGCTCAAGGACAGCTGTGAATACCTGTTCTCCGCCAAGAGCGCGAGCGGCAAGGCGCTCAAACAATTGCTCGGCATCGGTGACACTCGTCTCGAGCAAATTTCCATCGTGCTGTCCGGTGTGGGCCGCGCCGCGTTGCTGTTGCTGGCGATCATTTCCATGTTCGTCGGTGGCGTCGGAGTCACGCTGGGGCAATTATTCAGCCAGGTGGTGGCTATCCTCGGTGGCGACGGCTTGCGCAAACTCAATGTGGTTCCGGCTCATTTGCTCAACGCGGTGCTGGCGCTGCTGATCGGCATCTACCTGATCCGCTCGCTGCGCCGCTGGCTGGATAACGAGTTCCTGCCCAAGACCAATATGGATCCGGGCATGTGCGCGTCCCTCAGCACGCTATTTGCCAACATCGGCTACGCGCTGGTGATCCTGCTGACGCTGTCGTCCCTGGGTATCCAGTGGACCAACCTGGCGTGGATCGTCAGCGCCCTGTCGGTGGGCATCGGTTTCGGTTTGCAGGAGATCGTGAAGAACTTCGTTTCCGGCCTGATTCTGCTGACCGAGCGCCCGGTAAAGGTAGGCGACCTGATCAGTATCAGCGGGGTCGAAGGCGATATTCGCCGGATCAACGTGCGGGCCACGGAAATTCAGCTCAGCGACCGCTCCATCGTCATCGTCCCTAACTCGCAGCTAATCTCGCAGAACCTGCGCAATGTGACCCTGGGCGGCAGCGCGCAGGGGGTGGCCAGCCTGGAGCTGACCTTTCCGCTGGACATTGACCCCGAGCAAGTCAAGAACCTGCTGTACGACACCTACTGCGAGCACGAAACCATTCTCGACAAGCCTGCGCCGATGGTGCGCTTCAGCAAGCTCAGCCCCGAGGGCATCACGCTGACCGTCACGGGCTACGTCAGCAGCCCGAGGATCGTCGCCGCGACCAAGAGTGATCTGTTGTTCGAGATACTGAAGCGGTTAGGCGCGGCGGGAATCGCGTTGGCCACACCTGCGCCGACAGTCTGATTGGGATAAAGATACGCCTGCGAAAAACAGCGGGAGCGAGCGCCCTCGCCACAGGGATTGGCAGACACAGGATCATCCAGTTGCGCGGTGGTTTCGGCCACTGCGCTTGAGTGTCTCGCTTGGCAGTTCCTTGAACAACGCACGGTAGCTGCTGGAAAACCGCCCCAGATGCCAGAACGACCACTTCATCGCGACCTCGGCCACGGTAGTGTCCATGGGTCTGCACCCGAGCAGTTCGCGGTGCGCACTGTTCAGTCGGCGCAAGCGCAGCCAGTGGGTGGGCGTCATGCCGGTGTAGGCCTTGAACGCGTGCTGGACCTGGCGCAACGACACCCCGGCAACCTGGGCAAGTTGCAGCAGGTTGAGGGTTTCCTCCGGCGAGTCCGCTGCCCACTCACCAATGCGCTTCATCACCGCCCGTTCCTCGGTGCGGCGCTGCAGACCACCGTGATCCAGGCACACACTGGCATTGTCGAGCAGATAGAGGCAGTCCTCGAGCAACTGTTGGGTCAGGGCTTCCCTGCTGGGTGGATCGATTGTCTGTGTCAGCTGGGTCAAGGTGCTGCTGAGCCAGCGACTGAACAAGGCGTTCTGTCCTGAATTCAACGGCGCCAGGAACAGACCCTCGAGCCTGGCAACGTCCAGGCCGTGACGTCGCACGAAGTCCGGACCGAACACCACGGCGATTTCCTGGTAGTTCTCCGGGGTGATCCAGATGTTGCGGCTCTCGCCATTGAGCACATACAACGCGTTGTCACTGCGATCGAAACAGAACGCCAGCGCCCCCTGGGGCGCACTGAAATTCTGCTCGACCCGGGTGTTCATCTGCTCTTCGTAAATCTCCACGCCCTGCAGGTCCAGGTAACGCACGCGCCCGGCGAAATGCCCCGGTGACATCTGCTGGTATTGCTGCACCCACCCGGGCGTGGCGCGGATCTGTTCGGCCACATCTTCGGTGTTGAACGCTTGGACTTGTAACGGGCTGGACGCTGTCATGGGTGAACCTTACGCACTCGTTTGGTGCGTTTTGGTGCTGCTGAAAGTGGATAGATGGAACTGCAAGGCTCGCCCAAGATAGTCGTCAACGCGTCCCAGGGGAAGGGTGTGGTGGATGAAACCGCCCTCCCCGGCGTTAATAAAACCAATAACGAGGTCTGTATGAATGTCCCTTTCGATCAGCTGTTCACTTGGCTGAAAGATCACAAGATTACCGAAGTCGAGTGCGTCGTCAGCGATTTGACCGGCATTGCACGCGGCAAGATTGCACCCACCAACAAGTTCCTGCATGAGCGAGGCATGCGCCTGCCGGAAAGTGTGCTGTTGCAAACGGTGACCGGGGACTTTGTCGATGACGACATCTACTACGACCTGCTCGACCCGGCCGATATCGACATGGTCTGCAAGCCCGACGCCGACGCGGTGTACGTGGTGCCGTGGGCCATCGAGCCGACGGCTATCGTTATCCATGACACGTTCGACAAGTTCGGCAACCCCATTGAACTGTCACCGCGCAACGTCCTGAAAAAAGTCCTGCAGTTGTACACCGACAAAGGCTGGCGACCGATTGTTGCGCCGGAAATGGAGTTCTACCTGACCCAGCGCTGCGAAGACCCGGACTTGCCCCTCAAGGCACCACTGGGCCGTTCGGGCCGTGCGGAAAGTGGCCGGCAGTCGTTTTCCATCGACGCCGCCAATGAATTCGACCCGTTGTTCGAAGACGTCTACGACTGGTGTGAACTGCAAGGCCTTGACCTGGACACACTGATCCACGAAGACGGCCCGGCGCAGATGGAGATCAACTTCCGTCACGGCGACGCGCTGGACCTTGCCGACCAGATCACCGTATTCAAGCGCACGCTGCGCGAAGCGGCGCTCAAGCACAACGTGGCGGCAACCTTCATGGCCAAGCCCATCGGCGATGAGCCCGGCAGCGCCATGCACATTCACCAGAGCGTGGTGGACATCAGCACCGGCCAGCCGATTTTCGTCGACGCCGACGGCAAGATGAGCGAGCTGTTTTTAAACCACATTGGCGGCCTGCAGAAGTACATCCCCAAAGTGCTGCCGATGTTCGCGCCCAACGTCAATTCGTTCCGCCGCTTCCTGCCGGACACCTCGGCCCCGGTGAACGTCGAATGGGGCGAGGAGAACCGTACCGTCGGCCTGCGGGTACCGACCTCAAGCCCCGAGGCGATGCGCGTGGAGAACCGCCTGCCCGGCGCAGATGCCAACCCCTACCTGGCGATTGCCGCCAGCCTGTTGTGTGGTTACCTGGGCATGATCGAAGGCGTGCAGCCAAGCGCGGCGGTAGAGGGTCGCGCCTATGAGCGGCGCAACCTGCGCCTGCCGATCACCATCGAGGACGCCCTGACGCAAATGGAAGAGTGCCAGACCATCGAAAAGGTCCTGGGCAGCAAATTCGTGCGCGGGTATGTCGCGGTGAAGCGCGCCGAACACGAGAACTTCAAGCGGGTGATCAGTTCGTGGGAGCGTGAATTTCTGTTGTTCAGCGTTTAGGTATCAGGCGTCTGCGAAGGCCCCATCGCGACCAGGCTCGCTCCCTCAGGGGAATGCATGCCATTCGTTCCCACTTTGGAATGCCGTCAACTGTGGGAGTGAGCCTGCTCGCGATGAGCCACCAACAACACGACAGAAACACCTGAAAAATCCAATAACTCCAAGAGGTGTCGAATGCGTCTATTGAAATCCGTGGTCCCGGCAACGCTGGCCTTGCTGTTCAGCGCAGTGTCTCAGGCCCAGCCTACCGTCAGTGTCTACAACTGGACCGATTACATTGGCGAGACCACCCTGGTCGACTTCCAGGCGAAAAGCGGGATAAAAGTCATCTATGACGTCTTTGATTCCAACGAAACCCTCGAAGGCAAGCTGCTCGCCGGGCGGACCGGATACGACGTGGTGGTGCCGTCCAACCACTTCCTCGCCCGTCAGGTAAAAGCCGGCGCGTTCCTCAAGCTCGATCGCGCGCAATTGCCTAACTACAAGCACCTGGACCCCAAGCTCCTCGCCCTGCTGGAAAGCAACGACCGGGGTAACGAGCATTCGGTGCCGTACCTGTGGGGCACTAACGGCATCGGATACAACGTTGAAAAGGTCAAACAGGTGCTCGGCATCGACCGGATCGACTCCTGGGCCGTGATGTTCGAGCCGGAAAACCTGAAAAAACTCAGCCAGTGCGGCGTCTCGATGATGGATTCGGCGGACGAAGTGTTCCCCGCCATTCTCAATTACATGGGCATGGACCCGCGCAGTGAAAATCCCGAGGATTACAAGAAAGCCGAAGCCAAACTCCTGAGCATCCGCCCATACATCACGTATTTCCACTCGTCCAAGTATGTGTCCGACCTGGCCAATGGTGACATCTGCGTCGCCTTCGGCTATTCCGGCGACGTGTTCCAGGCCGCCAACCGCGCCAAGGAAGCCGGGAACGGGGTGAACATCGCCTACGCCATCCCCAAGGAAGGCAGCAACCTGTGGTTTGACCTGCTGGCGATTCCAGCCGACGCTAGCAACCCTAAAGAAGCCCATGCGTTCATCAATTACCTGCTCGACCCGCAAGTGATTGCCAAAGTCAGCGCCTCGGTCGGCTACGCCAACCCCAACCCTGACGCCAAACAATTCATGGACCCGGAGCTGGTAAACAACCCCGAGGTCTATCCTCCTCAGGCCGTCCTCGACAAGCTCTACATCTCGACTACCCCGCCCCAGGCGATCATGCGACTGATGACGCGTTCGTGGAGCAAAGTGAAGTCCAACAAATGAACCAGTACACTCAGGAACATGCGCACTCTTACTACGCCGCCACGGCCCGGGACCTGACGGCCTACCCGAGCCTGGCGACTGATCGGGTAGTTGACGTGTGTGTGATAGGCGGCGGTTTTACCGGGGTCAATACCGCGATCGAGCTGGCGCAGCGTGGGCTTTCGGTGATTCTGCTCGAAGCACGGCGGATTGGCTGGGGCGCCAGTGGGCGCAATGGTGGACAGTTGATCCGTGGGATCGGCCATGACGTCAGCGGGTTTGGCCGTTACATCGGGGCGGATGGCGTGCGTTATCTGGAGCACGCCGGCACAGCATCGGTCGAACTGGTGGGCCAGCGCATTCGCGAGCACGCCATTGATTGCGACTTGCGCTGGGGCTTTTGCGAACTGGCCAACACCCAGGCGCAGTTCGCCGCATTCAAGGCTGAGCAGCAGCAACTGCAGACGAGTGGATACGCCCATGAAACCCGCCTGGTGGGGCCGCAGCAGATCCGCCAGGAAGTGGTGGACTCCGGCGTGTATGCCGGCGGCCTGGTGGACATGGGCTCGGGGCACCTGCATCCGCTCAACCTGATCCTTGGCGAAGCACGCCTGGCTGCGTCCCTCGGGGTGCAGATCTTCGAGCAGAGTCCGGTGCTGGAGTTGATCCATGGCGATACGGTGCAGGTGCGTTGCGCGGGTGGCACGGTGCGTGCGGGCAGGCTGGTGCTGGCGTGCAACGCGCACCTGGATGAACTCGAGCCCAAACTCAGTGGCAAGGTGTTGCCCGCCGGCAGCTACATCATTGCGACCGAGCCGCTGACCGCGGATGCCGCCAGTGCATTGATCCCCCACAACCTGGCGTTGTGCGATCAGAAGGTCGGGCTGGATTATTACCGGCTTTCGGCCGACCGACGCTTGTTGTTTGGCGGTGCCTGTCATTATTCCGGCCGCGACCCGGCGGACATTGCCGCCTATATGCGCCCGCAGATGCTCAAGGTGTTCCCGCAACTGGCGGATGTGCGCATCGACTACCAATGGGGCGGCAAGATCGGCATCAGCGCCAATCGCTTCCCCCAGGTCGGTCGCTTGGGCCAGCACCCGAATGTCTACTATGCCCAGGGTTACTCCGGGCATGGGCTGAACGTGACCCACTGGTGCGCCAAGCTGCTGGGTGAAGCGATACATGCCGGACACAGCCAGGGCTTCGATGTATTCAGCGCCGTGCCGCACATGACCTTCCCCGGCGGCCCGATGCTGCGCTCGCCGCTGCTGGCGCTGGGGATGTTGTGGTATCGGGTGCGCGAAATCCTGGGCTAAATCCGCCCCCGCAGGAGCTGCCGAAGGCTGCGATCTTTTGACCTTGACCTAAATAAAGGCAAAGATCGCAGCCTTCGGCAGCTCCTACAGAGCTCATGCCTTCTGTCTTCTCATGGCTTTGATTCAATTTCGATTTGCTGATTCGCCACTCGCCTCTATATTGAGGAGGTGCTCTGCCTTCAAAGCCTCTTATTGAGCGCGACCCATGGCCTCGAACGACCAGTTGATCATCTGCGAGCATTGCGATTGCGTGTTTCAAAAAGCGACGCTCGCCAAACATCAGAAAACCCTGTGCTCACGTTGTGGCGGGGTGCTCCAGCGCTATAACGGCTTGACCATAGAGCAGCGCCTGGCGTTGAGCCTCACGGCGCTGGTGGTGTGGATCTTCACCAACTTCTACCCGGTAATGAGCATCAGCCTCAAGGGCTTGAAAAACAGTGCCACGCTCTGGGATTCGGTACTGGCCCTCAGCCAGGGCCCCATCACCTTCATCGCCATGGTCGCAGCCATCGCCATGATCATCGCCCCGATCTTTCAGCTGGTGCTGCTGATCTGGGTACTCGGTTTCGCCCTCTCCGGGCAACGCTGCCCCGGCTTCAAACCCTGCATGCGCTGGCTGGAAACCCTGCGCCCCTGGAGCATGCTCGAAGTCTGCCTGCTGGGGGCCATGGTCGCCGTGATCAAACTGGCAGGGTTGCTCGATGTATTGCCCGGCATCGGCCTGTTCGCCCTTGCCGTGCTCAGCCTGATGATGATCCGCATCGCCGGGCGCGACGTGCGTGATCTGTGGGACACCCTATGAGCCGACCGCCAGTGGCGCATGACCTCGACCTATGCCTCTGTCACAGTTGCGGCCTGGCGTGCGACATGACGCATGAACCCCATGAGTGCGAACGCTGTGACGCGCCCTTGCACCGACGCAAGACCAACTCGATCACCCGGACCTGGGCTTACCTGCTGACCTCGCTGGTGTTCTACATTCCCGCCAACCTGTTGCCGGTCATGAACACAAAGATGGTCGGCAATGGCGCCGACAGCACGATCATGAGTGGCGTGCTGGAGTTCTGGGAAGCGGGTGCCTGGGACATCGCCCTGATCATCTTCATCGCCAGCATCGCGGTGCCGGGCATCAAGTTCGTGGCCCTGACGCTGCTGCTGGTGACCGTCCAGCGCAACAGCCTGTGGGCACGCAGGGAGCGCTCGAAAATGTATCGCTTCGTCGAGGTGATCGGCTACTGGTCGATGCTCGACGTCATCGTCGTGGCGCTGGTCGCCGCCCTGGTGAAATTTCAGGCCCTGGCCGATATCGAGCCAAGGCCGGGTATTCTGTTTTTTGGCCTGGTGGTGGTGTTCACCATGCTGGCGGCGATGAGTTTCGACCCACGCCTGATCTGGAATGAATCGCGGGAAAAGCCGCATATCGAGGAGGTCATGGATGAAGTCGCAAGCCACTGACGGGCCCCAGGCCCCCGGCCAGGCCCCGATCAAGACCCGCAGGTTCAGCGTTTCCCTGGTGTGGATCGTGCCGATCGTTGCGGTACTGGTAGGTATTTCGCTGGTGGTGCACAGCATCCTGCAGCAAGGGCCGACCATCACCATCACGTTCAAGACGGGCGCCGGCCTCACCGCCAACAAGACCGAGGTCAAGTACCGCAACGTGGTGATCGGCCATGTCTCGGAAGTCGAACTCAGTGACGACCAGAAAAGTGTCAATGCCACGATAAAACTGGCCAAGCAGGCGGAAAGCTTTACCCGTGAAGACTCGAAGTTCTGGGTCGTGCGCCCGCGCATCGGGGCTGGCGGTGTGTCGGGTATCGACACCCTGCTGTCCGGCGATTACATCGGCGCTGATATCGGCCAGGCCAACACCCGGGCGAAGCGCTTCCAGGGCATGGAAAACCCGCCGCCGATCACCTACGGCGAACCGGGCAAGCGCTTTACCCTGCACACCCAGGACCTGGGCTCGCTGGACATCGGCTCGCCTGTCTACTACCGCAAGATCCCGGTCGGCCAGGTGGTGGCCTACGCCCTGGACCCCGATGGCAAAGGGGTGAACATCGACGTGTTCGTCCACTCGCCCAATGATGCCTATGTCACACAAAACACCCGGTTCTGGAACGCCAGCGGCATTGATGTAAGTGTCGGCGCCAACGGCTTTGCGCTCAAGACCGAGTCGTTGTCCTCGATACTGGTCGGCGGCATCGCCTTTCGCGCCCCTGAGTACAGCCCTGACGACAAACCCGCGGCAGAAGAATATGCCTACGAGCTGTTCCCTGACCAGCAGACCGCCCTCGCCCCGCCCAATGGCAAGGCGCAGTACCTGAGCCTGCGTTTCGATCAGGCGCTGCGTGGGCTGAAGGTCGGCGCCCCGGTGGAGTTCCTCGGTACGGAGTTCGGCAGAGTCGTTTCGGTCAACCTCGATTTCGATGCGCAGAAGCGCAGCTTTCCGGTGAATGTCGGCATCGTCATCTACCCGCAACGCCTCGGCACGGCGCATACCAAGATTCAAAAGGTGTTGAATCACGACTCCAACGACGAGGCCGCCGGTGTGCGCCTGATGGGCTCCTTCGTCGAGAACGGCCTGCGCGCCCAGGCCCGCAGTGGCAACCTGTTGACAGGACAGCTGTACATTGCGCTGGACTTCTATCCCAAGGCGCCAAAGGTCGCGTTCGATGCGACTGCCCGCCCCGTCAGCATTCCAACCATTCCGGGCAGCCTGGAGGAGATTCAGGGCAAACTGGAGGCGATGGTCGACAAGATCAACAAACTGCCGATCGAACGAATCGCCAACAACCTCGATGCCAATCTGGTCGAGCTGCGCAAGGGCCTGACCCAGTTCAATGCCAAGACGTTGCCCGGCGTCCAGAGCACCCTGGCCGACGTCAGCAAGACCTTGCAGTCGGCCAACTCGACATTGGCCGAGGACTCGCCGCAACGTGAGCAACTGTCCGAAACCCTGGACGATCTGGGCCGTACCTCGCGTTCCTTGCGCGACCTGGCGGATTACCTGGGACGCCACCCCGAATCGCTGATTCGCGGACGCCCCAATAATGCCGCGCCTATCGACCTGCAAGGGCCGCCGAGCAAATGACCACAGGAGCATCACCCATGGCTTTTCCGCTGAAGATCACCCTGCTCGCCGCGCTGTCATTGCTCGCCGCCTGCCGCAGTGATCCGATTCAGTTCCATACGTTGACCCCGGCGCAGTTGAACGCGAATTCGCAGTCCACGGCGCAGATCCAGATCGAATCACTCACGGTGCCGCCCCAGGTCGATCGTCCGCAGATCGTCGTGCGCCAGGGCAATACCGGGATCGCGATTCTTGAAACCCAATGGTGGGGCGCCAGCCTGGTGGATGAGTTACGCAGCGCGCTGGTCGACCAGATGGTCAACAGCAACCCCAGGCGCAATATCTCGGTGCGCCTTGAGGTGCAGCGGTTCGACTCGATTCCGGGTCAATATGGGCTGATCGACGTAAAATGGCGCCTGCGCGACGCAGGCGCCACTGAAAAGGGCACCCTCACCTGCCGCAGCACCTTGAAGACCCCTTCCGGGCCTTCGATTGACGACCTGGTTGATGCGCAGCAGAACAACGTCAAGCGTCTGGCCGCGCTGATCAGCCAGGCGGCAGGCAATCCGCAAACCACCTGCCCCACCAGCCTGTAAACACTGACAAATCCTGCGCCGGGCGTTGCCCCCACTGTATGTTCGGCACTGTTCAAGCGGGATATCAGGCTGCCAGGGCCATCGTTCAGGTGCACCCACTGTAGGAGCGAGCTCGCTCCTACAACGGCATCACAAATCGAAACGATCCACCGCCCGCCGCCGCTCGTTGTCGTCACGCACATCGTAGTTGGCGGTCGTCTGGATATTGCTGTGGTGCGCCAGCTTCTGCGCGATCGACAGGTCGTGCTCCTCGATCACCCGGGTGATGAACGACCGCCGAAAATCGTGGGGCATGATCTTCACGCCGACCTGCGCGCCACGCTGGCGGGCAATGTAATAGATCGCATGTTTGGTGATGCGCTCGCGCGTGATGTGGCTGCCTCGACGAATGCGGTTGAACAGGAACGGGTCATCCACCTCCCCCTCCTTGAGCTGCGAGCGGCGCAGTTCGAGCCAGGCGTCGAGCTTGGCAAAGGCCCAGGTGGGCGCATATTTGATCAACTGCTTGTTGCCCTTGCCCGTCACTCGCAGGCTGCGCTCGGCAAAATCCAACTGACTGAGGTCCAGGTTGACCGACTCCGACTTGCGCATCCCCGAGCCATACAGAATTGCAATGATAGCGGCGTCGCGCAGCCCCTGTGGCCTGGGGTCGGCGGCACACACCGCCATCAGTTCCTGGATCAGCGAACGGCGCAGGTTGCGCCCCTGGGACAGCCGCGTGCCGGCGATGCCCTTGACCGAGCGCATCTTCAACAGGTGTTCCTGGCTGATCAGGCTCATGCGCCAGGCTTCATTCATTACCCCGCGCACGGCGTTGACGTACAGCGATGAGGTGTTGGGCGCATAACCGTCCTCGCGCAGCGCTGCAACCAGCGCAACGACATCCTCTGGCTGTAATTGATGCCAGGGAATTTCCTCGACGTTCATGTCTTCGAAACCCAGGCGATCGGCGGCATCCTGCAGGACATAACGCATCGTCATTTGGCTGGAGGGTGCCAATCGCGCCAGGTAGACAGTGAGCGGATTAGCCTTGGAAGCGGGTAAGTCAGTCAAACGAAACGGCCTTGATTGAAATCGGTGTCATGGAGCAAAAAACAGCAATCGGCTGCCTTGCGGTGGTCAGGTGCGGGACGAATCACAAGCTCCATCATCTGACGTGCCCCGGTGGGGCTCCCAACCCTGCCGGCCGGGGCTGCAAAAGTCAAATCAGCTGTCATTTAAAAATCGCAACGCTCCAATTAAACTCATAATTAATGCATTCAACCTGCATTAATATGAATTTGTCAGTGACCGTATAGCGAGGCAAACTGTGCGCGTTCCTCCCCCAACAGAGGGAACACTTTCAAGGGCTTACTGGGTTTCCAGCCGAGCCTTTTTTTTCGCCTGCTTTTCACGGATCGTTTAATTCATGCTTGCTCGCTGGTTACCTGCCGCCATCAACACTCGCCCCACTGAATGGAGCCGCGCCGCGATTGGCATGGCCATAGGTACGATGTTCACCGTCTGGCTGTGCAGCCAGGTATTCGGCGTCGAAGTGGCCCAACACCTTATCGGGCCGCTGGGGGCTTCGGCCGTGCTGCTGTTTGCCGTGTCATCCGGTGCCCTCGCCCAACCCTGGGCGATCCTGGGCGGCTACCTGAGTGCTGCAGTGGTAGCTCTGCTGGTAGCGCACGTGCTCGGTCGCACGTTGACCAGCGCATGCCTGGCGGCGGGTGTTGCGCTGATCCTGATGTGCTGGCTGCGTTGCCTGCACCCGCCAGCCGGCGCCTTGGCCCTGACCCTGGTGCTGGCCGACCCTGCGACCATCGCCCTTGACTGGCAAGCTCTGGGGCCCGTCATGCTCGGGGCTGCCACCCTGTTGTTATGTGCCCTGCTCTACAACAACCTGACGCGCATCCGTTATCCCAAACGTGCAGGCGAGCCCCCGGTGGCAGTGACCGCCGGTCCCGCCGTGGTCGACAGCCAAGGCATCACCGCCCAGGATTTGAAGCTGGCCCTGGCAGACCTGGAGGCCTTCTACGACGTCACGCCCGAAGACCTCGAGCAATTGATCCATGCCAGTGAAGTGCACGCCCGGCGGCGTAGCATTGGCGACGTGTTCACTGAACGGTCCGCGTAGTCAGATTCCGCTCGCTGCATGCATATCTGCAGACTGGACCTGCAGATATCCCGGTTGTACATCACAAATTTGCACTGGTACGATCCTTGATCGCTCGCGTGCGAGCTTCTCTATAAAGAACAATAAAAGCAGGGAGTTAGTGATGACTGCTCAGGTTTCTTCTCCGGGGACTCAGTCCATGGATGCCACGCACAACGACGTGCTGGCCGAAGTACGCAACCACATTGGTCACCTTACCCTCAATCGTCCCGCCGGTCTCAATGCCCTCACTCTCGACATGGTGCGTAACCTGCAGCGCCAGCTCGACGCCTGGGCGCAGGATTCGACGGTACACGCCGTCGTATTGCGCGGCGCCGGAGAAAAAGCCTTCTGTGCCGGTGGTGACATCCGCTCGCTGTACGACAGCTTCAAGAACGGCGACTCGCTGCACCAGGATTTCTTCGTCGAGGAATATGCCCTGGACCTCGCCATTCACCACTACCGCAAACCGGTGCTGGCGCTGATGGACGGATTTGTCCTGGGCGGCGGCATGGGCCTGGTGCAAGGTGCCGACCTGCGGGTGGTCACGGAAAAAAGCCGCCTGGCGATGCCGGAAGTGGGCATAGGCTATTTCCCGGACGTCGGTGGCAGCTACTTCCTGCCTCGCGTGCCCGGCGAGCTGGGGATCTACCTGGGCGTCACCGGCGTGCAGATTCGCGCAGCCGATGCTCTCTACTGCGGGCTGGCCGACTGGTACCTGGACAGCAATAAAATCGCCATCCTGGACGAGCAGCTTGATCAGATGGCATGGCACGACACCGCGCTCAAGGACCTGCAGGGCGTACTGGCCCGGCTCGCGGTGCAGCAACTGCCCGAGGCACCGTTCATTGCGCTGCGCCCGGCCATCGATCACTTCTTCGCCTTGCCCGACGTGCCGAGTATGGTTGAGCAACTGCGTGCAGTCACGGTGGCTGACAGCCACGACTGGGCGCTGGCGACTGCTGACCTGCTGGAGACGCGCTCGCCGCTGGCCATGGGGGTCACCCTGGAAATGCTGCGCCGTGGTCGCCACCTGAGTCTGGAAGACTGTTTTGCCCTTGAACTGCACCTGGACCGCCAGTGGTTCGAGCGTGGTGACCTGATCGAGGGCGTGCGCGCCTTGCTGATCGACAAAGACAAGACGCCACGCTGGAACCCGCCCACCTTGCAGGCGCTGGGCGCCGGGCATGTGGAGAGTTTCTTTGAAGGCTTCGATCGGAGCGGGAGCTGAGCCATGCACGATATCGAATTGAGCGAAGAGCAAGTGATGATCCGCGACATGGCCCGGGATTTCGCCCGGGGTGAAATCGCGCCTCATGCCCAGGCCTGGGAAAAGGCCGGCTGGATTGATGACGCCCTGGTGGCGAAGATGGGCGAGCTCGGCCTGCTGGGCATGGTGGTACCCGAGGAATGGGGCGGCACCTATGTCGACTACGTGGCCTATGCGCTGGCGGTGGAGGAAATTTCCGCAGGTGACGGCGCCACCGGCGCCCTGATGAGCATCCACAATTCCGTCGGTTGCGGGCCCGTGCTGAACTTCGGCACCGAAGAACAGAAACAGGCCTGGCTGCCGGACCTGGCCAGCGGCAAAGCCATTGGCTGCTTCTGCCTGACCGAACCCCAGGCCGGTTCCGAAGCACACAACTTGCGCACCCGCGCGGAACTGCGCGATGGCCAGTGGGTGATCAACGGCGCCAAGCAATTTGTCAGCAATGGCAAGCGCGCCAAATTGGCCATCGTGTTCGCCGTGACCGACCCGGACCTGGGCAAACGCGGAATTTCCGCCTTCCTGGTGCCGACTGATACCGCCGGTTTCATCGTAGATCGCACCGAACACAAGATGGGCATTCGCGCATCCGATACCTGCGCAGTCACCCTGAACAATTGCACCATCCCCGAAGCCAATCTGCTGGGTCAACGCGGCAAGGGCCTGGCCATCGCCCTGTCCAACCTTGAAGGTGGACGCATCGGCATCGCCGCCCAGGCGCTGGGCATCGCCCGCGCGGCATTTGAAGCAGCCTTGGACTATGCCCGTGGTCGGGTGCAGTTCGACAAGCCGATCATTGAGCACCAGAGCATTGCCAATCTGCTCGCCGACATGCACACCCGGCTGAACGCGGCGCGCCTGTTGATCCTGCACGCGGCGCGCCTGCGCAGCGCCGGCAAGCCTTGCCTGTCGGAGGCGTCACAAGCCAAGCTGTTCGCGTCGGAAATGGCCGAGAAGGTCTGCTCTTCGGCGATACAGATTCATGGTGGGTATGGCTACCTGGAAGACTACCCGGTGGAGCGCTACTACCGCGATGCGCGGATCACGCAGATCTATGAGGGGTCGAGCGAGATTCAGCGGATGGTGATCGCCCGAGAATTGAAGAACTATCTGGTTTAGGGCCTGCAAGCACTGCGGGCAAGCCTTGCTCCCACAGTCACTGATAACCTGTAGGAGCAAGGCTCGCCCGCGATAGCCTTACGCGATTACTGGCCCTGGAACTGCGCCTCACGCTTGGCAATAAACGCCGCCATCCCTTCCTTCTGATCCTGCGTCGCGAACGCCGCATGGAATACACGACGCTCAAAGCGCACGCCCTCAGACAGGCTGACTTCGAACGCGCGGTTGACGCTTTCCTTGACCATCATCGCAATCGGCAGGGATTTAGCGGCGATCAACGCGGCGACTTTCAATGCCTCGGCCAGCAACTCATCCGCCGGCACGATGCGCGCCACGATGCCACAGCGCTCTGCTTCCACGGCGTCGATCAAACGTCCGCTCAGGCACATTTCCATGGCCTTGGCCTTCCCGACTGCGCGGGTCAGGCGCTGGGTGCCGCCCATGCCCGGGAGCACACCGAGGTTGATTTCCGGTTGGCCGAACCGGGCATTGTCGCCCGCCAGAATGAAGTCGCACATCAGTGCCAGTTCACAACCGCCACCCAAGGCAAAACCGTTCACCGCAGCAATGATGGGCTTGCGGCGATTGGCCACGCGGTCGCTGTCGCTGAACAGATCGTCGAGGTAGATCTGCGGATACGTCAGCTCGGCCATTTCCTTGATGTCGGCGCCGGCCGCGAAGGCTTTTTTTGAACCGGTGAGCACGATGCAGCCGATGTTCGAGTCAGCTTCCAGGCCATCGAGCGCCTGGTTCAGTTCGCTGACGATCTGCGCATTCAATGCGTTTAACGCCTGGGGCCGGTTCAGGGTGATCAGGCCAACACGACCGTGGATTTCCAGCAAAATCGTTTCGTAGTTCACAAATGGACTCCTGTTCAAAGGTTGCGCGAGATAACCATGCGTTGAATGTCGCTGGTGCCTTCGTAGATCTGGCACACCCGCACGTCGCGGTAGATGCGCTCCAGCGGGAAGTCGTTCAGGTAACCGTAGCCGCCCAGGGTTTGCAAGGCCGCAGAACAGACTTTTTCAGCCATTTCCGAGGCAAACAACTTGGCCATCGAGGCTTCGACCAGGGCGGGCTTGCCGCTGTCACGCAAAGCCGCTGCGTAGTGCACCATCTGCCGGGCAACGGCAATCTGGGTCGCCATGTCGGCGAGGCGGAACGCGACGGCCTGATGTTCGATGATCGGCTTGCCGAAACTTTCCCGCTCCCTTGCGTAGTCCCGGGCTGCTTCGAACGCGGCTCGGGCCATGCCCACCGATTGCGAAGCAATGCCGACACGACCGCCTTCGAGGTTGGCCAGGGCGATTTTGTAGCCTTCACCCTCCTCGCCCAAACGGTTGGCCACTGGCACCTTCACGTCTTCGAAGAGAATCTGGCAGGTGTCGGAGGCGTGCTGGCCGAGCTTGTCTTCGACCCGCGCGACTTTGTAGCCCGGTGAATCGGTGGGGACGATCAGGGCGGTGATCCCGCGCTTGCCTGCGCTCGGGTCCGTCACGGCAAACACGATCACCACGCCGGCATTCTGCCCGGAGGTGATGAACTGTTTGCAGCCGTTGAGCACGTAGTGGTCGCCTTCCAGGCGGGCACGTGTTCTCAGGCCACTGGCATCGGAACCGGCCTGGGGTTCGGTGAGGGCAAAAGCGCCGAGCATGTCGCCCCTGGCCAGGGGTTTGAGAAAGCGTTCTTTCTGCTCATCGGTGCCGTAATTGAGGATCGGCACGCAGCCCACCGAGTTGTGCACGCTCATGATGGTCGAGCACGCACCGTCACCGGCCGCGATCTCTTCCAGGGCCATGGCGTAGGCCAGGTAACCGGTGTCGCAGCCGCCCCATTTCTCCGGCACGAGCATGCCGAAGAAGCCCAGTTCGGCCATTTCGCCGATGGCTTCGGTGGGAAAACGATGCAGGCGGTCCCACTCGGCAGCGAACGGTTTCAGCCGTTCCTGGGCAAACTGCCGTGCCGCGTCGCTGATCTGGGATTGTTCGTCATTGGGAATCATGCCAAATCCTTGAATATGAAATACCCCGTATAGGAGCTGCCGCAGGCTGCGATCTTTTAATGATGATCTTCAAGGTCAAAAGATCGCAGCGTGCGGCAGCTCCTACAGGGGGTGTGCGGGTTTTAGTACAGGCATTCCACAGCCATCGCCGTGGCTTCACCGCCGCCGATGCAGATAGCTGCAACGCCGCGCTTCAAGCCTTTCTGGCGCAGCGCCGAGAGCAGGGTCACCAGGATCCGCGCGCCGGATGCGCCAATTGGATGGCCCAGTGCGCAAGCCCCGCCGTGCACGTTGACTTTTTCATGGGGGATTTCCAGTTTGGCCATGGTCACCAGGCTGACCACCGCAAACGCTTCGTTGACTTCAAACAGATCGACCTGGTCCAGGGACCAACCCGTCTTTTTCATCAACTTGCGGATCGCGCCCACCGGGGCGACCGGGAACAGGCCTGGGGTATCGGCAAAGGCAGCATGCCCGTGAATCACTGCCAGCGGCTTGATCCCCTGTTTTTCGGCAGCGGAGCGGCGCATCAACACCAGGGCCGCAGCGCCGTCGGAGATCGAGCTGGAGTTGGCCGCAGTCACGGTGCCACCGTCGCGGAACGCCGGCTTGAGTGAAGCAATCTTGTCCAGTTTGGCTTTCGGCGGCTGTTCGTCGTTACTGATTAGCACCTGTTCCTTGCCGACGGTAATGGTAAGCGGGACGATCTCGTCCTTGAAACTGCCGTCCTTGATCGCCTGCTGTGCACGGGTGGTCGAGGCAATGGCAAAGGCATCCTGGGCTTCTCGGCTGAAATCGTTGGTCTCGGCGCAGTCTTCGGCGAAGGTGCCCATCAGGCGTCCCTTGTCGTAGGCGTCTTCAAGCCCGTCGAGAAACATGTGGTCCATCACGCGACCGTGACCCATGCGGTAACCGCTGCGTGCGCGGTCCAGCAGGTACGGCGCGTTGGACATGCTCTCCATGCCTCCGGCGACGACCACCTCGGCACTGCCGGCGACGAGCATGTCGTGGGCCAGCATCGTCGCTTCCATACCCGAGCCGCACATTTTGTTCAGCGTGGTGCAGCGGGTTGATTTGTCCAGCCCGGCACCCAGCGCGGCCTGGCGCGCCGGGGCCTGGCCAAGGCCTGCGGAGAGGACGCAGCCGAACAGCACTTCCTCGACCAGAGCAGGGGCGATGCCGGCGCGTTCGACGGCGGCGCTGATCGCGGCAGCACCCAGTTGCGGTGCGGTGAGACTTTTCAGTTCGCCCTGGAACCCGCCCATGGGGGTGCGCACGGCGCTGACAATAACAATCGGATCGTTGGCAATAGTCATGACGAATTCTCCTACCTGGCGGCCATGCGCAAGGCACCGTCGAGACGGATCACCTCGCCATTAAGCATGCTGTTTTCAATGATATGCCTTACCAGCGCGGCATACTCGTCCGGTTTCCCGAGCCTGGGTGGAAACGGCACGCCAGCCGCCAGGGACGCGCGTACTTCAGGCGTCATGCCGGCCATCATCGGCGTCTCGAAAATGCCCGGGGCAATGGTCATCACGCGGATGCCAAAGCGCGCCAGCTCGCGAGCGGCGGGCAAGGTCAGGCTGACGATAGCGCCCTTGGACGCTGCGTAAGCCGCCTGGCCGATCTGGCCGTCGTAGGCAGCGGCCGACGCAGTATTGATGATCACCCCGCGCTCGCCGTCGCTATCCGCTTCAGTCTCGGCAATCGCCGCTGCCGCCAGGCGCAGCATATTGAAGCTGCCGATCAGGTTGACATTGATCACCTGGCTGAAGCTGGCCAGCGCATGCGGGCCGGTCTTGCCGAGGATTTTTTCGCCGCGCACGATACCGGCGCAGTTGACCAGGCCATTGAGGCCGCCGAAGGCTTTCACCGTGGCTTGCACTGCGGCTTCGGCGGCGGCCTCATCACTGATGTCGGCGACCACACTCTGCGCGCCAAGGCGCTGGGCCTGAGCGGCGACGGCGTCGGCGTTCATGTCTACCAGCATCACTTTGGCACCGGCGGCCACCAGCATTTCAGCGGTGGCGGCACCGAGCCCGGACGCACCGCCGGTGACGAGAAAAACCTTGTTTTCGATCTGCATCACAGTTTCCTTGGATTCAAGCTGAAACGTTCTTCGCGGCGGCCTCTTGAGCCTTGGCGATTTCCTGGTTGCGCAAGATAAAGCGCTGCAATTTGCCGCTTGGGGTTTTCGGCAATTCGCTGACAAATTCGATTTCACGGGGGTAAGAATGCGCGGCCAGTCGCTTGCGCACGTGCTGGCGCAGTTCTTCGGCAAGCGCCGGGTCGGCGCGGTATTGCGCACTGAGTACAACGAAGGCTTTGACCAGCTCGGTGCGCTCCGGATCAGGCTTGCCGACCACCGCCGCCTCGACCACGGCCGGGTGCTCGATCAGCGCGCTTTCCACGTCGAACGGCCCGACCCGGTAGCCGGAGGTGGTGATCACGTCGTCACTGCGCCCGACGAAGCTGATGCTGCCATCGGGGTTCCACTCGACGGTGTCGCCGCTCAGGTAGTAGTTGCCGACGAACGCTTTGGTGGGCGCGCCTTCGTAACCGGCGAACCAGCACATCGGTGACTGGCTGCGATCGATGGCCAGGATGCCCGGCTGACCGACGCTCAGTTCCTGGCAGGCTTCATCCAGCACCACAATGCGGTGGCCGGGCGAGGCAAAGCCGGCGGCGCCCATGTGAATCGCGTGTTCCAGGCCGTGGTGATTGCACAGCACCATGCCCAGTTCGGTCTGGCCATAATGGTCGTGGATGACCACGTTCAGGTTGTCGGCGAACCAGCGGATCACTTCCGGGTTCAGCGGTTCACCGGCACTGCTGACAATGCGCAACCTGCCTTTGATGGACCGGGCGAACTCGTCGCCGCCGGCGATCAGCAGTCGGTAGGCCGTTGGCGAGCCCGTGAGGTTGGTGATTCCATATTTGTTGATGACCCGGCAGGTACTTTCGAGGGTGAACGGGCCGTCGTAAAAGGTAATCGGATGCCCCATCGCCAGTGGCCCGGTCACGCCGAAATAGATGCCGTAGGCCCAGCCGGGATCGGCGACGTTCCAGAATGCATCTTCGGGGCGCAAGTCGACCGCATCGCGGGTGTAACTCTGGAACGCGACGATGGCCTTCAGGGGCACGGACAGGGCTTTAGACGGGCCGGTGGTGCCAGAGGTGAACATCAGCAGGAAAGGGTCTTCGCCAGTGAGCAGCAACGGTTCGCAGACAGCAGGGTAATTGGCCAGCTCAGCCCAGAAGCTGAAATCGCCACGAACAATGCCCTGGCCTTTTGGTCCTGCGACGGTAACGATGGTCGGGCAGTTCTCGACGTCGGCGAGCTTGCTGCGATTACCCGCATCGGTCACCACCACCTTGGCACCGGAACTGCCCAGACGGTGCTCGATGGCCTTGGGGCCGAAGGCGGTGAACAGTGGTTGATAGACCGCACCGATGCGCCAGGTCGCGAACACCGTGACCAGCAGTTCGATATTGCGAGGGAGCAAGCCGGCAACCTTGTCGCCTTTGCGCACGCCCTGCTCCAGCAGGAAATTGGCGAAACGCGCGGCTTTGTCCTGCAAGTCGCTAAACGTATAAGTCGCGCTCGAACCGTCGCGCCCCTCCCAGAACAGCGCAATGCGCCCGGGCAGTGCGTGCCGGTCGCAACACTCGACGCAGGCATTGAGCGCCGTGAGGTCGCCGGCCAGTGCGGCATCGACGGTGTGCTGATAATCGAACTGTGAAGTGGCAGTCAGGTAGTCGTGCATTGCCAGAATCCCTCTGTATTTTTATTAGGTTGGGGGGAACCGTAATCAACAGGAGAAATAGTCGCTCTGTGCGCCGGGCGGGACAATGGTCAAAGCTATCAAGTTGTCTGACTGGTTTGGCCAAGGTTAGGTAGGCGTTGCGGCTGCAATGGCCTAATCGCGGGCACGGTCACTCCCACAGGAGCTGTGTGCTGACGCTAAAACTGTAGGAGCGAGCTTGCTCGCGATGGGGCCAGTCAGGCCACTACACAATCCCGCTCAGTCCGGCTCATTCAGTATAAGACTGCGGTAATGCCCGGGATTGGACCCCGACCACTTGCGAAACGCCTTGTAGAACGAGCTGGCATCGGCAAACCCCAGGCGCGTGGCGATTTCGGCAAAGCTGATCGCCGGGTCCGCCAGCCAGACGATCGCCAGCTCCTTGCGCACGCTGTCCTTGAGCCCCTGGTAAGTCTGCCCCTCCTCCGCCAAGCGGCGGCGCAAGGTCGAGGCCGACATGCACAATTGTTGCGCCAGTGCCTCGGTCTCCGGCCAGTCCTGGGCGGTGATCTGCCGCAAATCGTGCTTGATCCGGCTGGCCAGGCTCTGTGGATCGCGGTATTTCACCAGGATATTGGCCGGGGCATGGGCCAGGAAGCGCTTGAGCTCCTCGGGACTGCGGCGGATCGGCATGTCCAGGCAATCGGCGGCAAAAATCATGCGAGTGCGGGGTCGATCGAAGCGCAGGTTCTCGGAAAACATCACCTGGTAGTCGTCCAGAAAATCCGGTGCCGGGCAGCGCAGTTCAATCGCCAGGATCGGTATTCGCCGCCCGGCCAACCAGCAGGCGACGCCGTGCACGATCATCCAGTAGGTAAAGTAGGTGAACGCGCGCTTGGCGGGTTGCTCATCCTCGATCAGCACGATTTCCGCCAGGCTCTGCTGACGCACCAGTTGCGCAGGCAGGTGCTGGAATATCAGCGAGAGAAAGTCCAGGCCGCAGGTCAGGCCCGTCATCAGGCTGGGCTGGGCCATGGCGCTGCGGCAGAGGAATTCGAAACTGCCGGAGCGCAGTGGGCGCGGATCCATGCCAAAAAACTCATCGTCGCCCCGTCGGGCCAGCAGCCGCCACAGCCGTGCATAGGCCGTCGCCGGCACCCGGGCATGCGCGGTACCGAGTAACGCCGGGGCAATGCCGACCTTTTCCAGTACTTCGGCGGTTGCCACGCCGGGCGCACAACTTTGCAACAGGGCTTCGCGCACCAGTTGGATGGAGATAGTGTCTTTTTCCGACATTAAATCAGGCAGGCCAGGTTGTTATTCGAATATCGCCATCTTACATGCAGGAGGCAGCTTGCTGGCGATGGTCGTTAACGATCACGCGGGGTGCCTGATGCCCCGAGGCGGCCTCTGGTTTTTCGCGAGCGAGCTCGCTCCTACACAGATTTGTAGGAGCCAGCTTGCTCGCGATGGGCGATAACGATAACGCGGGAAACCTGACACCCCGTGACGCACTCGGGTTTTTCGCGAGCGAGCTCGCTCCTGCAAGTTACAGGATCCGGTACAGCAGCCTCTCGATCCGCACGCGGCTGACGCGCTTGAGGAACTTGGCCACCGCTGCCGGGTATTCCACCAGCGTTTCCAGGTCCTGGTATCGGCCAATGCGCGTGGTGTGCTGGAAAATCTGCCCAAGCTCTTCCCTGCGCGGCGCCAGCAGCTCACCTTTGGGATCATCGATCAGCAAGGCGTTTTCCAGGTCGAGACGGAACGCCCGCGGGTTCAGGTTATTACCGGTGAGCAAGGTATAACGCTGGTCGACCCACATGCCCTTGAGGTGGTAAGTGTTATCGCCGTCCTTCCACAGGTGCAGGTTCAACTGGCCGCTGTCGATATAACGCTGATGACGCTTGGCGAAACGGCGCAGGCTGATTTCGTACAGGTATGGCAACGCCGCGATCACCTTGAACGGCTCGCTGGGTGGAATGTAGAAATCGTTGGCTGTCTTGTCCCCGACCACGATGTCGATCTTCACGCCCCGTGCCAGTGCCCGATTGATTTCCCGGGTCACGGCCAGCGGCAGGTTGAAATACGGCGTGCAGATGGTCAGCTGCTGCTGGGTGCTGGCGATCAACTCGCCAATCACCCGGCTCAGCGGATTGTTCTTGCCCACGCCGAGCAGCGGGCTGACCGACAGCCCGCCTTTGTCCGTAGTCCCACTGGTGGTGTCATACGTCGCGTGCTTGAGGCGGCTGCGCAGGTCACCGATATCGTTGCGCAGGCTGCGGGTGGTTGGCAGATTGGGCAAATCCAGGCGATTGACCGCCTTGGAGGCGATCAGGCCGTGCTGCACCAGGTGCTGCATCGAGTCCGCCAGGTCGCGGTTGTGCAACAGGTGATAACGGTCATAACGGTACTTGTCGAACTTGTGCAGGTAAACGTTGTTCAGACTGGCGCCGCTGTAGATCACGCAATCATCAATTACAAAACCCTTCAAGTGCAGCACGCCGAACAGCTCACGGCTCTGCACCGGCACGCCGTACACCGGCACTTCGCTGGCATGGGTGCGTGTGGTTTCCTGGTACCACGCCGAGTTGCCCGGCTGCTTGCCGGCACCGATCAGGCCACGCTGGGCGCGCAGCCAGTCGACGACCACCACAACATCCAGTTCCGGGCGTGCCAGTTTGGCGGCATGCAGGGCATCGAGGATCTCCTGGCCGGCTTCATCCTGTTGCAGGTACAGCGCGACGATGTAGATGCGTCGGGTTGCACTGGTGATCTTTTCCAACAGGCAGCGACGAAACTCGGCGGCGCCCGAGAGGATGGTGACGGCCTCGGCGGTCAGCGGGAAACTGCGCAGTTTTGGCAGCAGGGAGCGTTTGAAAAGCGACGGCATAGGGCTCGCAAAGGGTCGAATCCGAAGAGTCGCAGAGCTTACACCATGGCGTCGCGCCTGGCACAGCGTGTTGACCGTTCAACCCTTTCACCGAAAATCCAACCGAACCCACGCCAAAAGCCCAGGGTCCACCCTCTGACTCTTTCGCCTTGAGATTGGAGATTCACGATGAACGACTATCCAAAACCGCCCTTCCCCAAACAGGCACAACCCGTCCCCGGCTCCCAGAAAAAAATGGATCCCTACCCGGACTGCGGCGAGCAAAGCTACAAAGGCTCAGGCCGGCTGGAAGGCAAGATTGCCCTGATCACCGGCGCCGACAGCGGCATCGGCCGCGCCGTGGCGATTGCCTTCGCCCGCGAAGGCGCGGACGTGGTCATTGCCTACCTCAACGAACATGAAGACGCCGAGGAAACCGCCCGCTGGGTCGAACAGGCCGGCCGCCAGTGCCTGCTGGTGCCAGGCGACCTGGCGCAAAAAGCCCAATGCCAGGCGGTGGTCGACAAGACCGTCGAACGCTTCGGTCGCATTGACGTGCTGGTCAACAACGCCGCGTTCCAGATGACCCACGAGAATTTCGAAGACATCCCGGACGAGGAATGGGTGATGACGTTCGACGTCAACATCACCGCGATCTTCCGCATCTGCCAGGCGGCGTTGAAACACATGAAGCCCGGCAGCTCGATCATCAATACCAGCTCCATCAACTCGGACATGCCCAAGCCTACCCTGCTCGCCTACGCCACCACCAAGGGAGCTATCGCCAACTTTACCGGCGGCCTGGCGCAGATGCTCGGGCCGAAGAACATCCGGGTCAACAGCGTCGCACCCGGGCCCATCTGGACGCCACTAATCGTCTCGACCATGCCCGACGAAGAAGTGCAGAACTTCGGCGCCGAGACCCCGTTGGGGCGTCCCGGGCAGCCTGTGGAGGTCGCGCCGATCTATGTGCTGCTGGCCTCGGATGAAGCCAGCTACATCACAGGTCAGCGCTACGGGGTTACCGGTGGTAAACCAATGCTGTAACCGTCGCGCAGCCAGTCCTCGGGCTGTGCCTGCTGACCATCAACCGGCGCGCGAGCGTCGGTTGAGCATACTCCACGCTGTTTCAAGGCCACCTTCCTGCGGGACGCAAGCATGAGCTTTACCATTTGGATGGCCGTCCTGGGTGCCGTGTTGCTGACCCTGGCATTGACGTCGTCCTATCTGCGCTGGAAACCCGTTACCACCTCGGCGGTATGCCTGGCGCTGGGCGTTGGCATCGGCCCCACGGGCCTGGGCGTATTAAAACTGGATGTGGACGATGCATCAGTGTGGATGGAACACTTGACCGAAGTGGCGGTGTTGTTTTCCCTGTTCGTTTGCGGTTTGAAGCTGCGCGCTCCCTTCAGGCAAAAGAACTGGCGAGTGGCACTGGGCCTGGCGGGCCCGGTCATGATGCTGAGCATTGCCGGGGTTTGTCTGCTGCTGCACTTCGCGTTCCAGTTGCCTTGGGGTGTCAGCGCACTGGTTGGCTCGATCCTGGCGCCGACCGACCCTGTGCTCGCGTCTCTGGTGCAGGTTAACGATGCCCGCGACGACGACAGCGTGCGGTTCGGGCTGTCCGGCGAGGCCGGCCTGAATGACGGGGTCGCCTTCCCGTTCGTGATTCTTGGATTGCTCCTGCTGCAACAAGACGGTAATCCTGGCTGGCTCGGTGATTGGGCGCTCGGCCGATTGCTCTGGGCAGTGCCGGCGGGGCTGTTGATCGGGTACTGGATGGGCCGTGGAATCGGCCGGTTGACCTTGTCCCTGCGCATTGCCAACGAAGACAGCACACTCTCCCCCAACGACTATCTGGCCCTGGCCCTGATCGCATTGGCCTATGTCGGCGCCGAGTGGGTTCACGCCTACGGCTTCCTGTCTGTTTTCGCCGCTGGCCTGGGGTTGCGTCAGGAAGAGGTCAAGTCCACGGGCGATGCCCAGGTGCCGGCCGAACACCTTGTGCAGCCAGTGGTCGGTCACCAGAACGTAGATCCGCAGCAAGCGGTGCATGGCGACACCGATAATCTTGAAGATTCCCAAGTGGCCGCCGGCATCATGATGGGCGACATGCTGGCATTTGGCGGTCTGGTGGAGCGCGCCATGGAAGTATTCCTGGTGACCTTGCTCGGCGTGGTGCTGATTGCGCACTGGGACTGGCGCGCGCTGCCGATAGGTGGCGCATTGTTCCTGCTGATCAGACCGCTGAGTGTTCTGGCCATGCCCTGGGGCGGTCTGCTCGAAAGTCGCCAGCGCCGGTTGATCGGCTGGTTCGGGATCCGCGGGATCGGCAGCCTGTATTACCTGTTCTACGCCCTGAACCACGGACTGGACCCGTCAGTCGCGGCCTTGTGCACCAACCTGACGTTGTCGGTGGTGGCGTTGAGCATCCTCGTGCACGGGATCAGCACCCAACCCATCCTTGCTCGATACGAACAGCGTAAAAAACGAAAAAACTGATTTTTTGATCAGGCTTTTATCGTCGGAATAATCGAAATTTAACGCTCATAAATTTGAAATCCTTGGCCGGTGCCGCTGCCTATTAATCATTAACATTCCGAACAAAGGTGCCGGCCATGATCCACTACTCCACCCGTGATGAAATTTCAGCCTGCCGCGAGTTCGCCCTGGCACGCAACCGCCAGCTATTTGAAGAAGCCGAGACGCTGAATCAAGCCGCCTTCGCCCTCCTCGAAGGCAGCGAGCTGGATGGCGAGCAGTTCGACCGCTACCAGGCAATGCGCAGAAAAGCCGACTTGAAATTCGAAGAAGCCATTGAGCATCTGCGCCTGTTGAACGAGGACTTCCCTTCGATGCCGATGGCGGTCGCCAATACCCAACCCGCGCATGAATCCAGAGCTTGATATCTAATGCGAACAGGGTAGGTTCCCTGAAGCCCGGGAGCTGTTGGGCAAGGCTGAGCTGCAAGAGCTTGGGGCGCAGATGGAGAGTTTGAAAGCGCAGTACAAGAAAGAGATGAGCGCCGCTAATCTGGCGGCTTGATAGCCAATGCTAGGCTGTGGCGAGGGCAGGCCCCTCGCCACATCCCAAAGGCTGATCAACCACCAGGATTGGTCACCTGAATAAATACCGCATAAGTGCCCAGCAATACCCAAAACGTCGCAAAAATCCACGGGGTTCGCACTGAAAACAGTAGCGACTTGCGGTACCCCTTGTGCGAAGACTCCATCTCGCTGAATAAAGGCGATTCATCGTAGGCCAGGCCCATGAGGGGTTCACTTCTCAACAGTTCGCTCTGTTTGAAATGCCAGTGATCGATGATGTCGTACGCCGCCCTGATGCCGGGCCAGGCATTCAGGGAACTCAGCAACCCCAGCAGCGCCAGGAATGGCGGCACGACCAAGGTGAACAGCTTGCCCCACTCGGGGTTGAGGTTTGCCATACAGGATGCAAACGCAATGACCAGGAACGACTGCGCGGCCAGGTAGGCATCCGTGCGGTTGGCCAGGATGCTGGTCTCATACTGGATTTCCCTGCGGTAGAAATCCAGGCGTTCCTTGGGCGAACCGAACATTTTGGCATTGTGTTCGGTCAAGGCGTCTTCAGCCGGGGCTTCGGTCAATATTCTGGGCACGGGGGTTCTATCAGGTCGGAAAAAGAATTAGAAGATCCGGCTTGAAACTAGTTCAGCCGAATTTCGTTCCCTGGCCTGCACGCACTTACTTTAAGGTCGAGGCAATGATTTCTACCAGGTTGAGCTGGTTGAATGGCTTGGACAGGCGCGGCAGATTGGCAGCGAAACCTTCCAGTCGCTCGGCGAAGCCGGTGGCGATGATGATGGGGATGCCGGGGTTGATCTCCTGGATGGCATGCGCCAGTTGCGCGCCGCTCATGTGCGGCATGGCCATGTCAGTGATCACCAGGTCGAATGGCTGATCGGCGCTGAACAATTCCAGCGCCTTCGCTGCGCAGTTCGCACCTGTGACCTTATGGCCAAGGTCCTCCAGCAGTAGACAGGTGCTGGTCAGGACCAGGCTGTCATCGTCCACCACCAGTATGCTTATCCGTGAAACAGGCGCAGACGCTTGGGTTTCGGCCTGCGGTTGGGTTGTGCCGCTGGCAGCAGCCACCGGCAACCACAACTCGGCCGTGGTGCCTTTATCCTTGTGGCTCTTGAGGATGAAACGGCCACCCAGCTGTTCGATAAACCCGTGCACCATCGACAGGCCCAGGCCGGTGCCCTTGCCAAGCCCTTTGGTGGTGAAGAACGGGTCCATTGCCGAGGCGAGCGTGGCGTCGTCCATGCCTTCGCCGTTATCACTCACGCTCAGGCAGATGTATTGCCCGGCCGCCAGAGACAGAGTCGATTGCGCATGAATCTCCACGGCCTGGGCACTGACCAGAATTTCGCCGCCCTGGGGCATGGCGTCGCGGGCATTGGTTACCAGGTTCATCACGGTCAATTCAAGCTGGTTCATGTCGGCGAGGGCCGGCTGGAGTCCCGGCGGGAAATGGGTTTCCAAACGCACGGACGGCCCCAGCGCGCTGCGTAACAGTCCGGTAATCCCCTGCACCATTTCCGCAACCTGGACCGGCTCGGTCTTGAGCTCCTGGCGTCGGGCAAAAGCCAGCATACGCTGGGTCAGGGAAACCCCGCGCAAGGCACCTTGGGTAGCGTTGTCCACCAGGCGGGTGATTTTTGGTTCGTTGACTGCGCGTTTGCGAATGATCTCCAGGTTGCCCAGGATGACCGTTAGCAAATTGTTGAAGTCGTGGGCGATCCCGCCACTGAGTTGACCGATCGCCTGCATTTTCTGCGCCTGGAACAGCGCTTCGCGGGTTTGTTCCAGAGTGCGCTGTGCCGTGGTGGCCTCGGTGATATCACGCGTGATCTTGGCAAAACCCAGCAAGGTTCCGGTCTCACCCCAGATGGCGTCGACCACCACATGCGCCATGAACCGCGTACCGTCTTTGCGCATACGCCAAGCCCTGTTCTCGAACCGGCCTTCGCGCACCGCCGTGTCCAGCGCCCGTTGCGGTTCACCGGCAACGCGATCTTCAGGGGTATAGAACATCGAAAAATGCTGGCCCAACACCTCCTCAGGGGCATAGCCCTTGATTCGTTGAGCCCCTGGGTTCCAGTTGGTCAGGCGCCCTTGAGGGTCGAGCATGTAGATGGCGTAGTCAGTGACTGACTGCACCAGCAGGCGGAACTGTTGCTCGCTTTGCTTGAGGGTTTCCTCGGCCATCTTGCGGTCGGTGAGGTCGCGGGTGATCTTGGCAAAACCGAGCAATTGACCATCGGCGTCACGAATCGGGTCGATCACTACATGACACCAGAAGTGCGAGCCATCCTTGCGCACGCGCCAGCCCTCGCCTTCGAAACGGCCGTCGCGGATCGCAGTATCCAACGCTCGTTGGGGCAGGCCGGCGCGACGGTCGTCCTCGGTGTAAAACCGTGAAAAGTGCTGACCCAGGATCTCCGCCTCTTCATACCCCTTGAAACGCTTGGCCCCGGAGTTCCAACTGGCGATTGTGCCATCGGGATCGATCATGTAGATCGCATAATCGACCACGGCATCGATCAACAAGCGAAAGCGCTTCTCTTCGATGGCACCGGCTTTCCTCCGATCCTCGCTCATTCAATCCTCACGTGAATTTCGTTTTCGACGAGTATGGGACATCCGGCGAAATTGAAAAGCAGCAATCACAGGCAATCAATTGCCTTTATCCGCCAGCATGACAGGCGGCGGGACCTAGCGCCCACCAGCGTGGCAGCAATTGCTTGACCTTGCCCTGCGCGAAACGGTCATCGATCAGCATGACGACGCCTTGATCCTGCTGGGTGCGTATCACCCGTCCGGCCGCTTGAACCACTTTCTGCACGCCGGGATAGAGGTAGGTGTAGTCATAACCGGCGCCGAAAATCGCTGCCATACGATGCTTGAGTTGTTCGTTGATCGGGTTCAACTGTGCCAGGCCCAGGGTGGCGATGAAAGCACCGATCAAGCGCGCGCCGGGCAGGTCAATGCCCTCGCCAAACGCGCCGCCCAGCACCGCGAAGCCGATGCCCTGGCTGTCGGCGGTGAACTGGTCGAGAAAAGTCTGGCGCTGCCCTTCCCCCATGCCTCGCGATTGCGACCACAGGTTGATGTGCGGATGGGCCTCGGCCAGCCGCTGCGCGACTTGCTGCAGGTAGTCAAAGCTGCTGAAAAACGCCAGGTAATTGCCGGGACGCTCGGTGAATTGCCGGGCCATCAGCTCGACGATGGGCCCCAGGGACGCCTGGCGATGGACAAACCGCGTGGAGATCTGGCTGACGATATGGACTTGCAACTGGTCGGCGTGAAACGGCGATTCGACATCGATCCACACGGTGTCGGGCGGCGTGCCCAGCAGGTCGGCGTAATAGTGACGGGGGCTGAGGGTCGCGGAAAACAGCACGGCCGTGCGCGACGCTGTCAGGCGTGGGCGAATGAAACCGGCAGGCACCACATTGCGCAGGCACAGGGTCGAGAGGTTGTGCTTGCGCTCAAGGTCGCGCTTGCTGATATCGAAAAGGTACTGCTCATCGAAGAGTTCCGCCACTCGGCCAAATTGCAGCATGTCGAAATAGAAGTTCTGCAGGCCACTGTCGACCCCTTGGGGATGGTCGTTGAGGTAGTCGCCAATGCTCGCGCTGCAGGAAAACAGCGCCTGCAGGAGTTTTTCCGGAGCACGGTCATAAGCCTGATAGGCGCCCAGTTGCTGATTATGCAGGGCATTCCATTCACGATTGACTCGCTGCAGCGACTTCTTCAATGCCTCGGGCGCGGTTTTGCGCACCGCGTTCAGGGCCGATTGGTCGAGGCTGGCGCTATACATCTGGCGGCCCCGTTCGACCAGGTTATGCGCTTCATCCACCAAGGTCGCGACTCGCCAGTTATTGGCCTGGGCCAGGCCGAACAACAGTGCGCTGAAGTCAAAGTAATAGTTGTAGTCGGCAACCACCACATCGGCCCAACGCGCCATTTCCTGGCTCAGGTAATAAGGGCAGACGTCGTGTTCCAGCGCCACCTCGCGCAAGGCGGCCTGATTCAGCAGGGTCAGCTCGCTGGCAGCCTGGCGCGCGGCCGGCAGGCGATCGTAAAAGCCTTGCGCCAATGGGCAGGACTCACCGTGGCAGGCTTTGTCGGGATGCTCGCAAGCCTTGTCCCGGGCGATCATCTCCAGCACGCGCAACGGCGGCGCGTCGGCGCTGTCGATGATCACCTGCGCCGCGTCCAGTGCCAGTTTGCGCCCCGGGGTCTTGGCCGTCAGGAAGAAAATCTTGTCCAGTTGCTGAGGCGCCAGGGCCTTGAGCATCGGGAACAGTGTGCCGACGGTCTTGCCGATGCCGGTGGGCGCCTGGGCCATCAGGCAGCGCCCGGTGCTGACCGCCTTGAACACCGACACGGCCAGGTGGCGTTGCCCGGGACGAAAGCTGGCGTGGGGAAACGTCAACGCCTGCGCGGCGAGGTTGCGTGCCTCGCGATGGGCCACTTCCTGCTGCGCCCAGTGCAGGAACAGTTGGCAATGGTGCTCGAAAAACTGCTCCAGCTGTGCAGCACTGAATGCCTCGACCAGGCAGGTTTCCTTTTCGCTGACGATGTCGAAGTACACCAGGGCCAGGTTGATCTGCTCCAGGCCGGCTTTCTGGCACATCAACCAGCCATAGATCTTCGCCTGGGCCCAGTGCAACTGCCGGTGATTGGCGGGTTGCCTGCTCAGGTCGCCGCGGTAAGTCTTCACTTCCTCCAGGCAGTTTTGTACTGGATCGTAGCCATCCGCCCTTCCCTTGACGCGCAAGGTCCGGTAATGGCCTTCGAGCGCCACCTCGGACTGATAGTCCCCGCTGCGACGCGAAGCAACCGTGCGGTGACCGACGATGCCTTCCAGGGCAGTAGGCGACGGCGTGAAACGCAGGTCCAGGTCGCCGACCTTGGCGGTAAACTCGCACAACGCCCGCACTGCGATGCTATAGCTCAAGCGCCCTGCTCCGCCCACTGCACGTAACAGACGGCAATGGGCATCTGGTGCTCATGACAAAACTCCAGCCAGCGCAGTTGGTTGTCCTGCAGGCGGTCGCCGGGGCCTTTGACTTCGATCATGCGGTAGGTCTTGTCCTGCGGCCAGAACTGGATCAGGTCCGGCATGCCGGTGCGGTTGGCCTTGATATCCAGCAGCAGGCGATTAAACCAGTGCCGCAGGTGCTCGGCGGGCAGGCACGCCAGCGCCTGGTCGAGCAACTCCTCGCTCAACGCGCCCCAGAACACGAAAGGCGACTGCACGCCCCATTTACTGGCGTAACGCTCGCGTATGGTCTGCAGGTAGCGACCGTCTTCCAGTTCGGCCAGGCACGCGGCGAACAACTCGGCGCGCCGCGAATGAAAGTCTTCGTAGAGCAAGTCCGCCGGACCGCGCTGAAACGGATGGAAGAACGCGCCAGGCAAAGGCGCAAAAATCGCCGGCCAGCACAGCAAGCCGAACAGCGAATTGATCAGGCTGTTTTCTACGTAGTGCACGGGCGCCGTCGCCTCTGCCAGATGCACTTGAACGTAGCGTTCCACCGACAGTTCATCCGCCGATACTGCGGGATCAAACCTGGGCAATTGCAGGTCCAGGCGCAGCATTTGTCGCGGCGACGCCCGCTTCATGGGCGGTCCGCCGAGCTTGCGGCGCAGCCTGGGCAGTATCCTGAGCACATGCTGCTGCTCAGCGGCGCTATGCGGTAACTGCTGCGCATGCAGGGCCAGGTCCAGGGCCAGCTGATATTCGGCGCAGCGCTCCAGCACGCGAATCAGCCTGACTCGCGCACCTGGGTAAGTGCAGTGACGATAAAGGGTCACGGCGTTGACGAAATCTGCAATGCGTTCGCAGTGCTGGCCCATCTGGAACATCAACTTGCCGCGGCGCCTCGACAGCCAGGGGTTGGTCAGCGTGAGACTGTTGATCTGTTCGACGATCTCCGACAGCGCTTCACCCGCTTCGAAGCGCATCTGGCAGTCGTGCAGGTAAAGACAGGCATCCACGTCCTCGCGACTGCACAACCCGCGCGAGTCGGCGCCGATTTCGATTTTCTCGTAGGTGAAGATGCCCAGGTCGGCCAGCACGAATTCGGACCAGTCCTGGTAAAGATTGCCGAAAAACATCAGGCGCAGGCGATCGCACAGGCCCATGATGGTCAAGGTGAACAAGCGATCCCCGAGGGGCGCGCACCATTGGTTGAAGCTCTGGGCCCCGGGGTGCAGCTCAATCAGGGTCGGCAACCAGTCGTTCTTCTTGCCCCTGGGCTGAGTGATCGCGCTTGCAAAACACTGCAGCACTTCGGTCTTGAGCAACACCGGGAACAGGGTTTCGATGGGCAGCGCACTGTGCTCGTCGATCCAGCCCAGCGTGATCAGCCGCGCGGCAGCCTGGGCAATGTCGCCTATTTCGACGTACTGCAATTTGCTGGCGCGAAAATGAATGCCCTTGCGCATGATCAGCCTCACCAGCAGTGCCCGGGATTCACGGGGCAGCTGGGTGAATTCGCCAATGAAGCGCTGCTCCTCGTCACTCAACACGTCTGCATACCGATGCTCAAGCCAATCAAGCACTTGCATGAAGTTGTTAAGGTAATAGAACGGATCGTCGAGGGGGTTAGCAGTCACAGAATCAGGCGCCATGGCAATACAAGTACTGGTTATGCGTACAGATAACAGCTCTGGGCGGTTAGGCGCAAATGGAAAAAGATAAGCGGCTGGCGAACTTTTCAGCGTTCCACTGCACCAACGCCGATAGGGATACGCTTTTTTGCAATTCGAGAGGTGAATATGAACATCAAGACCCTGGGCCTGCCACTGGCCGTTGCGGCCCTTCTGGCGCTGGCAGGTTGCTCCACCGCCACGGTGGTGACCCTGCAGAACGGCACTCAGTACCTGACCAAGGACATGCCGAAAACCGAAACAAAGGATGGTTTTTACGAATTTGAAGATATTTCCGGGTCGAAGGTAAAAGTCCGCGCGGCGGAAGTGGCCACGGTCCGCGAGGAAGATTAAACAAGAGCAAAGAGCAAAGAGCAAAGAGCGAAGAGCGAAGAGCGAAGAGCAAACAGGGTGATTGTGGCCGATGTTTGCTCTCTGTCGAGTCGGTTACTTGCAGCGGCTTGTGCTGGCTTTGGAGTAGTAATTAACCAGGGAAACGCACACAAACACCTGTCAGGAATGACAGGCCGTTTGTGTGGGGGTGGGTCGATAAACCCCTCAGGTAATCGATTCGCGCTTAACTCCCCGTACGAATCTTGTTCCACACCCGCGTACGAATCCGGTCGATGTTCAGCGGCATGGCTTCCAGCGCAAACAGCTTGCCCATCATCTCCTCACTCGGGTAAACCTTGGTATCGTTCTTGATCGCAGGGTCAACCAGGCCGTCCGCCTGCTCGTTACCATTGGCGTAGTGCACATGGTTGGTAATGCTGGCCATGACGTCCGGACGCAGCAGGTAGTTCATGAAGGCATAGCCAGCCTTTTCGTCGGGGGCGTCGGCGGGCATGGCTACCATGTCGAACCAGATCGCCGCGCCTTCCTTGGGAATGGCGTAGCCGATTTCGATGCCATTGTTGGCTTCCTTGGCGCGGGTCTCTGCTTGCAGGATGTCCCCGGAGAAACCGACCGCCACACAGATATCGCCATTGGCCAGGTCGCTGGTGTATTTGGATGAATGGAAATAGCTGACATAAGGCCGAACCTTGATCAGCAGCGCTTCAGCCTTCTTGTAGTCTTCGGGGTTTTTACTGTGGTGTGGCAGGCCCAGATAGTTCAGGGCGGCCGGCAACAGTTCCGGGCCGTTGTCGAGTATCGCAACGCCACATTTCTGCAGTTTTTGCATGTTCTCGGGCTTGAAGATCAGGTCCCAGGAATCCACCGGCGCGTTGTCCCCCAGCACTTCCCTGACCTTGGCCACGTTGTAGCCGATGCCGGTACTGCCCCACAGGTAAGGAAAACCATGCTCGTTGCCGGGATCGTTGGTCTGCAACGCCTTGAGCAGCACCGGGTTGAGATTCTTCCAGTTGGGCAGCTGGCTCTTGTCGAGCTTCTTCAGCGCCCCGCCCTGGATTTGCCGAGCCATGAAGTGGTTGGACGGAAACACCACGTCGTAACCGGATTTGCCGGTCATCAACTTACCATCGAGGGTTTCGTTGCTGTCATACACGTCGTAGCTGAAGCCGATGCCGGTTTCTTTCTGGAAGTTCTTCGTGGTGTCGGGCGCAATGTAGTCCGACCAGTTGTAGATCTTCACAGTCTCGGCCGCCTGGCTGAGGCTCGCGACCAGTGCAAGGGGGGCCAGGGTCAGGGTCTTTCGCAGCATGAGTCGATTCCTGTTTGGGTTGTTGTTTTGGCAGGCAATCAAAGGATCAGAAAATCAGGACGTAAGTCTTGCGCACGGTCTCCTGGATATCCCAGGTGCCGAGGCTGTTCGCGGGCAACATCAACGCATCGCCGGCTTCTATGTGCAGGGTTTCGCCGTCGTCCGGGGTGAAGGTGCAGCGGCCCTGGATGAAATGACAGAATTCCTGGGCCACGATCTGCCGGCGCCAGCGCCCCGGCGTGCATTCCCAGACGCCGGTTTCCACCCCGTCGTCGCGCTCGACACTGGTGGTTGAGGCTACAGCCACTGGCGTGCCGAGGGGCACGGCGACCGGGTTGGATTCTTCCAGTGCCAGGATGGCAGTGTTCTTGAATTGGGTGATGCTCATGGGGAGTACCTGTCGTTGAAAACGCTGTTTAGTGCATGAAACTTTCCATGAAACCCGCCACGCCACTCGCCAGCTTGCGCCGCCAGGGCGCGCTGGTCGGGTTAGCCAGGGTCTGGTCTTCGTGGACGAAGCTGCGGATGATCGCGTTGTAGCCCAGCCACCGACAGGGCTCTGGCTCCCAGGCCCGTAGGGCGGCCAGGCCGGCCTGGGGAATGACCCAGGGCTGGCGAACCAGTTCGGTGTCGCGCTCCAGGATCAGGTCGGCCAAGGTGCGCCCGCCCAAATTGCTGGCGCCCACGCCCTCCCCGCCATAACCACCGGACAAGGCAATGCCGCTGGATTGATCGCACAGCATGTGGGGCTTGAAACGTCGGGACATGCCCAGGTTGCCACCCCAGCCGTGGGTAATCCGCACGTTCTTGAGCTGAGGGAACAGCTCGCCGAACAGATACCGGCGCAACTCCACTTCGTGGGTTGTCAGGTCAAAGTTGTGGCGCAGCTTGCCGGCGAACTGGTAGCCACCCCGGGCGCCAAACACCAGGCGATTGTCGGCGGTGCGCTGGCCATAGGTGACCTGACGGCTGCTTTCGCTGAATGCCTGGCCGCGACTGAGACCAATTTCATCCCAGGTGGCGGCGGATAATGGCTCGGTGGCAACGAGCAAGCTCTGCACAGGTAATTGATACCGCCCAAGCGGTGGCAAGGTAACGGAGTAACCTTCTACGGCCGGCACGATCCAGCGACTGCGCACTTGTACCTTGTCCGTACGCAACGACCCCGACTGCCAATGGCTGACCGGGCTGTTCTCGTAGATCCGCACGCCCATGCGCTCGACCGTGCGGGCCAGGCCGCGAACCAGTTTGGCAGGGTGGATGGTGGCCACATGAGGGGCGTAAATGCCGCCGTATGGCTTGGCGAGGCGAATCTGCTGCGCCAGTTGCTCGGGGCTGAGCCAGCGGTAATCTTTTTCAGTCAGGCCTTGTTGGTAAAGGCCGTCCAGGTAACGCCGCAGGCTGGTCTCCTGTTCGGGGTAGCGGGCCGCGCAATACAGGGCGCCACCTTTGCGGTAATCACAGTCGATAGCCTCGCGTTCGAGGACGATCTCCACTTCGTCAGGGATAGCGTGCAGCAAGTCGAAGGAGGCGCGGCGATCTTCGGGGGACAGGTTCGCCAGCAGCCGGTCTTCACCGAGCAGATTGCCCATCAACCAGCCACCGTTGCGCCCGGATGCACCGAAACCTGCGGTTTGCGCCTCGATGATGGCGATGTTCAAACCCGGTGCCAGGCGCTTGAGGTAATACGCTGTCCAGAGTCCGGTGTAGCCGGCGCCAATGATGGCCACGTCGACATCCAGGTCTTGTTCCAGCGCCGCACGCGCTGTCAAAGGATCATCGAGCTGATCCATCCATAAACTGATAGTGCGCCATGCTGGCATGCTGGACTCCGCCACTGAACTTCAATGACGTGATCCTAGTGCGTGGTCTCAGTGGTTGTCTTGCGCGCGTGCACGCAAAGAAATTTGTTTGACGTAGGCCTTCGGCGACTGCCCGGTGTGCCGGCGAAAGCTGCTATAGAAGGCCGACAGCGAGTTGAACCCGGCGGCAAAGGCCAGTTCATCGACCCGCAGCGGTGGCGTGGCCGAATCCAGCGCGGCCAGCAGGTGCTGCAATCGCGCCTGATTGACGTAGCGATAGAAGCTCTGGCCAAGCACCTGATTCAACAGGTACGAAATCTGGTTCCGGCTGTACCCGCACTCGTCAGCCACCCGCTGCAGGTCGAGTTCTGGATCTAGGTAAGGTTGCTGACGCTGGAAATACTGTTGCAGGTCTTCGGCCATGAAGCTCAACTGCCGGGGTGACAAGCCGAGTCGACTGACGGCCGGGCGGTCGCCGGTTGGCTTGTTGCCGGATTGTTCGTGCACCAGTGAAGCGTACTCGTTGACCCGCCATATCAAGCCGTCGCGCACGGTTATCGCTTCGCTGGCGCGGAATGACACCAGACCCTCGCCGCCGCGCAGGGTAATGCGGTACTGGATAAAAGCGGTATCGCCGTCGATGCGGATCCTGTCGCTATGTTCCAACGCTTCGTCGGGGTCGCGGGGCATGCTGCTGCGCACGTATTCGCGCAATTCGGCCAGCTCCATTACCCGATTCTGGAAGAAATCGCTGTACTGCACCTGCGGGTGGTAAAGGGCCATTACCCCGTCCAGGTCCCGGTGCTTCCAGCGCAAGTGGTAACGCATGACCGTTTCGCTGGTGGCAAGGGTCTGTTGCGGTCCGTCATCGTCGGTGTGCATAAACGGCTCAATGAAAAAACCCGAGCTTGCCCAAGTTCCGCCTGCGCTTCAATGGTCAGGGAAGGTGCCATGAGTGCGAATCGCTGCCGGCTATTGCGCCCAAGCGTGATCTGCATCAAAAAAATGCCAGCCAATCGCCAAACGGTTTGAAAAAGCCACAGGATTTTCACATCCGGATGCTACTTTTAATGGCAGTCACCGGTTGAGCCATTGAAGGCTCTTCCCTCCTAACATGAGCTAACGGAAGCGCTCGATGAAGAAGGCGGGCAATACATGAATAAAGGGTTTAGCAAGGTCACCTTCCCAAACGCCTGCCAGCTGATGCGCTGGCATTTTCATCCCATGGGCTTTGAGGCGAGCATGGACGCGCCGGGGAGCATGATTGCCCGCCTGTTTGATCGGGTCAGTGGCGAGACCATGATTGCCATAGCCGGTATCCCGTGCGCTACGGTGATGAATGCTGCGGATGTGGAGCGCATCATTGAAGCGGTGGAGGACGAGCTTGAAGCGTTTGTTCCGCCGGTTTCGTTTAGGAGTTATGCCTGAAATCTTTGGCGCTCAAGAGCAGGGTCGTTTTACCGCCCAGCAGGAGCAAGCTCCCTTACCACAACAAAGTCCCTCTCCACAGGTGTCATGCCTTTTCAAGCTGGGTCTTGTTTGCCCGATGATCGGCGAAGAACGCCTTGCCCTTGCCGACCCGATCAGAAGCCTTGGGCAAATTGGCTGCCTGGGTGTCCTGGGCATCGACGTACCAGTAACAGTGGCTCACCGCCCGGGTAATGCCGACGTAGGCCAAGCGCAGGATCTCGTCCTTTTGCGCATTGTCGTAGGCCTCGTTGTCGCCCGCCTTGCCTAACCCCGCCATACGGTACACCTGATTCTTGTAGGGGGAGCTGGTCAGGTGCTGGCAGTCGCCCAGCAGGAACACGGCGTCGGCCTGGAGGCCTTTGGCACTGTGATAAGTCAGCTGTTTCAACCGGCGCGCTTCATACGGCAAGTTAGAATCTACATTAAGTACAGGCTGAATATGCTGTTCAATCAACAGCTTATCGCTGCTTTTTCGATACAACATCAAGATCGAATGGCCTTGACGGTAGTGTTCCATCAGCCGGTTGGCCATGCCCTGATCATCCCGATCGAGCACATTTACCGGTAACAGCGCCTTGGGTGCACCGCTCGCCTTGGCTTTCTTTCCGGCAATGGCTGGAGCAGCCCGCACGATGTGTTCGGCGGCATCGATGATGTGCTGATGGCTGCGATAGTTGTCGCTGAGCATGACCTTGGTGGTGCTCGGCGACGCAAACTCCTTGTTGAAATCCATGAAATAGCTGGGCGAACTGCCCCGCCAGCCGTAAATGGACTGCCAATCATCGCCCACGCACAACAACGAAGAACGCTGAGCGCCTCGGCCAACATGCATGGCGGGACCGCGACTGCGGATCTCGGCCAGGCTAGCGCGAATCCAGGAGACTATCTGCGGGGAAACGTCCTGGAATTCATCGATCATCAAGTGCGCCAGCGGGCGCAGCAGGTCGTTGCTCAGCAGCTTGAGGTTTTCCGGCGAATGCTCGCTGAACAACGCGAACATGCGGTTATAAGTCATGATCGGTGGTTTCTGGTCCAGCAGATGATCTTCCAGGGCTCTCCAGTACAGGCTCAACGCCTCGAAGAAGAACCGGTCGGGATCGTCCTTGGCAAAGCTCATCTGACCCACGGCCGTCGGGACATCCAGGCCAAGGTTCTCGATGAACCCGGCGGCGGCGACAAAACAGTCCAGCAGCGGCGCGGAAGCCAACTCACCCTTGACCTTGTAATCGAAGCCAGGACCGGTGCTGGCATCACCGGCAAGCGACGCTAGCACTCGTTTGGAAGATTGATAGGTATCTAACCATATCAATGGCTTACGACAGAAAGCTTGAAACAACGTGCGCTTTACCGCCCATTCCGCCCGTACCGACAATTTTGACCCTGCACGGCTAACCTGTGGGTTTTCCTGTGGATCAAAACCCAACACCACCCAGGCATCCAGTGTCGGAATGTAGCCGTGACAATGGAAGGTCGAGCCATTGATGTCGAACGTCTGGCGCTTGGGCTCGATGCCCTTGATCGGCCATGCACCCGCGCGAAACCACAGGTCTTCGATGGTATCGCACAGTTCTTCATCACGATTGGCCGCCAGTTGGGTCACCGCCACGCGTTTCTGCACGTCAGGGTGATCGCGCTCCAGCTCCTTGAGTTGCAGGGCATGCCGGGACAGTGGCGTGATCAGGTCGCGAAAGCGCGCATCACGGGTATGCAGGCTGTGGTAGCAGGCGTTGAGCTGCTGGCGCTGGGCGTCATTGATGCGCAGGTCGAACGGGTTGCTGTCGACCTCTTCGTCCTGGCCGGTGGCGCGCAGGCTCAGGTTCTCGAAGGCCTGCAGGCGTTCGAATCCAGGCAAGCTGCGCACCAGGGGCAGGATTCGTGAGTGAAACGTACGCACCAGGTCGCGCGCCTCCTTGAAACTCAGCGCCCGCCCCCACAGTGCACACATCTCGATCAGCTTGTTGATGAAGTCCTTGCGTGACTCCCGGGTAAAAGTCACCACGGTCATCGAGTCGAGTTCGAAGCCCAGATAGTGGGTCAACAGCAGTATGCGCAACACCAGGGTCGTCGACTTGCCTGCTCCGGCACCGGCAATCACCGAGGTCGACGGAGTGTCGCTGAAGATCATCTTCCACTGCGCAGCACTCGGCTGGGCATGGGCTGGCAGTAACCGTCCGACATCGGTCTTCATGCGCTTTTTCAACTCGGCGGTCAATGGCAGGCGCCAGTCGTCGAACAGGTAATCGTCGACGTTGGGCGGGCGATGCTCGGTGCTGCGCGAGTCGCGAATCAACAGAACCTGCCGCCCCTCTTCAAGCCCTTCGAGCTTGCCTTCCTTATACCCGTAATCCACCCCGGCACTGTGCCCGCTGCGAAACCCATCCGCCTGCCCGTGCAACCACGACGCCCGGTGCTGGGCACGCAGGCGCGTCAGGCCGTGGCCAAAGAACCGGGCGGCCAGGCGTTTGAGCAATGGCATCTCTGCCAACGGACGAAGTTCAGGAGGAAGATCGGGGTTGTGTTGCGGCACGCGGATGGACTCCAGGCTGTGAGGCTGTTGGGCGCTATGGTGTCTTCATTTGGCCTGGAGTTCTAGCGAAATGCTTGCGAGTCATTGGGTTAGGCGATGAATTGAAGCCTGGCTGGGAAGATGTCCACTCGTAAATATATCGAGCAATTCGATTATATTGAGGCATTATTTACGCTTTTTATCGATGTGTGACTGATGGATGATGATCGCCATAAATCACCTTTTGGCAGGAGACGATCATGCTTGAACTCAGACCCTTTATCTCCCTTGGCGGCGCTCATCATGGCTGGCTGGACGCACATCACCATTTTTCATTTGCCGAGTACCATGACCCCAAGCGCATGAACTGGGGCAATCTGCGGGTCTGGAATGATGACGTGATTGCCTCGGGCACCGGTTTTCCGAAGCATCCGCACCGGGACATGGAGATTATTACCTATGTCCGTGAAGGCGCAATTACCCACGAAGACAACCTTGGCAACAAGGGGCGCACCGAAGCCGGTGACGTTCAGGTCATGAGTGCCGGCACGGGGATTGCCCATAGCGAGTACAACCTGGAAGCGACCGAGACGCGGATTTTCCAGATATGGATCATCCCCAACGAAGCTGGATCGGCGCCATCCTGGGGCGCCAAACCATTTCCCAAAGGTCAGCGCGAAGGATTTGTAACCTTGGCCAGCGGCAAGGCGGGAGATGATGAAAGCCTGCGGATTCGTGCGGATGCCCGCCTGGTCGCGGCCAACCTCAAGGCCGGGGAAACAGCTGAATATCGTCTGGACGGCGGCCGCCGTGCCTACCTCGTGCCAGCCACCGGGCGTATTGAAGTCAATGGCTTGCAGGCACAAGCTCGAGACGGTGTGGCGATTGCAGACGAGCAGGTGCTGAGAGTGACTGCCATTGAAGACAGTGAAGTGGTGCTGGTGGACCTGGCTTGACCGGCAAGGCCATCAACGAAAAAAAGGGGCGAACCTCGACGGTCGCCCCTTTCGCTGTTGCGTGGCCCTATCCTGATTACTTCGAGGAAATAGCGCCGTCCACCAGTGTCTGCGCTTCCGCAACCAGTAGCTTGAGGTGCTCGTCACTGACGAAGCTCTCGGCGTAGATTTTGTAGATGTCTTCGGTGCCGGACGGGCGCGCGGCGAACCAGCCGTTTTCGGTCATGACTTTCAGTCCGCCTATGGCCTGGTCGTTACCCGGTGCATGGCTGAGGATGCTCTGGATTGCTTCCCCGGCCAGTTGGGTCGATGTCACTTGGTCAGGCGACAATTTGCTCAGCAAGGCTTTCTGTTCCGGGTTGGCCTTGGCGTCGACCCGTACCGAGAACGGTTCGCCCAGCTCATCTGTCAGGGCGCGATAAGCCTGGCTCGGATCACGCCCAGTGCGGGCGGTCATCTCTGCAGCCAGCAATGCCGGGATCAGACCGTCCTTGTCGGTGCTCCAGACGCCACCGTCCTTGCGCAGGAACGAGGCACCGGCGCTTTCTTCGCCGCCAAAGCCCAGGGAACCGTCAAACAGGCCGTCCGCAAACCATTTGAAGCCGACCGGCACTTCATACAATCGCCGACCCAGGCGCTTGGCCACTCGATCGATCAGGCCACTGCTGACCACGGTCTTGCCCACGGCAGCGTCGGCGCGCCACAGTGGACGGTTCTGGAACAGGTAATCTATCGACACAGCGAGGTAGCTGTTGGGTGCCAACAGACCACCCGACGGCGTGACGATGCCGTGGCGATCGTGGTCCGGATCGCAAGCGAATGCCACGTCGAAGCGTTCCTTGAGGCCGATCAGGCCTTGCATGGCATGGCTGGACGAGGGGTCCATGCGAATCTGGCCATCCCAGTCGACCGTCATGAAGCGGAAGGTCGGATCCACTTGTTTGTTGACCACTTCGAGGTCGAGTTGGTAGTGATCGGCGATCGCTGACCAGTAACGCACCCCTGCTCCACCCAGCGGATCTACACCCAGGCGCAGCTTGGCGGCGCGAATGGCATCGAAATCGATCACGTTGATCAGGTCGGCGACATAGGTATTGAGGTAGTCGTGGCGATGGGTGGTCTCGGCCTTCAGGGCTTGCTCGTAACTGATGCGCTTGACGCCGGCGAGCTTGTTGCCCAGCAGTTCATTGGCTTTGGCTTCGATCCACTTGGTGATGTGGGTGTCAGCCGGGCCGCCATTGGTGGGGTTGTACTTGTAGCCCCCGCTTTGTGGCGGGTTGTGCGACGGCGTAATGACGATGCCGTCGGCCAGGCCCGAGGTACGGCCACGGTTGTAGCACAGGATGGCGTGGGAGATGGCCGGCGTTGGGGTGTATTCGTCACCCTCGGCAATCATTACGGTGACGCCGTTGGCGGCGAGTACTTCCAGGGCGCTGGCGCCCGCCGGAGTGGACAATGCATGGGTATCGATCCCGACGAACAGCGGGCCGTCGATGCCCTGCGCCTGGCGATACAGGCAAATGGCCTGGCTGATCGCCAGGACGTGCCATTCGTTGAAACTCAAATCGAACGAGCTGCCGCGGTGCCCTGAGGTGCCGAACGCGACGCGCTGGGTGGAGATGGCGGCGTCGGGCTGGCCAGTGTAGTAGGCCGTTACCAGTCGCGGGATATCGACCAACAGTTCTGCCGGTGCAGGTTTGCCCGCAAAAGGATTGAGTGTCATGCAAAACCTCTGGAATCTATTGGTTCGGGAATTGAATCGCAGTTTACTGGCAGTTTGACCACAACGCGATCAGATCGATCCCCCACGTGCACGACACCCCTGCTTTGCTTAATCCAGCGACTCCAGGCGCAACGCGTCACCGAGCAAGCCGATGGCGGCCGACAGGTCATGATCGCCGCCGAAGGTATGGCTCAGACGCATGTGCTGCGCATGCAGTCCCTGCAAACTGAACAACTCGCCGGGGGCAATCAATACCTGGTGTTGCAGCAAGCGATGGAACACCCGGCGCACATCCACCTGGCGCAATGAGCGTACCCAGATCGTTGCGCCGCCCTGGGGCTCGACAAAGCTCAGGGCATCGCCCAGTCGTTCGTTCAGCAACTGGCTCATCTGTACCGAGCGATCCTTGAGCAGGCGACGCAACACCTGAAGGTGCTGATCAATCCGCCCGTTGATGTACAGGCGTGCGATGGCTTTCTGGCGAATCGGCGACAATCGGAACGAGCGCAACAGAAATTGCCGTTGCAACTGCATGCGCAGGTGCCGCGAAAGCACATAGCCAAAGGGCGCCTCAGGCCCGATGATTTTTTCAAACGTTGAATAGACCAGCAGCCGATCAGGGTCCAGCAGGTCGCGAAAGCGCAGGCCGTCCGGATCGAAGCCGAGTTCGCCGTGGCAGTCATTTTCCAGGACCCAGCAGGCATGCCGCTCCAGCAGCCGCGCAATGGCGCGCCGGTTGTCCTCGGACGCCAGGCTGGCGCGGGGCATATTCAACCGCGAGGACAACAGCACCAGTTGCACCGGATTCAGCTGCAGCGCCCGTTCAAGCGTGTCGACATCCAGCTCGCCATCGGCTTGTACGGCCAATTCAACGACCTTGACGTCGGCCGACTCGAACAGGCGCAGCACGGGCCACTCGCAAGGCGATTCCACCACGACCGTGGAATGCCTGAGGCTCAGCACCTCGATGAGGATCTCCAGCACGCCACGCAGATCCGCGCCGATGTACACGTCTTCGGCGTGCCAGCAGCGCTGTGGCGAGGTGGTATACCGCGCCGCCAGTGCCGCCCGCAGTTCCAGTTCGCCGCAGGGCTGCGCTGACGATTGCGGCTGCCGCGGGTACTGGCGTAGCAGTTCCCGCTCGAGCAGCAGCAAAGGGCTGTCCAGGGGCTGCAACAGGGTCGGCTCGTCGGCGCTGAGCACCAGCATGGACGGGTTTCGGGCGTTGACGTAAACGGTTTCCAGCAGATCGTGACCATGACCCAGGGTGTCGATGGACGACACCGGCACTGCGTAGTACCCCGACTTGGCCAAGGAGTAAACCCGCCCCTCTTTCTCCAGTAGCGAGTAGGCAGACTGGACGGTCGAGATCGAGACGCTCAAGCGGTCGGCCAATTGGCGCAAGGAAGGGAGGCGCACCCGGGCGTCCCTGGCCGACTCATTGATCAGTTGGGTCAGGTAGCGGTAAACCGCCTGGTAGGCGAAGCCGGTTTCTCGCACGCCATTCAACGCCCCGTTGACCAGTCACTCGCTTGGGTGTTGCCCGTATCGCAGCTGATCGAGGACGCGCCTGGTGCATCTTCAACTGCCCGCTCCATGCGATAAAGCTTGCCAATCAACGCGAGCGGCAAGCCGCTGACATCCACCATCCATTGCAGGATCTGCTCGGGCACAGCGTGGCCTTGCATGGCTCGGTGCAAATCCGGCACGGCGATCAGCATCCCGGGATGGCACCGGCGCAGGAAACCCTCCAGCCTCGCGCCCTTGTCGACGAAAGGCGCGAACAGCAGGCACACCAGCTGCGCTTCGCTCAGGCCAAGATTCTTCTGCGCATATGCAGTGCCCAGGGCACGCTGTTCGGCATCCGTGGTGATTTGGCCAAACACTTGCGCAGCCTGCTGGCACAAGCCATCCGATAGCTGCTTGCGGCGCATCATGACCAGTGCTCGCTGGAAGAACTCGGCGACCCCTGATTCATAGCTGTCGCCGTGCATGAAACAGGCCTGTAAACCGCGTACATGAGCGCTCAGTTCAAGGCTGACGAGCTCATTATCGCTCGCGTAGGCCATCAGTCCGTCGGGCTGGAAGCCCAGGAATTCGGTCAGCAGCGGCCAGCGCTGCTCAAGATTGCTGACCAGCATGTCGTGTATGTCGATGAAGGTCGCGCGCCGGCAGGTTTCGAACAGTTCAGCGGGACGCCAGTGCGGCTGCATGAGCTCGGGCTCAAACCCCTGATAGTACTCCGGGCCGAGCTCATCGAGCAGCGTGAACAGATCTTCGTAGCCGTGTTCAGTGTACCGCGACGGCAAGAGGCCGGCCTTGGCGGTCGCCCGCTTGAAGCCGTACAAAAATTGCTTCTGCTGGCGTGGTGTCTCGCTACTGACCAAGGCGTCTACCCCACCATCCCACCGCGCGATCTGGCCATAGAACTCGCCCGTGGCGAGAAATCCGTTGTCCCAGAGATCAAGGGCATCATCGCTGTCGCGGCGATGTCCGACCATCAGCAGGTTCAGGCGGCTGACCTCGCGCCCGGCTTCGGATATTGGCGCTGGCTGAGTGAACGGCAGCACCTCACGATTGTCGGCCCTCAGCACTTCGACCCGCGGGTCGTCATAAAGGAACAAAGCGCTGTAACTGTTGTGGATGTTGTCCAGCGCGGTGGCGCTGACGCCGCTCTGCTGCAACGACGCGACACGCAGCTGGAAGGTGGCCGGTGCGCGGCCGGCGATGCTCAACTGTGCTGCACGCAACAGCGCCAGGGTGTAACAACTGTCCCGGGACCCGGTCTGAATCACCAATACCTTGTAATCGGCAAGGCGCTCCATGCCACCTGCGGCAACTACCAGGCGCTGAATTAACAGCTGTAACGCCGTGCGTTCGGCGCGAGAGAAAAAACCCAGTAACCGTTGCAATATCTGTTGGTAGACATGGTTCATGGCTTGATCATGGATGCTAGTCATATTTATATACCTGGTGCTGGAAAATCGATATCACGACCCGCGCAAATAATTTTTGCGCAGCGCTTTGCCCGTTCCATTCTGACGACGGAGATTTATTACCAAATGCTAGCATTTAAAGGGACAAGACATTATTTGAAATAAATGAGCCGCGCCCAAGGCTTCATCACCGATAGTTTCAAAGAAACCGCTCAAAAGCCTTGAGTTAGAGGGCTTACTCTGCGTCCTAGGAAATATCCCACAATGTCTGACAGATAATTACTACGAGAATTTAGGAATAAAGCTACAAGTGCGTTTTTGATCACTGAAAGACGATCAACAGATTGTTTGGCGCATATCAACGGACTGTACTGAAAAGTAACAACTTGACACTCAGTCATGACACATTCCTTGAGATGAAAGCAATCGTTCAATTATCAAGGCTTACTGGCTGATTAGAAGATACAGATGGTGGGGAAAAACCAGTTCAGTTGCTGAACAGGCTGCCCGGAAGAGAAACAGGAGGTTTGTTTAAAACCCGAAAACAAAAAAGTCCGTGTGGGTCACGGACTTTTTCAGGGGGGGGGACGTCAGGCCGGTTCGACTTGAAGCGCGACCCGTTCGCGGCAAGGGCATTCGTCCATGTAGCGGTGGGCTTCGACGAACTCGGCAAACGGGAACACCCGAGTCTTGAGTGGCAGCAGCACGCGGTCCGCCGTCAGCTGGTTGATATCGCGCAGGGCACGCTGCAGCGACACCTGGTCCTGGACGATGCCCAGTTCCGGCTTGCCGGTGAAGTTACCGATGCAGTGGACGAAGAACTGAATGTTCTTCTGGAACGCTGCACAGGCCGGGAACGGCGTCTGGTTGCCCCCTTGCAGACCGTACAGCACCAGGCTGCCACGGGGTGCAAGGACATCGCCGAGCATTGACATCTGCGGGCCACCCAAGCCATCGAACACCACGTCAACGCCACGGTTATCGGTGATCTTGTTGATCTGCATCAGCAGATCCTGTTCCTCGGTGACGATGACTTTTTCCGCCCCGAGGGACAGCAGGTTTTCCCGCTCTTCGGCATTCTTCGTCGCCGCGATAACCCGTACGCCCAACGCCTTGCCCAGTTGCACAAAAGACGGACCGGCACAGTGGCTGGCGTCAGTGACCAGGGCGAACTGGCCGGGTTTGACCCGTGCCAGGTCGACATAAGCAAAATAGGCGATCAACAGCGGCGTGTAGTGCACGCTGGCTTCAACCGGGCTGAGTACATCCGGGTAACGGGTCAGCGCAGTGCGTGGCAGTACAATCTGTTCGCCGTACACCGGGTAATCATTCGGGCTCTGCGCCGGGAAGCTGGCAACCTTGTCGCCCACTTCCAGGTCGTCGACGCCCTCTCCGAGCGCCGTGACCACGCCAGACATTTCATGCCCCAGGCCCGAAGGCAGGCGAGCATGAGAGGGAGCCAGGTTCTGGCGCCAGAGAATGTCGTACCAGCTGATGCCAATCGCCTCGACGCGCACCTGCACTTCGCCCGGCGCGGGCAAAGCAGCCGCATGCTCTTCGCATTTGAGCACCTCGGCCGGACCAAACTTGTGAAAACGGATCGTGCGTGACATCGCAAACCTCGTCAAAGAAACCTCTAATGCCCCGAACTCTATATGGGCTTTGTAGCCAAGACTATCAGTGGCTATTAATAGTCGACATGCCTGTCATTGATTCCGCACCCTCGAAAGGATCAACGGTTGGCCAGGACATGGGCGAACTGCATCGGTAAAAATGAATTATTCGGTGCAGAGTACCAGCCTTTCCCCGTAAGATTCATGCCGGTCATTGTTCTCATATGACCGCCCCCGTCAAGCCTTGACTCTGCCAGGACTCCAGATGAATCGTAATGACCTGCGTCGTGTCGACCTGAACCTGTTGATCGTATTCGAAACACTCATGCACGAGCGCAGTGTGACCCGCGCTGCGGAGAAATTGTTCCTTGGCCAGCCCGCGATCAGCGCCGCGCTCTCGCGCCTGCGTGGGCTGTTCGATGATCCGTTGTTCGTGCGCACCGGACGCAGCATGGAGCCTTCCGCACGGGCGGTGGAGATCTTCGCCCTGCTCTCCCCGGCACTGGATTCGATTTCCACGGCCGTCAGCCGCGCAGCAGAATTCGACCCAGCCACCAGCACGGCGGTATTTCGCATAGGGCTGTCGGATGATGTCGAATTTGCCCTGCTGCCGATGCTGCTCAAGCGCCTGCGCGCCGAATCCCCAGGGATCGTGCTGGTAGTGCGCCGCGCCAACTACATCCTGATGCCGGCCTTGCTGGCTTCGGGCGAGATCTCCATCGGCGTCAGCTACACCGCCGACCTTCCGGCCAACGCCAAACGCAAGGTGCTGCGCCGCAGCATGCCCAAACTGCTGCGTGCCGATACGGTGCCGGGCCCCCTGAGCCTGGACGACTTCTGCGCCCGCCCCCATGCCCTGGTGTCGTTCGCCGGTGACCTCAGTGGCTTTATCGATGAAGAGCTGGAAAAACTTGGGCGCAAGCGCCATGTCGTGCTCGCGGTACCGCAGTTCAACGGCTTGAGCACGTTGCTGTCCGGGACGGATATTGTCGCCACCGTGCCCGATTACACCGCCGATGCTCTGACTGCCGCCGGCGGCGTGCGCGCCGAGGACCCGCCTTTGCCGGTGCGCAGTTTCGAGCTGCACATGGCCTGGCGTGGCTCGCAGGACAACGATCCTGGAGAGCGCTGGTTGCGCTCGCGGATCCAGATGTTTTTCGGGGATCCGGACAGTCTTGAGCTACCGGGGCATTAAAGGCCGAAAGCCTGTTTAGATGAGCGGCAAAAAGCAAGACTGCCTTCGCCCGACCCACGACTACCGACTCATTGTCGGGCAGAGACCAATCCTTACACGTCCCGCAACAAACAATTACCATCAGGCATATTGATAGCCACCTAACGAAAAGCGCATGCTAGGGGGCTGAATTGATTCTTATATCATTCCGAATGATAGTTACCTTCGCTTCATTCGATTCGTGCGATACAACCCCGCCGATCATCATCCGTCCATTCTTAATACATTGGCGGATGCATCCATGGAACAGTCACTCAAACATTTGCGCTTCCCGTTGGCCATGCTGGCCGTACTGGTGATGAGCGCCTGCGGCAAGACGCCGGAGACAGCGGCCGCCATGCCAGCTGCCAAGGTCAGCGTGGCCAAGGTGCTGGAACAGCCAGTCAACGAATGGGACGAATTCACCGGGCGCCTCGAAGCGCCGGAGACCGTGGAAATTCGTCCGCGGGTTTCCGGGCAGATCGATGAAGTAGCCTTCACTGAAGGCGCGCTGGTCAAGAAAGGTGACCTGCTGTTCCAGATCGACCCGCGTCCGTTCCAGGCAGAGGTCCGCCGCCTCGAAGCCCTGGTTGCGCAATCGCGTGCCAACGCCACCCGCAGTGAAAACGAAGCCCAGCGCGGTGAACGCCTGCGCAGCAGCAATGCGATTTCCGCAGAGCTGGCCGATTCGCGTACCAGTGCTTCGCAAGAAGCCCGCGCAGCCGTCGGCGCCCTGCAAGCGCAACTCGACCTGGCGAAACTGAACCTGAGCTTCACCCGAGTCACCGCGCCCATCAGCGGTCGCGTCAGCCGTGCGGAGATCACCGCCGGCAACCTGGTGACGGCCGACACCACGGCGCTGACCAGCGTGGTTTCCACCGATAAGGTCTATGCCTACTTCGACGCCGACGAGCGCGTGTTCCTCAAATACACCCAGCTGGCGCGCCAGGGCAAACGCGGTGCAACCACTCCGGTGTACCTGGGCCTGTCCAACGAAGACGGCAACCCGCATCAGGGTGTAATGAACTTTGTCGACAACCAGGTCAACCCGAAAACCGGCACCATCCGTGGTCGCGCGGTATTCGACAACACTGACGGCGCCTACACCCCGGGCCTTTATGCGCGGCTGAAACTGGTCGGCAGCGGCACCTACTCCGCCGTGTTGATCAACGATGAAGCGGTCGGTACTGACCTGGGCAAGAAGTTCGTGCTGGTGATGGATGGCGACAACAACACCGCTTACCGCGCGGTCGAGCTGGGGCCGAAGATCGAAGGGTTGCGCATCGTGCGCAGCGGCCTGAGCAAAGATGACACGGTGATCGTCAAGGGCCTGCAACGTGTGCGTCCCGGTTCACCGGTCACCCCTGAAGTGATTCCGATGGCCAGCGAGCAAACCCTCGCGGCACTCGCCCAACAACGACAAGCGCTGGAAGCCAGCAACCTGCCACAAGTCGCACCTGCCAAGGTCGCGCCGGGCTCGGTTGTGAAAGTGGCTGCCGCGACTCCACGCGGTTAAGGGACGACAACTCCGATGAATTTTTCCCAATTCTTCATATCCCGGCCGATTTTCGCAGCGGTTTTGTCGCTGCTGATCCTGATTGCCGGTGCGATCTCGCTGTTCCAGTTGCCCATCAGCGAATACCCGGAAGTGGTACCGCCGACCGTCGTGGTGCGCGCCAACTTCCCTGGTGCCAACCCCAAAGTCATCGGCGAGACCGTGGCGGCTCCCCTGGAGCAAGCCATCACCGGCGTCGAGAACATGCTGTACATGTCCTCGCAGTCGACCGCCGATGGCAAGATCACCCTGACCATCACCTTCGCCCTGGGTACCGACCTGGATAATGCGCAGGTGCAGGTGCAGAACCGCGTCACCCGTACCGAGCCCAAACTTCCCGAGGAAGTGACGCGTATTGGTATCACCGTAGACAAGGCTTCACCCGACCTGACGATGGTCGTGCACTTGACCTCGCCGGACAAACGCTACGACATGCTGTACCTGTCCAACTATGCCCTGCTCAACATCAAGGATGAGCTGGCGCGCCTGGGCGGTGTGGGTGATGTGCAGCTGTTCGGCATGGGCGACTACTCCCTGCGGGTCTGGCTCGATCCGAACAAGACGGCTTCGCGCAACCTCACGGCCACCGATGTGGTTACCGCCATTCGCGAGCAGAACCGCCAGGTGGCAGCCGGTGCCCTGGGCGCCCCGCCCGCACCGAATGCCACGGCGTTCCAGTTGTCGGTCAATACCCAGGGTCGCCTGGTGTCCGAGGAAGAGTTCGAGAACATCATCATTCGCTCCGGGGACAACGGTGAGATCACCCGCCTCAAGGACATCGCCCGGGTTGAATTGGGTTCCAGCCAATACGCCCTGCGTTCACTGCTGAACAATCAACCGGCAGTAGCGATTCCGATTTTCCAGCGTCCTGGTTCCAACGCCATCGAAATCTCCAACCAGGTCCGCGACAAGATGGCGGAGCTGAAGAAAAACTTCCCGGAAGGCATGGACTTCAGCATCGTCTATGACCCGACGATCTTCGTGCGAGGCTCCATCGAGGCGGTGGTTCACACCCTGTTCGAAGCACTGATCCTGGTCGTACTGGTGGTGATCCTGTTCCTGCAAACCTGGCGCGCCTCGATCATTCCGTTGGTGGCGGTGCCGGTATCGCTGATCGGTACCTTTGCGGTTATGCATTTATTCGGCTTCTCGCTCAACGCCCTGTCGTTGTTCGGGTTGGTGCTGGCCATTGGTATCGTGGTGGACGACGCCATCGTGGTGGTGGAGAACGTCGAGCGAAATATCGGACTGGGGCTGACCCCCGTCGAGGCCACCAAGCGTGCCATGCGCGAAGTGACCGGGCCGATCATCGCCACGGCACTGGTGTTGTGTGCGGTGTTTATTCCGGCGGCATTCATTTCCGGCCTCACCGGGCAGTTCTATAAACAGTTCGCCCTGACCATTGCGATCTCGACGGTGATCTCGGCGTTTAACTCGCTGACCCTGTCGCCGGCGCTGGCGGCGGTATTGCTCAAGAGCCATGACGCACCCAAAGACCGCTTCTCCCGGGGGCTCGACAAGTTGTTCGGTGGCTGGTTGTTCCGTCCATTCAACCGCTTCTTCGACAAGGCCAGCCATGGGTATGTCGGCACGGTGGCGCGGGTTATCCGCAGCAGCGGTATTGCCCTGATCCTGTATGCCGGCCTGATGGTGCTGACGTTCTTCGGTTTCGCCAACACGCCGACCGGTTTCGTACCCGGCCAGGACAAGCAGTACCTGGTGGCATTTGCACAACTGCCGGATGCGGCGAGCCTGGATCGCACTGAAGACGTGATCAAGCGCATGTCCGACCTGGCCCTGAAACAGCCTGGCGTGGACAGTGCGGTTGCCTTCCCTGGCCTGTCGATCAATGGTTTCACCAACAGCCCGAACGCCGGCATTGTGTTCGTCACGCTCAAACCGTTCGACGAGCGCAAGGACCCAAGCATGTCTGCCGGCGCCATCGCCGGTGCTTTGAACGGCCAGTTCGCCGGGATCCAGGAAGCCTACATGGCGATCTTCCCGCCGCCGCCGGTACAAGGCCTGGGCACCATTGGCGGTTTCCGCCTGCAAATCGAAGACCGGGGCAACCTGGGCTACGACGAGCTGTACAAGGAAACCATGAACATCATCAACAAGAGCCACAACGTGGCGGAACTGGCCGGCCTGTTCACCAGCTACACCGTGAACGTGCCGCAAGTCGATGCAGCCATCGACCGGGAAAAAGCCAAGACCCACGGCGTGGCGGTCAGTGACATCTTCGACACCCTGCAGATCTACCTGGGTTCGTTGTATGCCAACGACTTCAACCGCTTTGGTCGCACCTATCAGGTCAATGTCCAGGCCGAACAGCAGTTCCGCCTCGAACCGGATCAGATCGGCCAGCTCAAGGTGCGTAACAACAGGGGTGAAATGATCCCGCTGGCGACCTTCATCAAGGTCAGCGACACCTCGGGGCCGGACCGCGTCATGCACTACAACGGCTTCATTACCGCTGAGATCAACGGTGCGGCAGCCCCGGGCTACAGCTCCGGACAAGCGGAAAAAGCCATCGAAAAACTGCTCAAGGAAGAACTTCCGAACGGCATGACGTACGAATGGACCGACCTGACCTACCAGCAGATTCTGTCCGGCAACACCGCGCTGTTCGTGTTCCCACTGTGCGTACTGCTGGCGTTCCTGGTACTGGCGGCGCAGTACGAAAGCTGGAGCCTGCCTCTGGCGGTGATTCTGATCGTGCCAATGACCCTGCTGTCGGCGATTGTCGGTGTGATTGCCTCCGGCGGCGACAACAACATCTTTACCCAGATCGGCTTGATAGTGTTGGTGGGGCTTGCCTGTAAGAACGCGATTCTGATCGTCGAGTTTGCCAAGGATAAACAGGAGGAAGGCATGAGCCCGCTGGCGGCGGTGCTCGAAGCCTGCCGCCTGCGTCTGCGGCCGATCCTGATGACCTCCTTTGCGTTCATCATGGGTGTGGTACCCCTGGTGTTCTCCAGTGGTGCTGGCGCCGAAATGCGGCACGCCATGGGTGTCGCGGTGTTCTCCGGGATGCTTGGGGTGACCTTCTTCGGCCTGTTGCTGACGCCGGTGTTCTATGTGCTGATTCGTAATTTCGTGGAGCGCGGCGAACAACGCAAAGCGGCCAAGGCCCTGAAACTGGAGGCGCAACAATGAGCCTGAAAGCCTTCCTGCCGAGCCTGCTGGTGCTGGCTCTTAGCGCCTGCGCCGTAGGCCCGGACTATCAGACGCCTGCGACGGAGCCGGCCCATATCACGGCGGCGACCGAAGGTACTGGCGGCCAGAAAAACTTCGACCGCTCGCGTTTCGAAGGCATCTGGTGGCAGCAATTTGAAGATCCGACCCTCAACCAGTTGGTGGTCCAGTCGCTGCAAGGCAACCGCGACTTGCGAGTGGCTTTTGCGCGCTGGAAAGCCGCCCGGGCGATTCGTGACGATGTCAGCAATGACGCCATGCCCACCATCACCAGCCGCGCCAGCAGCGACCTTGGCAAGGGGCAGATTCCAGGCCAGACCACCAGCCGGGTCAACAGCGAACGTTACGACCTGGGCCTGGACATGGCCTGGGAGATTGATCTGTTTGGCCGCATCCAGCGCAACCTGGAGTCGGCCGATGCTGAACAGCAAGGGATCGAGGCCGATCTGTACCAGCTGCAAGTCACCATGATTGCCGAGCTGGTCGATTCCTACGGTCAGCTGCGCGGCGCACAGCTGCGAGAAAAGATAGCCCTGGCCAACCTGAACAATCAGCAGGAGTCGCGCAAGATCACCATCAGCCTGCGTGATGCCGGCGTCGGTGATCAGCTTGATGTCGAGAGGGCCGATGCACGCCTGGCATCGGTTGAAGCCAGCGTGCCGCAGTTGCAAGCCGAGCAGGTGCGGCAGAAAAACCGCATTGCCACTCTCCTCGGTGAGCGCCCGGACAAATTGAGTGTCGATCTAGGCCCCAAAGATCTGCCCGCCATCGCCAAGGCTTTGCCGATCGGTGATCCGGGAGAGCTGTTGCAACGCCGTCCCGACATCCTGAGTGCCGAGCGCCGGCTGGCGTCGGCCACTGCGCGGATTGGCGTGGCCAAGGCCGATCTGTTCCCCCGGGTCAGTCTGAGCGGCTTCCTTGGCTTTACCGCCGGGCGTGGTTCGCAGATCGGCTCCGCAGCGGCCAACGCCTGGGCGCTGGGCCCAAGTATTACCTGGGCGGCGTTCGACCTGGGCAGCGTGCGCGCCCGTTTGCGCGGTGCCGATGCTGATGCCGAAGGCGCGCTGGCGACCTATGAACAGCAGGTGCTGCTGGCACTGGAAGAATCGGAAAATGCGTTCAGCGACTATGGCAAACGCCAACAGCGCCTGATTTCGTTGATTCGTCAGAGTGAATCAAGCCGTGCGGCCGCCGACCTGGCGCAAATCCGTTACCGCGAAGGCACGGCCGACTTCCTCGTGCTGCTCGACGCGCAGCGTGAGCGCCTGGCAGCAGAAGATACCCAGGCCCAGGCCGAGGTCGATCTGTATCGCGGCATCGTCGCGATCTACAAGGCCCTCGGCGGCGGTTGGGCACCGGAGACGGTCGCCAGTCAGTAACAGCTTCAAGAGCCCCTTTGGTTGGCCGCAACCAACCGATTGTTTAACCCCGCGCCTCATCCGGTCGTGGGGTTTTTTTTGCGCGTTTGGCAGGTAGGTGGGAGGCACACTCAAGGCGGCCCACCCATCAATTGCGCAAGCTTTTATCGCTCCTGTTGTCGGGTGTTCTCCAGCACGGTCACGGTCGCGGTTGTCCCCGCCCGGAGGCGGTTTTTTGCCGCATAGGCAGGATCAATCCTTATGCGCACCGGCACCCGCTGTGCCAGTTTTACCCAGGTGTAACTCGGGTTGATGTTGGCCAGCAGACGCCCACCTGGCAGGTTTTCCCGGTCGGCGATGGCGAAGGCGATGCTTTGCACCGTGCCAGCGAAGGTCTCGCCGCTCATCAATTCGATCTTCACGGGGTCGCCCTCCTGGATGCGCGGCAATTTGGTTTCCTCGAAATAACCCGCGACATAAAAGGAATCGCTGTCCACCAGCGCCAGTAACGCGCCGCCCGCCGGGGCATAGTCACCCTCGCGGGTCAGCAGGTTGGTCACATAGCCACTCACCGGTGCCACCACGCGGGTGCGTTGCAGGTCGAGTTCGGCCTGGGTCAGCGCCGCAATTGCCAGTTGCACATTGGCCTGGGCCAAGCCCAGGTTAGCCTGGTTGCGCAGCAACTCGGCCTTGGCCACCGCCACCTCGGTACTGGATTTCTCCCACTCCTCACCCGAGATCGCGAACCCTTCCTTGAGCTTGCGCCGGCGTCTTTCCTCACTCTCACGCTGCTTGAGCAATGCCTCGCTGGACACGATCGCCGCCTCGGATTGCCCCAGCGTGGCCTTGGATACTTCTACCGCACGCCTGGCATGTTCAACGGCCAGGGTGTATCGCGCCGGATCGATCTCCAGCAGCAGCTGGCCCTTGGCAACATGTTGATTGTCCTGCACGCCAAGGCTGACGATGCGCCCTGCTACGTCGGCCGACAAGGTGACCACGTCGGCACGCACCCGCGCGTCACGGGTCCAGGGCGCACGCGTGTAGTGATTCCAGGCAAACCAGCCGAGTAAGAAGGCCAGCAGCACTACGGCGAGGGTGGTTAGACGGGGCAGTAATTTTTTCAAGGTGTCAGGCTCCCATCACCAGTATCAGGGCGGCACACACGCACACGTACAATGCGCCTTCGAACAGCGCCTCGTGCCAGACAAAGCGCAGCACCCCCATGCGCCGCAGGGCCCAGTCCAAGGCAAGGAAAACCGGCAGGGCCAGCAGCAGGGCCTGGGCGATTGGCGGCAGATAGACGCCGCCTACTTCCAGATCAATGGGCAAAATCAGCTACTCCTTCCACGTCCACCGTTTGAAAATGCGCCGAGTGGCGCTCCAGGAACGACACCACAATCAACAGCGCAACGCGCATACGGAACACGCTCCACAAATGTTCATGGGCGCCCGAATGCAAAGTGTCCAGGTAATCACCGAGTTGGTGCAGGCTACCGAGCACGGCAGTCAGTTCAATACCCTGGCGCCCTGCGATCAGACGCCCGGTCTCGCGCACGGTGGCCAGCAAGCGACTTTGCACTTCTTCGTCCAGCAAACTGTTGCCCTGCCCCTGCTGTCGCAGCTGGTTCAATGCCACGCCTAACGCCATGCAGCCCAGGCTGAACTCGAAAAATGCCCTGGAGTCTTTGTCGCTCGCGGCGGGCAGCAGCCCCAGCATCATGGTGACCCTGTCGACCATGCGGCTCTCGAAGGCGAATTGCTGTTCGTCGCTGGCCGCGGCCTTCAACAAGGCATACACCTGCGCCCGATTCTCGAAGTACAGCCGGCGGATGCGCAAGGCTGGCCGGAAGGGAAAAATCAGCGCATAGACACTCAATGCCAGCGCCGTGGCGCACATGTACGCGCCAGCAAATTCGAACCACTGGATGGCCGTATTCTGGCCGATCCCCGCGTTCTGCGGCCCCAGCAGAAGGAAGGTGGATAACCCCAGGCCGATCCCGGTGCCGGTAGTGGGCGGGCTGGCCAAACCCACCGCCACGGCATACAGCAAGGGCACCAGCAACAGCGCGAGCATTTCGAAGTCACTGATCATCGGCACCAGCATGAACTGATACAGCGCTGACACCACCAGTGCCAATCCCAGCCCTCGGGCATAACTCTGCGCGGCCAACAGCGGCCGCGGGAATGTCGCCATCAATGAGCAGAGAATGCCCACCAGCACCATCCCTCCGCGGGCGCCGTCCCAACCCGTCTCGATCCAGATCAGACCGGCCACCACCAACGCTGTAAAGGCCCGCACCGCGTTCATGGCCGCCAGGGTGAAATCCAGGTGCAACGGGTTATTCTGCCCGCGGAACACCGAGCTGGCGCGGCGCTCCTCCTGAATCGCATCGCTGAGCTCCAGAATCTGCCCCAGCTGCTCAAGCAGGCGTGCCTGTTCCCAGCGCAGCGACCAGGCCAGCGAGCGCAACGTCGCCGGCATGGCCTCGGTCAGTTGCTCGGCGCGATAGGCAAGCTCATCGAAGCGGTGCTGCAACAAGATGAAATGCTGGCGAGACTCGGCCGCGAGCGAACGGCCCTGCAAAGCAAGTTCGTCGAGGAATGTCAGTTCTTCGGCGCGAATCTGCAGTATTTCTTCCGGCAGTTCGCCCTCCCAACGTTCAGTCAGCAGCAGCCGCTGGTGCCGCAGAGCAGTCAGGCGTGACGTCAGCAGCACCAGCTGGTTACCCAGCAGTTGCACCAGAGCGTTGGCACTGCGCAGCCGCGGCGCGTCGAAATACAGATGACGCCGCACGCCTTCCAGGGCGCTGATTTCGCCCAACAACTGCATTTGCCGACGATGGAAATCGTCCTCGCTTTCCTCGGTGCGGATAACAGCGGCGGCGTGGGTGGCGAGCAGCTTGATGACCTGGTCGATCCGGGTGAAGTAATCCCGGGCGACTGACTCCGGGCGCGCCGTGAGCAGGCTCACCACGCAGACACACGCCACCGCCAGCAAGGTCTCGGTGACACGGGTTACCGCCAGCAGGAAGATGCCATCCGGCTCGGGTACGGCGAGCAAGGCCACTACCACCGCGGTGTAACCGCTGAGCACGAAGGCCTGGGAACTGGTGTAGCGCAACAACGTCCCCCCTGCGGTGCACAGGGCCAGCCACAAGGCCAGGGTCAGAATGAATGGCAGCGGCGCCTGGGGGAAAATCGCCATGATCAGCACGGCGACCACGGCGCCCAGGGTGGTACCGATGACCTGGCCGAAACTGCGCGCCAGGGTCATGCCGCCCAGGGGTTGGCTGACGATGACCACCGCCATGATCGACCATTTTGGCTGGTCCAGGTCGAACAGGAACGCCAGGTACAGCGTGAGCAGGCCGGCGGCGATGGTTCTCAAGGCGAACAACAACACCCCTGGCCCGGGGTTGAACATTGCCTTGAAATATTGAAGCAGCGGCTGCATGGATGCGCTCGACCAGTCTTGTCCCTGCAAGCGTAGTCACTGGGGGCAGTCTGTCGATGCATTTCATTAGCACGCGTCAGGGTTTGACTCCAGGCCCTGCCTGACCGAAGCTGACGGCTTTGCACAAGCTTGTCAGCAATGGATTCCTGCATGCCCCAGTCTCGCCGCTACCTGATCATCAGCCTCTGCGCGCTGTTCGCCGTTGTGCTGGCCTGGTTCTTCCTGCGCAGCACCACCCCCGACGTCCCGCCTGCGATCAAGCGGGGTTACAGCGAAGCGCTGGAGCAGGCCCGAGCCGGCAAACCTGGCGCTGCGCGGGTGCTCTATCAACAACTGGCGCGCCCCGACATCTCCGATAAACGACGAATCTGGCTGCACGCCGAACTGCCTAACTACCCAAGCTCGGTCGCCCTCAAACTGGCGGATGCCGACTTGCAACACGAATCGGCGAAGGTGCGCGTGGCTGCCGTCAAGACCATCAGCGCCCTGGTGCCCAATGGCCAGCGCAGCCTGTTGATCGGGCCATTGCTCGATGACCGCGAACAGCAGGTGCGTTATGCCGCGGTAAATGCCTTGCTCGGCCTGTCCCCGGATGAGCTTGGCTTGTATTTCGGGCCGCTGGAACAGGCCATTGATGCCTGGGAGAAGGATCTGCAGGCGCAACCGCCCAGCGCTGACAATTATTACCAGCTAGCTCTGCTGCATCTGCATAACGGTGACCTGAAGGAGGCGCAGCAGGCGCTGGAGAACGCTCTGCAACTGGCCCCCACCAATCTGCCGGCGCTGGTGATGCAAATCGACGTACTGGACAGGCAAGGCCAGAGCGACGCCGCCCGGCTGCTGTTGGCCAAGCAGTTGAAAGCCCAGCCGGATTCGGCTTACCTGCAGCATGCTCTCGGAATGTGGTTGCTGCATCACGGGCAGAGTGAATATGCCGTTCTGGGTTTGGCCAAGGCGGTAGAGCTGGAACCTGATAACAAGGACTACCGCTACGACCTGGCTACCACGTTGCACGATGAGCAGGAACTGGAAGCGGCGCAGAAGCAGTTGCAGGAAATAGTCCAGCGCCATCCCGCCGATCGTCGGGCCCGGGTGTTGTTGATCAATTACTGGAAGGAAAGCGGGCAGTTGCAGAATGTGCAGATTCTGCTGGCTCAGCTTGAGCAGATGAACCCGGATGATCCGGCGTTGCAGCAGGGGCTTTGAGGCAAGTTGGGTCCAGTAGAAGCAACGTTAGCTTTGCTCTCAAAATCCTGCATACCCAACAACTTGCCAAAGCCCTAAATCCTGAATAACCCACAACTCGTTGAAGCCCAAAATACGCCAAAACCGCAAATAGTGTGGAACCGCCGTGATGGCACAAGGTCAAGTGATCAGGCAGTCCGAGCAGGCACTTCAGGCCTGCGGCCTCGCTTCCCCTAGTCATGAGAGGGCTTTTTTTGTCTACATCTAACGAGTTGTTCAGCGCAAAGGCCGCTACCGGTATCGAAGGTCTGGATGACATCCTGGCCGGTGGCTTGTCCCGCGGACACGTTTTTTTGCTGGAGGGTGAACCCGGTACTGGCAAAACCACCGTTGCTTTGCATTTTTTGATGGCCGGCGCTCGAGCCGGCGAGCGCTCGTTGTACATCACACTTTCGGAAACCGAACGAGAGTTGCGTCAGGGCGCGTTGTCCCACGGTTGGGAACTGGACGAAAACATCCACATCTTCGAGCTGACACCTCCGGAAAGCCTGCTCAACGCCGAACATCAGCAAAGCCTGCTGTATTCCTCCGACCTGGAGCTTGGCGAAGCGACCCGGCAGATTTTTGAAGTGGTCGAGCGCGTCAAGCCGACCCGCGTTGTACTGGACAGCCTCTCCGAGATCCGTCTGCTGGCCCAGAGCTCGCTGCGCTATCGTCGGCAGATCCTCGCCATCAAGCATTACTTCGTGCGCTACGACGCCACCGTAGTGCTGCTGGATGACCTCACTACCGAATCCCTGGACAAGACCGTGCACAGCGTCGCGCACGGGGTCATTCGACTGGAAGAGTTGACACCCAACTACGGCGCCGAACGCCGGCGCATTCGTGTGGTGAAATACCGCGGCCAGAAGTACCGCGGAGGTTTCCACGACTTCACCATCATGGGTGACGGCGTGCATGTATTCCCCCGTCTGGTGGCCGCCGAACACCGCGGCAAGTACATCCGCACCCAAATGACCAGCAGCATCAAAGAGCTTGATGCCCTGCTCGGCGGCGGCATCGAAACCGGCTCCAGCACCCTCATCCTTGGCCCCGCCGGTACGGGCAAATCGCTGATTTCGATGATCTTTGCGGCAGCGGCTGTGCTGCGCGGGGAAAAGGCCGCGCTGTTTATCTTCGACGAAGAACTGGGGCTGCTGTTCGAGCGCATGAATAACATGGGCATTGACCTCAAGGCCCTGCAGGACACCGGCAACCTGATGATCGAGCAAGTCGACGCGGCCGAGCTGTCCCCCGGCGAATTTTCCCACCGGGTGCGCCGTTACGTGGATGAACGCGGAATCAAGACAGTGGTCATCGACAGCATCAACGGCTATCAGGCCGCCATGCCGGAAGAAAATGCCCTGGTCCTGCACATGCACGAGTTGTTGCTGTACCTCAACCGTCGGGGCGCCGCGACGTTCATGACCGTTGCCCAGCACGGCCTGGTAGGCGACATGCAGGCCCCCGTCGATATTACCTACCTGGCTGACACGGTGATCCTGCTGCGCTATTTCGAAGCGTTGGGCAAGGTTCGCCGCGCGATCTCCATCATCAAGAAGCGCACCGGCAGCCACGAATCCACCATCCGTGAATACCGTATCAGCGGCAAGGGCATGACCATCGGCGAGCCGCTCGATGCTTTCCAGGGTGTTCTGCGCGGCGTACCTACCTACATGGGCGCCCGCAAGCCGTTACTCGGGGACGAAGCCCCGTGACGGCTCAGGTAGCAAAGTCCGAGCGCGCGATCATTCTCGCGCCATTGGGACGTGACAGCCAGATCGCCCTGATGATGCTCAACGAAGCCGGATTTACCGGGATCATCACCCGCGACCTGACGTCCCTGTGCAGTGAGCTTGTTCTGGGTGCCGGGCTGTTGCTAATTTCTTCTGAGGCCTTGTTGGGCGGCGATCTCGAACCCCTGGTGGGCCTGATCGAGCAACAGCCGGCATGGTCGGATCTGCCCATCGTATTGATGACTTATCATGGTGGCCCTGAGCAAAACCCCGCTTCGCGTTTCAGCCCGCAACTGGGCAACGTGACCTTCCTTGAGCGCCCTTTTCATCCGGTGACCTTGATCAGCCTGGTCACCACCGCCTTGCGCGGGCGCCGACGACAGTACGAAGCCAGGGACCGGCTGATCGACCTGAGTCAGAGCGAGCTACGCCTGCAGAATACCCTCGAAACCCTGGAACAGCAGGTAGAGGAACGCACCGCGCAGTTGCGCCATAACGAAGAAGTCCTGCGCCAGTCGCAAAAAATGGAAGCCGTGGGACAGCTCACGGGTGGCATTGCTCACGACTTCAACAACATGTTGACCGGGATCATTGGCAGCCTGGAGCTGTTACGCCGGCGTCTGGCCCGTGGTCGCACGGACGACCTGGACGGCTTGATCGACCTGGGTGTGACCTCGGCCAATCGCGCCGCCGGCCTGACCCACCGGCTGCTGGCGTTTTCACGCCGCCAGTCGCTGGATTCCAAACCCGTGGAGATGAACGCCCTGGTGGTCTCCATGGGCGAGCTGTTGCAGCGCAGCATTGACGAAAGCATTCAGCTGGACATGCAGCTGGATCAGCAACTGTGGGTGGCCGAGGCCGATCCCAATCAGCTGGAAAGCGCCCTGCTCAACCTCGTCATCAATGCCCGGGACGCCATGCCCAACGGCGGCAAGCTGGTGGTCAAGACTCGCAACGAACACCTGGATGCGACCTTTACCGACGCCCATGCCAATCTGGCGCCGGGCGACTACGTGATGCTCAGCGTCACGGACAACGGCTGCGGCATGCCACAAAGCACCATCAGCCGGGCCTTTGACCCCTTCTTCACCACCAAGCCCATCGGCCAGGGCACGGGACTGGGCCTGTCGATGATCTATGGTTTCAGCAAGCAGTCTCGGGGTCATGTGGCCATTAGCAGTGAAGTGGGTGCGGGCACTACCGTGAGCCTGTACCTGCCGCGTTTTGGCGGTGATGTGCCACAGTATTTGCCGGTGGATGCACCTCATGCGCCCTACGCGCGAAACGGCGAGACAGTGTTGATCGTTGAAGATGATCCGGCGGTGCGAGTGCTCGTCAGCACGGTCCTGAGCGATCTTGGCTACGCCTATGTGGAAGCCGGCGACGCAGACAGCGCAGTACCGATTCTCGACTCGACGCAACGCATCGACCTGATGATCAGTGACGTCGGGCTGCCTGGCATGAACGGGCGGCAGCTGGCGGAGATCGGGCGGCAGTTCCGGCCGGATCTCAAGGTGTTGTTCATTACCGGTTACGCAGAACACGCGGCGGTGCGTGGCGGGTTTCTTGACCCTGGGATGCAGATGATCACCAAGCCCTTCACCTTCGACCTGTTGACGGCGAAGGTGCGGGAGATGACCCATATTTGAGCCTGCAGGCTTTTTTGACCGGTTTTGGCTTGGCTTGACCCGCTTTGACCGGGTTTGACCGGGTTTGGCCGGTTTGTGACCGGTAGGAGCTGCCGAAGGCTGCGATCTTTTGATTTTGATTTCGGGATCGAGGGATCGCGCTGGATTATTTCAGATCAAAAGATCGCAGCCTCGTTTCACTCGACAGCTCCTACGCAGCTCCTACGCAGGTCGTACGCAGCTGCTGCGGGGTGTCTTCGCAGCTTCTACGACAGCATGTCCCGCATCAATTCCTGCAACACATCCAGATCGAATGGTTTGCCCAGGATGGGTGCCTTGCGGGTAATCGGGCTGTCGGTCTCGCGGATTTCCTGCGGGTAGCCGCTGATGAAGATCACCTTCAGTTCCGGTCGCAATTTTACTGCGGGCTCGGCAATCTGCACGCCGGAAATGCCACCGGGCAGGCGGAAGTCGGTGATCATCATGTCCAGGTGAGGTTTGCTCGCGAGGATAGCGAAGGCCTCCTCGCCGTTCTCAGCCTGCAGCACGCGGTAGCCCTCGCCCGATAAATAAGCGGACAACACCATCAATATCGAGGGGTCATCCTCGACGACAAGTACTACATCTTGCGCATCTTCACTCATGGGAAGCCTTTGTTCGGTCAATAGCTGCTGATACGACCGTGGGGTCGACCAGAGGTTGCGTTTATCTGCCTGATTTCCTACAGCGGCAGACAAACGCGAAACAGGGCGCCTTCGCCAATCCGGCTTTCGACCGTAATGGTACCGCCGTGGGCCGTCACAATCTGTTCTGAAATAAACAGGCCCAGGCCCAGGCCGGCGACGGCATGCTTGGCCGTGACGCGCTCGAATTGCTGGAAGATCCGCTTCTGGTTTTCTTCACCGATGCCGATCCCTTGATCCTGCACTTCTACCCGCGCCTGACCGTTCTCACTGTACACCTTCACGGCGATCGGGCTTTTGGCGCCGTACCGTAAAGCGTTGGTCAACAAGTTTGAGATCACTTGTTCGATACGAAATTCATCCCAATTGCCCTCTATCGGTTCATCGGCATCCAGGGAAACCGACGACTCGGCCGCGTCGATTTGCGGGGCGAAGTTTTGCAGCAAACCACGCACCAGCGCCGAGAGATCGAAGCGGCTTGGGCGGATCGACAGTTTCCCGGTACGAATCCGCGAAACATCCAGCATGTCTTCGATCAGGCGGATCAGGCTTTTTATCTGCCGTTCGTCGCGATCGACCATGGCGTGCATCTTGTCCAGGGTGAAAGCGGCGGCGTTTTCCCGGGCCAGGTGCATCTTGCGCAGCTGGGTTTCCAGGATCAAGCCATTGAGCGGCGTTCGCACTTCGTGGGCGACGATCGACATGAAGTCATCGCGCATGCGCACTGCCTGCTCCAGTTCCAGCTGGGTACTTTGTAATTGCTGCAGCAGCGCTTCCTGCTCGCGACGGCTTTGCTCAAGCGCCTCGACCTGTTGCTTCATCGCCTTGCTCTGGCGATACAGGTCGACGAACACATTGACCTTGCTCTTGACCGCATGGATATCCAGCGGTTTGTGCAGGAAGTCCACTGCCCCGCTTTCGTAGCCCTTGAACGCGTAATTGAGCTCGCGACCGGCGGCGCTGACGAACACGATCGGAATGTTCCGGGTCTTTTCCGTGCCGCGCATCAACTCGGCCAGTTCAAAGCCGTTCATGCCGGGCATCTGCACGTCGAGAATGGCCATGGCGAACTCGTGCTGCAGCAGCAGGGACAGGGCTTCGTCGGCGGACAAGGCCTTGTAGACCATGCGGTCTTCACGCTTGATCAGCGCTTCGAGCGCCAGCAGGTTCTCCGGCAGATCGTCGACGATCAGCAGTTTGGCTTGAATATTACTTAGCATGCGATTCGTTCCAGCTCGACAAGCAGACGGCCGATGCCGTGAATGGGAAGAATGTGATCCGGCTGGTGGGTGGCCAATGCCGCCAACGGCATGGTGGCCACCTGCGCCTCTTGTGGATCCTGGACGATGGTCAGGCCGCCCCGGTCCTTGACCTGTGCCAGGCCGCTGGCACCGTCCCGGTTGGCGCCGGTCAACAGCACTGCAGCGAGGTTGACGCCATAGGCATCGGCCGCCGATTCGAACAGGTAATCGATGGCCGGGCGCGAGTGGTGCACGCGATCTTCCAGGCTCAGGGAGAAGGTCCGGTCCTGTTCCACCGAGAGGTGATAACCGGGCGCCGCAAAATACAGCGTGCCCGGCACTACCGGCGTCTTGTCACTTGCTTCCAGCACCGGCATCGAGACCCGGCGGGCGAACACTTCGGCCAGATGACTGCGGCGCGCATCCGGCAGGTGCAACACGACGATGATCGGCAGCATGAAGCCTGCGCGCAGCGGGCTGAGAATGTTCAGCAAGGCTTCGACCCCGCCTGCCGAGGCACCGATCACGATGGCTTCAATCGAAGAATGGCTCATGATTTGCGGTAGATCCGTTCTTGTTTGACCAAGGGTTCGAACTGCTTGCCGAAGGCTGAAAACTCCGGTGTCTCCTTGCTGCCCAGCACCAGGAAGCCGCGGTGGCACAGGGACTCGTGAAACAAGCCGAAAGCCCTATCCTGTAGTTTTTTATTGCAATAAATCAACACGTTACGG